>NZ_JBXWNK010000001.1:0-504843 GCF_059610325.1 Ruegeria sp. YTSA064
TGGCGCGGTTGACGGGGCTCGAACCCGCGACCCCCGGCGTGACAGGCCGGTACTCTAACCAACTGAGCTACAACCGCGCATTTTGGGTCTATGTGTGATCCGTTTGCCCGGATCAAAGGCTGACAGTGATGGCGCGGTTGACGGGGCTCGAACCCGCGACCCCCGGCGTGACAGGCCGGTACTCTAACCAACTGAGCTACAACCGCCCACTGCCCGTTCATCTCTGAACGTTGGGGTGTATTATGGCTACCGCTGTGCAGCGTCAAGCGGCGTTTTCAAGTTTTTTGCTTAATCACGAATTTTTCCAATGCGAGTAACTTTGAACAAAGCAAATGCGTCGTGAAAACCCTACTCCAACGCAAGCGGACAGCGATTTCAGCTTGCGAATATTTCTTGGATTCTTTATTTGAGCCCGCCAAGGGTGATTAGCTCAGTGGTAGAGCGCTTCGTTCACATCGAAGATGTCAGGAGTTCAAATCTCTTATCACCCACCATGTTTTCAATAACTTATTGGCCGCAAGTAAAGTGCTGGGATCCTTTCAGATCAAACGCGCAGCGCACCCTGAACTACCCACTGACATACACGCCGGACTTCGGGCGATAGAATATCTTCTGGTCATGTAGCCTGCCGAGTAATTCGTGTGCTTTGCGCACAAAGTTCTCGCGGGCCTCTCTGTCCTCATTGCCTTCATCAACAAGTGCGACGGACCTGGCCGAAATCGCATGGCGCATTGCCTCTTCAATCAATTCCATATCTTCCACCGAAAGTTCGAACAGATCGTTGTACCGAGGCATCCTGGGGTCTCCTACAATGGCGTGGGCTCTCAGCGTGAATGATATTCCAACCCGGGTCCAGCGTTATGATACCCTGAAGATAGACACTCGTGGCAGAAAGTGCTCGAAACGACTGGAAGAACTTTCCAATTCGTTGCTTTAGGCACTGAGATTCTTTCATGATTATAGAGACTTGCCATGTTTCCTACGGCCTGCTTATCCTGAAACTGTGGTCTGTCGAACCAACGGATTTCCTGGGTGGGTTAACAAATGGCGAAACTGAAGCGGGAAATCGGCCTCGTTGGTCTAACGTTCATTTCAGTCGGCGGCATCATCGGATCGGGCTGGCTATTCGGACCCCTGCTCGCCGTACAGCATGCCGGCCCTGCCGCTATTCTTTCCTGGATCATCGGCGCCGTTGCGATGTTCATTTTGGCGATCACATTTGCCGAAATATCGGCGATGCTGCCTATCCCCGGCGGCATCGCACGCGTCCCGCAGTTTTCGCATGGCAATATCGTGTCGATGGCGATGGGTTGGACCGCCTGGATTGGCTACAATACGACCGCCCCAATCGAGGTTGAGGCCATGCTTAAATACCTCGCGCCATACGCGTCTTGGCTCCATACGGCAGAAACTGGGGAACTGACCGGGGCCGGTGTCTCTGTTGCACTGCTATTCATGCTGTTATTCGTCGCGGTAAACGCGCTGGGGGTTAAGTTTTTCACCCAGGTAAATGCGACACTGACCTGGGCTAAAATTGCGATCCCAGTTGTCATGTCAGTTCTGTTGATCGCATCAAGATTTGAAACGCAAAACTTTACGACGCCAGATGGATTCGCCCCCTATGGTCTTAGGGGTATCATGGCGGCCGTATCTACTGGCGGCGTGATTTTTTCCTTCATTGGATTCCGACATGTGGTTGATATGGCTGGGGAAGTTCGCAATCCGAAATTTTCTATACCGGCCGCATTGGTTCTTTCCATTGTGCTGTGTGCACTGATCTACCTCGGACTACAGGTTGCCTTTATAGGAGCACTGGACCCCACAATGATCAGCCAAGGCTGGGCGCACCTGAGCTTTGGCGGTCAAGGGCCGTTGGATGGCGTCATCATGTCAGTTGGGCTGTTGTGGTTTCTCAGCCTTTTGAACATTGGTTCGATTATTGGCCCTTTTGGCAATGGGCTTGTAGCGACAGGCTCAAATGCAAGGATCGCAATGGCCCTGTCGCAAAATGGATTCCTACCGAAGCGGTTGCAGATGCTCTCATCCTTTGGCGTCCCTTTGTGGGCACTGGCGCTGAACTTTCTGATCGGCACGCTGTTCTTGCTCACCGTACCGTTCACTACAGTCATCGCCTTGAACGGGGCCGCAATCGTCCTTTCATTTGCGGTCGGCCCCATCGCCGTGGTGTGCCTCCGCGATCTGCTACCTGATCAACCCCGCTCGATCCGTATCCCCGCGGTCAAACTTGTCGCAATCACAGCCTTCGCCATTTCGACGTTGATCGTTTATTGGAGCGGTTGGGACACGGTCTGGAGGCTTGGTATCGCCTTGCTTATTGGCATGGCGCTGCTGCTGATCCGCTTTCACAACCGACTTGATGAGATGGACGCGACAGAAGCCCTTTGGCTGATGCCATATTTCTGCGGCCTGGGGCTGATATCTTACATGGGGCAATTTGGAGACGGTGCGCAGAGGCAAATCCCATTCGGTTGGGACATTTTGCTTTGTGTCGTATTTTCGATGGTGATCTTCGCACTCGCTGTACGTTCGGCCCTGTCGGATAAAAAGTTTCAGGCTTACATCGCTGATGAAGAAGTGCTCGATCCGTCCAAACCGGTAATCGGCCTTTAAACAAAAAAAGGCGGGGATGACCCCGCCTCTTAACTTTATCAGCAGTCTTAATGAGCTGTCGCAGACGGTCCGGCACCTTCGGCCGCTTTTGCAGCCGCCGCGGCAGCCTCTTCCGCAGCCTCGTCCCAATCAATGGACTCAGGCGCACGGATAAGTGCTTGCTCAAGAACTTCCGAAACATGCTTGACCGCGATGATTTCCAGCCCTTCCTTCACGTTATCCGGAATATCTGCCAGATCTTTTTCGTTCTCTTCAGGGATCAGAACAGTTTTGATCCCACCACGAAGAGCAGCCAGCAGTTTTTCCTTCAAACCACCGATTGGCATAGCATTCCCGCGCAGCGAGACCTCGCCTGTCATAGCGATGTCCTTGCGTACCGGAATACCTGTCAGAACCGAAACAATCGAGGTCACCATCGCCAAGCCCGCTGACGGCCCATCCTTGGGCGTCGCGCCATCGGGCACGTGCACGTGGATGTCGATCTTGTCGAACTTCGGTGGCTTCACGCCGATCTGAGGCGAAATCGACCGAACGTACGACGATGCTGCGTCGATGGATTCTTTCATCACATCGCCCAGCTTACCAGTGGTCTTCATCCGACCCTTACCGGGCAGTTTTAACGCCTCGATATGCAGCAAGTCGCCCCCGACCGAGGTCCAGGCCAAGCCGGTGACAACACCGACCTGATCGTCCTGCTCGGCGAGGCCGTAGCGGAACTTAGGCACGCCTAGAAAGTCATCCAGATTTTCCGGCGTAACCGTCACGGTTTCCGCTTCTTTCTTGATGATCTTGGTCAGCGATTTTCGCGCCACCTTGGCGATTTCACGTTCAAGGTTCCGTACACCCGCCTCACGCGTATAGGTGCGGATGATCGATTGCAGCGCCTCATCGGTAAGTTCGAACTCTTTGTCTTTCAGACCATGGTTCTTGACCTGCTTGCCGATCAGGTGCTGCTTGGCGATCTCGCTCTTTTCGTCTTCGGTATAACCAGCCAGCGGGATGATCTCCATCCGATCCAGCAGAGGCCCGGGCATATTGTAGCTGTTCGACGTGGTCAGGAACATTACGTTGGACAGGTCATATTCGACCTCCAAGTAGTGATCCATGAACGTGTTGTTCTGCTCCGGGTCCAACACCTCCAGCATCGCCGAGGCCGGATCGCCACGGAAGTCCTGCCCCATCTTGTCGATCTCATCGAGCAGGATGAGCGGGTTCGTGGTCTTTGCCTTTTTCAGCGCTTGAATGATCTTGCCGGGCATCGAACCGATATAAGTCCGACGGTGACCCCTGATCTCGGATTCGTCGCGCACGCCACCCAGTGAAATGCGAATAAACTCGCGCCCCGTGGCTTTGGCAACCGACTTACCCAGTGAGGTCTTACCCACGCCCGGAGGACCAACGAGGCACAAGATCGGGCCTTTGAGCTTCTTCGAACGCTGTTGAACTGCGAGGTATTCAACGATCCGTTCCTTGACCTTTTCAAGACCATAGTGATCAGCGTCCAGAATGTCCTGCGCACGGCCCAGATCCTTTTTGACACGGGATTTGGTGCCCCATGGCAGAGCAAGGATCCAGTCCAGATAGTTGCGCACAACAGTGGCCTCGGCCGACATCGGCGACATGTTCTTGAGCTTTTTCAGCTCACCCTCGGCCTTCTCGCGCGCTTCTTTCGAAAGCTTGGTCTCGTTGATCTTGGCTTCCAGTTCGGCGACTTCGTTGCTGCCGTCCTCACCATCGCCGAGCTCTTTCTGAATGGCTTTCATCTGCTCATTCAGATAGTACTCGCGCTGCGTCTTCTCCATTTGAGATTTGACGCGGGTCTTGATTTTCTTCTCGACCTGCAGAACGGACATTTCGCCTTGCATCAGGCCATAGACCTTCTCAAGGCGCTCGCTGACGCTAAGGGTCTCCAGCAGTTCCTGCTTCTGTTCGACCTCGATGCCCAGATGACCCGACACAAGGTCCGCCAGCTTGGCGGGCTCGGTGGTTTCACCGACCGCAGCCAGCGCTTCCTCGGGTATGTTCTTGCGCACTTTGGCATAGCGCTCAAACTCATCTGCGACAGTGCGCAAAAGCGCCTCAGTCGTGGTGACATCGCCGGGAATTTCGGTCAGATACTCGGCGCGGGCTTCGAAAAACTGATCGTTTTCAAGAAATTCTGTGATCTGCACACGTGCCTGCCCTTCGACCAGCACCTTAACCGTGCCATCGGGCAGCTTCAGCAGCTGCAGTACATTGGCCAGAACGCCCGAGCGGTAGATACCGTCGATCTCTGGGTCGTCTTCACCAGGATCAATCTGGCTCGACAACAGAATTTGCTTGTCATCCTGCATGACCTCTTCCAGTGCGCGGACCGATTTGTCTCGGCCCACGAACAGCGGCACGATCATATGTGGGAATACCACGATGTCGCGCAGCGGCAGGACGGGGTATGAGGAATTCAGAGGCTCTTGCATGCTCTATCCTTATCATTGGCAAGACGGCGCTGGTCCCTGGATCAGGCAACCATTGGCTGTCTCCTGTCTTGGACGATAAAGGTGGGGCACCTGTTCCCCCATTTCAACCTCATCGCCGTTTGTCGTGATGCAGCATGACCCGATGAATTCGGGACTTCAAGGCGTCCAGCAGACATATCCACCGATTTTGGCCCGGCGCGCTGACAAAACCTCCAATAAATTGTCAGTTGTGGATCAAAATATCCGCTGCTTGGCGCGAGATAAAAAGAACCCGTGGCCGACTTCATTCCTGCATTCCAAACCCTTTTTCGAGGAATGGCAGATAAATCCACCAAACGTCCCGGTTACGCCATATTCTGCGCGATCATAACCGTCGCGATTTTGATTGACAGGTTGGCACAGCATGCGGACAGCGCCTTTATCGGTCATGAAAAATTCATGTCCCCAATCAGACTGACAATCCGCAGGTCGTGGCAAAGCAGGCGCGCCGCTACGCTCAATTATAGTGCAAGATAAATCCGAGGCTCCGGCATCCTGCCCGACCGCACATTGGATGTTTTCAGACGGGGTCTCAAAGGTCCAGACATCTGCGTGGGCCAAGGATGCACAAAGAACGATTGCTATAGAAACAAGTAAGCGAGGCATGGAATCCTCCTTAACAAAACAATGAAATTGATGAAACAAACTGAGAACAGTATAGCAAACAGGGCGATGTTTGTCACCGCATGAGACGCAATCTAGAGCGGTTCTATATCGCCCTGCTCTCGTTGTGCATGAAACTGCGCCTGCCACTGCGCAAATGTTCCTTTAGAAATAGCTTCACGCATGCCCTGCATGATTTCCTGAAAGTAGTGAAGGTTATGCCAGGTCAGCAGCATACCCGAGATCATCTCATTTGACCGGAATACATGGTGCAGATAGGCGCGGGAGTAGTTTGAGCACGCAGGGCACGTACAATGCTCATCCAGAGGGCGCGGATCGTCAGCATGGCGGGCGTTCTTGATGTTTACCACGCTGTAGCGTGTGAACACCTGCCCGGTACGTCCGGACCGCGAAGGCAGCACGCAATCCATCATGTCGATCCCGCGTGCCACGGCACCCACGATGTCGTCGGGTTTGCCCACCCCCATCAGGTAGCGCGGCTTATCCTTAGGCAGGAATTCTGGTGCGTAGTCGAGGCAGCTGAACATGGCCTCTTGCCCCTCGCCCACCGCGAGCCCACCAACCGCGTAGCCCTCAAAACCGATCTGTTTTAGTGCTTCTGCGCTTTCTTCACGCAAGTCCGGTTCCAACCCACCCTGCATGATTCCGAACAAGGCATGTCCGGGGCGATCACCAAACGCATCCCGAGACCGTTCGGCCCATCGCATCGACAATCGCATCGACTCGGCGATGCGGTCCCGATCCGAAGGCAATGCCGGGCATTCGTCGAAACACATCACGATGTCCGATCCCAAAAGGCGCTGGATCTCCATCGAACGTTCAGGTGTCAATTCGTGCTTTGACCCATCGATATGGGATTTGAAGGTCACGCCCTTCTCAGTCAGCTTGCGCAAGCCAGCCAGCGACATGACCTGAAACCCGCCCGAGTCTGTCAGGATCGGGCGTTTCCAGTTCATGAACTTGTGCAAACCACCCAGGCGGTCGATCCGCTCGGCCGTAGGGCGTAGCATCAGGTGGTAAGTGTTGCCCAGCAAGATATCCGCACCGGTTGCGCGGACGCTTTCGGGCATCATTGCCTTAACCGTCGCCGCAGTCCCAACGGGCATGAATGCAGGCGTCCGCACCTCGCCGCGAGGCGTGTTGATCACGCCAGTGCGGGCCTTGCCGTCTGTGGCTTTCAGGTCAAACGAGAAACGGTCGGTCATGTTGGGGCCTCGGGTCGCGGAACCGGGCAGGCTTTGCCCGATCTGCTGGTTCAATGCAACCCGTCAGGGCAGAGATGCAACGCGTTCGGTAAACAGTTGTACAACCCCTGCCCCGTCCACATTCCGGCATACGCGTACTGCAGGCCGCGAAGGGTTAATACGTGTGGCCCCGATGTCAGATCCTTCGAGCGACACCTGCAAACCAGTTTCAACCACATCGAACATTGGCTCATGTGTGCAAGCGATTACTGCCGTTGAATCGTGCAGGCCACAACCTTCAAGCCCGCCAACCTCTTTGTAGAATTTTAAATAGAACCGCGAGATGTTTCGCAGAAAACCACCCATATCGGGGGATTTCTGAGCCAACCCTTCGAAGTCGGCAGTTTCATAAAGCGTTTTCAAGGTCACATCCAAGCCAACCAGCACGGTCGGCAGAGACGCAGCGAATACTTCATCGGCAGCCTTGGCATCATGGTAAATATTCGCTTCGGCATGCTCGGTGATGTTACCTGGGCAGTAAACCGCGCCTCCCATGATCACCAGCTTGGCCACGTTATCAGAAAACTCTGGGTCAAGCTTGATCGCATCCGCAATATTGGTGAGCGGGCCAACAGCACAAACGACCAATTCACCGCGATGCGCGCGCGCCATTTCAACCAGGAACTCTGCGCCTGTCAGCGCGTGGTTCTCGCCAATATGCGGGATATCGGTAAAATCACCGAACCCTTCAGGCCCGTGTACATGCTCGGACGGCGCGTGGCGGTCTTCACCACGTGCAAATGGCGCCCCTTCAGCTACTGGAATATTCAATCCAAGTTTATCTACCAGATAGCGCGCATTGCGACTGGATTGATGCACATGAGTATTGCCAAAGACGGTCGTCAGGCCGACCAACTCTATTTCCGGAGCTGCAGCGGCATAGGCGATGGCCATCGCATCATCGATGCCGGGATCAGTATCAATTATCAGTTTCATCCCCGCCCGATACCGCAAACACAGGTAGGATGCAAAGCGGTCACAGGCAAAGAATTCGCACCGCATTAACTGTTTCAAAGATTTGCATTTGGGCGCACTCAATCCATACCAGAGTTGAAATCGGGCGACTCAATCCCCAAATGTATACCATAGTACACAATAAATGAGGACAGATATGACAGAAGACCAGATTATCGGATTGCTTACTTCGAACATTATTTATTTGCTGGCGGCAGCGCTAATTGCACTTGTCATCTTCAAAGGCATCAAGATCGTGCCTCAATCCGAAAAATACGTGGTTGAACGGTTCGGCCGCTTGCGCTCAGTCCTTGGACCCGGAATCAACTTTATCGTTCCTTTTCTTGATGTTGCACGCCATAAGATATCCATCCTTGAGCGTCAGTTGCCCAACGCAACTCAAGACGCGATCACCAAGGACAATGTTCTGGTGCAGATCGATACCTCGGTATTCTACCGTATTCTGGAACCTGAAAAGACTGTATACCGTATCCGTGACGTAGATGGTGCGATTGCCACAACCGTCGCCGGCATCGTCCGTGCAGAGATCGGTAAGATGGACCTGGATGAAGTTCAGTCGAACCGCGCGCAACTGATTGAACGCATTCAGGAAAGTGTCGAAACCGCCGTTGACGACTGGGGAATCGAAGTGACCCGCGCCGAGATTCTGGACGTAAACCTCGACCAGGCCACCCGTGACGCAATGCTGCAGCAGCTGAATGCCGAGCGCGCGCGCCGCGCACAGGTAACAGAGGCCGAAGGTCAGAAGCGTGCCGTTGAGCTGCAAGCCGATGCCGAGCTTTATGCCGCTGAACAGACCGCCAAAGCCCGCCGTATCCAGGCCGAGGCCGAAGCCTACGCGACTCAGGTTGTGGCCAAGGCGATTCAGGATAATGGATTGGAAGCTGCGCAATACCAGGTCGCCTTGAAGCAAGTGGAATCACTGAACGCTTTGGGTAATGGCAGCGGCTCGCAGACAATTGTGGTACCGGCAAATGCTATTGAAGCGTTTGGGAATGCCTTTAACATGCTGAAAGGAGGAAAATAATGGCTGAACCTTTCTGGCTTACTTGGTGGGTCTGGCTGGCCGCAGCGCTCGCTCTGGCCATCCTTGAGGTCGCCCTGCCAGGCTTCATCTTTCTTGGCTTTGCCATCGGAGCAGCCATCACAGGATTGCTGTTGCTGATACCGGGGCTGGTACTTTCCCTGCCCGTTCTATTGCTGATCTTCGCGGTTCTTTCGCTGGTATCCTGGCTCGCATTACGCCGCATGTTCGCGCTGCCTCACGGACAGGTCAAAACTTTCAATCACGATATCAACGAGTGATTTTGTACTGGCGCCCATTCCGGGCGCCACTGCCCCTCTGGACGCTGGTCAGCGGTTTCCCTATATAATTTCTCAGGTAACAGACCCGAGGCATCAATGACCCACCCCAGCGAACAGTTCGAAGGCAGCCCGCTCATTGCGCCTTCGACCATCGAACATCCTTTGTACGACGCGATAGTGGACGCGTGCCGAACAGTTTTTGACCCTGAAATTCCGGTCAATATCTATGATCTGGGTCTGATCTATACCATCGACATCACCAATGAAAACGCGGTCAAAGTCATTATGACCCTAACGGCCCCCGGCTGCCCGGTCGCCGGCGAGATGCCCGGCTGGATCGTGGAAGCCATTGAACCCGTTGCGGGCGTCAAGGAAGTTGACGTCGAACTGACTTGGGAGCCGCCTTGGGGTATGGAGATGATGTCGGATGAAGCGCGGCTTGAGCTGGGGTTCATGTAACCCCTTTTCTCATCAGGTTTTATCGTTTGTCGTGAAACGGTTACGCGCTTGTTACAAATGCGTAGACATTGTGACACAAAAAGCCGGTACTTTTCGGTTGTTTGCGCAGTGATACATACTGTGCTGGCACACCGGGTCGTAAACCTGTCTGTTGTCCCCAAATTGACCTAGCCCGGATATTGACCGCCCTTGCCCGAGGGCGGTCTTTTCCGGTCGCTGCTAGTTGAGTCCACAGGTCGATTTGATTTCCGCGGCTCTCGCATCCAACTGTTCGACGTAATCGCCTGAAAGCATCTTTAGGTGTTTGTTCTCGGTCCCGGTTATCAATCCCAATAAAGCTCCGGCTGGTAGGATCGAGACAACGCTTTCCGCTTGTTGTTCCTCCGCATGCTTCTTTTCCGCAGCGATCGCACGAAGATCACCCGGTGCTGTGGCACAATTGACCGGGTGCCGTTTGTCATCACCGGCGGCGAGTGCCGGATAAGCCAATGCAATGCAAACCAACCAAGTGGAAATACTTCGACCAAACAACTGCTTTGCTCTCAATGCCATCTTATTTCGCCTCTGTCAGAACAATAAATCCACGTCATCCGACCATATCCCGCGCGATATTGCCAATCCGAATTCCCTATCAACCCGCCACATGTGTGGGAATTGTGCCCTCCCTCTCTTGAGCCCGACGAGCGTCGGCCTTAGATTGGAGATAACGCGCGAATACGGAGCCCATCATGTTTGGCATTCCCGGCAAACAAGCCGTGACTATGACACCCAAAGCCGCCGAACAGATTGTTCGGCTGATGAATTCTGGCGGCCACGCCGGTCTGCGCATTGGCGTCAAGAAAGGCGGCTGTGCTGGTATGGAATATACCATGGACTATGTCGATGAGGCCGACCCAAACGATGAAGTGGTCGAACAGGATGGTGCCCGCGTGATGATCGCGCCAATGGCACAGATGTTCCTGTTTGGGACCGAGATCGACTATGAGGTTTCACTGCTCGAATCCGGCTTTAAGTTTCGCAACCCGAACGTGGTTGATGCCTGCGGCTGCGGGGAATCGATCAAGTTCGACGATACTCTGGCAGCGCAGCGTTAAGACGCTGCCTGCAGGTGCACGTAAGTTTCATTAAATCGCTGCGTCAAGTGCTCTCCAGCCCGAATTATCTTGCCTGAATCCGGCGGGGCGATATTGGTGTCATAAGAGGGATTGAAGAACAGTGGGACCGAGATTCGCTCGTCTGAAGTCCCTTTGACTCTATGTTCGGTTGCCTTGACTTCACCGTCTGTCCAAAACTCCAACATTTCGCCAAAATTGATAATGAACTGCCCCGGCGCCGCGTTTACAGCCTGCCAATCGCCATCAGGCATACGCACCTCTAGCCCCGGAGTGCCATCGGTGGCCAACAATGTCAGGCAGCCATAGTCAGTGTGAGCAGCGATTCCAAAATCGTTTTCTCCTGCCCAATCAGGACGTTGCGGATAGAAGTTACCGCGCAGCAAGGCCATGGGTGTATCAAAGGCGGCATCAAAACTGTTCGCATCCCGACCGATGGCAACGGCAATGGCACGCAGAACACGCATGGCAATGACACAAGCGTCCGAATAGTAGACTTGGATTATTGTCCGGAACTCGCCGGAAAAGTCCGGCCAGAGGTTGGGGGCATATACGCTCAGTTCTCGCTCTGCATAAGGATCATTGGCGGACAGTTCATAGCCGCAGTCAAAGACTTCTTTAAAATCCGGGTTCGCCGTAGGATCGACTTGCTCAGAACGAGGTGCGCCCCAGCCGCGGTTGGCACCGGAGGTGGCCATGTCTACAGTCCGCTTGATCTGTTCAGGTTGCCGAAAAAAGTTGCTATATTCGCTAATCACCTGCTGAACGCGCTCAGCGCTGAGTCCGGCATTGGAAATCGTCAGAAATCCGACCCGGCCAATGGCATGTCTCAGCTTATCCATCTCCGCAGGCTCACGCTGGTCCAGCTTTGTAAGGTCTAGGTTGTCTATCATGCTGCCCTCTGCATTTACGCGTGCAATCTGTCCACACAATTCGCGGTCCGCAACCGGAATTGTCAGCGCTGCTTGCCAGTGATATCCGGGATGCAGAACGCACAAAACCGGAGGGATCGCAATGCGGCGTAAGTTGGCGGCAGGCAATTGGAAAATGAATGGAACCGGCGTTGCGCTGAACGAATTGAAAGAGTTGAGTGCGTCACATCCCTCTTCCCCCGTCGAAATTCTGATCTGCCCGCCTGCCACATTGCTTCATCGCGCTGGTAACACCGTCGAAGGCTCGGGAATCACTGTCGGCGGACAGGATTGCCACGCCGCGACTTCGGGTGCGCATACCGGGGATCTAAGCGCCGAGATGCTGCTTGATGCAGGGGCAGACGCAGTAATACTCGGTCATTCCGAACGTCGAGAGGACCATGGCGAACAGAACGAAGACATTCGCGCCAAGGCCCGCACAGCGATGGACGCGGGGCTAAAAGCGATAGTCTGCGTTGGCGAAAGCCTTGAACAGCGTGAAGCGGCGAACACGCTGGACATCATCGGAGGTCAGATGTCGGGATCAATCCCGGATCAGGCGACCGGCGAAAATCTCATTGTTGCCTATGAACCCATTTGGGCAATTGGGACCGGCAAAGTGCCAACCCTGGAAGAGATCGGCGAAGTGCACGATTTCATCCGCGCCCGGCTGGAACGCCGCTTTGGTGAAGGCGTGGGCCGCTCGGTCCGGTTGCTCTATGGTGGGTCGGTAAAACCCAGCAACGCCGCCGAGATTTTTGGAGTATCAAATGTCGACGGCGCACTTGTTGGTGGTGCAAGCCTGAAAGCCCAAGATTTTTCGGGCATCATTCGGGCGCTTGAAAAGGCCTAAGAAGACTTAGGCCAGTTTCATCACGACCAATCCGGTCACAATCAGAACCGCCGCACCGATCCGCATCGGTGTCAACGCTTCGCCCAGAAACAAGATGCCGACGGTGAACGCACCGACGGCGCCGATTCCGGTCCAGATGGTATAGGCCGTTCCAAGCGGCAACTCCCGCATGGCCATCGCAAGCAGACCAAATGACCCGATCATTGCGACACCCATGATCGCCGTCGGCCACAAACGTGTAAAACCTGCGGTCTGCTTCATTGCGACGGCCCAGACAATCTCAAGCAGGCCAGCGAACAACAGTAATATCCAGGGCATAAGAACACCTCACTCTCCGAGTTCGGGTCGTCCCGAATGATCATCCATGGTGGTGAGGTCGTCCTCTGACGCTTAGATATGTGTTTAGACATCAGTTTCAAGGCACAAAAAAACCGGGCGGATTACGCCGCCCGGTTCATATGATCGGTGTATCCGATCTAGTTGGTTATGATCTCTGGTCCCATGAAGGTGTTGGGCAGGAAGGTCGAAATCCACGGGATATACGTCACCATGATCAGGAAGACGAAAAGCACGGCCAAAAACGGCAGCGCCGCGCGAACAACACTCATCATTGGCATACCCGCGACGCCTGAGGTTACGAACAGGTTCAGACCAACCGGCGGCGTGATCATCCCGATCTCCATATTCACCACCATGATGATGCCCAGATGGATCGGGTCGATGCCCAGCTCAATCGCAATCGGGAAGACCAGAGGCGCCACGATGACCAAGAGGCCCGAGGGTTCCATGAACTGGCCACCGATAAGCAGGATCACGTTAACCACGATCAGGAACGTAACCGGCCCCAGACCCGCGGACAGCATAGCGCTTGCGATATGCTGCGGGACCTGTTCATCGGTCAGAACATGCTTCAATATCAGCGCGTTGGCGATAACAAACAGCAGCGTGACGGTCAGTTTGCCAGCTTCGAACAGCGTATGCTTGGTGTCGGGGTGCACAAAGGCCGTGACCAGAGCATAGGGCTTCTTCAACAACGAAATGTTCTTTGCATCGCCTTCGGTGCTGAGCGGCCCCATGTCCTTGTAAACAAAGCTCGCGATCAGGAATGCGTAGACAGCCGCAACCGCAGCGGCCTCGGTCGGGGTGAAAATACCACCGTAGATTCCGCCGAGGATGATGACGATCAGGAACAGGCCCCAACCCGCCTCGCGCGCCGAGGTGAAGACTTCACCCCAACCCTTCCAGTCTCCTTTGGGCAAGTTCTTGACCTTGGCCATGACGTAGATGGTGATCATCAGCATCAGACCGGCCATCAGACCCGGAATAACGCCTGCAAGGAACATCCGCCCGACCGAAACCTCGACAGCGGCGGCATAGACAACCATCACGATGGACGGCGGGATTAGAATGCCCAGAGTACCGGCGTTACAGATCACACCGGCGGCGAATTCCTTGGAATAGCCAACCTGACGCATCCCGGCGATGACAATAGAACCGATTGCCACAACAGTGGCCGGGGATGAGCCCGAAAGAGCGGCGAACAACATACAGGCGAACACGCCCGCAATTGCCAACCCGCCCGGCAGATGCCCCACACAGGCAATCGAAAACCGAATGATCCGGCGTGCAACGCCGCCTGTCGTCATGAAGGACGACGCCAGGATAAAGAAAGGGATGGCGAGCAACGTAAAGTGCCCTTCGAACGCCTCAAACAGCGTGCCCGCGACCGAGGCCAGCGAACTGTCGGAATAGATCAGCAGGAAGAGGGTCGAGCTGAGGCCCAGCGAAACCGCAATCGGAACACCGATCAGCAGCAGACCAATGACCATCGAGAAGAGAAGAACAACATCCATCAGTCATGCTCCCCCTGCTGCGCGCGAACCTCTTCGATCTCGTCCTCAACCTCGTGGCTGGCAACAAGGCGATCGGTTTCGCCGCGCCAGATTTGAGCGGCAACCTGAGCGAAACGGATCACCAGCAGCAACATCGACAGAGGCAAAACGAAATAGGGAACGACCTTGGGCAGTTTCTCGTAGTACTCACCGTAGTTGATCATATCTTCGAGAAACCGCAGCGGTGCCACCATCGGGATATCATCGACTTCATAGAAGCTCTGGCTACGCGCGCTCATGTCAAAGCCGGTCGGAAACCAACGACCCGAAGTTGGCGGCAAATCGGCAAACACCGCCCAGTAGTCATACGACCCCTTGAGCAAGAGCAGCGAAAACACCAGACAGCACGCAACCGCTATCAGCGCCAAAACCCGGCGCGGCGCAGGGGCCAGCATGTTCAGGATCGCATCGACACCCAGATGCGCGTGCTTTTTCACGGCATACGACGCACCCAGCAGCACCAACCAACCAAAGGTGAATACCGTCAGCTCTAGTGCCCAAAGAATGTTAGAGTTAAACACGAACCGCGCGATCACATTGGCGAAGGTGACAATCGTCATCAGGCCCAAAAGACATGCAATCAAGGTTTCTTCGATATGGTCGACCAGCCCGCCTTGGCCGGATTTCGCACCAGACATCTCTCTGTCCCCGCATTTTTATGATGAGAGTGGAGGGAGTGTGGCGGGCCTTCATGGCCCGCCTGACCTACGCGTCCATAACTCCCCAGTCCCCGGACACGCGGCTTGATCCGGGATCAGAACCCGGCGTTGATCGCCTGTGCGGCGTCGATCTTGTCCTGACCTACGTCGTCAGCGAATTTGTCCCACACGGGCTTCATCGCATCGACCCAAGCCTGACGCTGCTCAGGGTTCAGATCACGAATAATACCGCCTGCGTCAGTGATCGAGGCCTTAGCCGCTTCGTTCACCGCAAAGGCTTCCTTGTTCCGGGTCTCCGTCACTTCGGTTAGAATTGTCAGGAACTGATCACGGACTTCGGGGTCCAAGCTGTCCAGCCAGTCCACAGAAGTGACCACTAGATAGTCGATGATACCGTGATTGGTCTCGGTGATACCATCCTGCACTTCAAAGAACTTCTTGCCGTAAATGTTCGACCAGGTGTTCTCCTGCCCGTCCACAACACCCTGCTGAAGCGCGCCATAGACTTCCGAGAATGCCATTTTCTGAGGGCTACCACCGATGGCTTCCATCTGTGCCACCAGAACATCCGAGGACTGTACGCGGAACTTGAGGCCGTCAGCATCCGACGGATCAACCAGAGGTTTGTTCGCGGACATCTGTTTCATGCCGTTGTGCCAGAATGCCAGACCTTGCAGGCCACGACGCTGCATGCTGTCTTTCATCGCCTGACCATCAGCCGAGGCCTGGAATGCATCAACGGCATCGATGTTCTTGAACATGAACGGAAGGTCGAACAGGCGGAACTGTTTGGTGAACTTCTCGAACTTCGACAGCGATGGCGCGGCCAGCTGCACGTCGCCCTGCAGCATCGCCTCAAGCACTTTATCGTCATTGTAGAGGGTCGAGTTCGGATAGACCTCCATGCACATAACGCCGTTCATCTCGTCATTGACGCGCTGCTCCAACAGCGAGGCGGCAATACCCTTGGGATGTTTGTCGGTATTGGTCACATGGGCAAACTTGACCACGATCTCACCGTCATCACACGCCGCCATCCCGGCCGTCGCAGTGACAGAAAGTGCAATTGCAGTTGCTGCCGTTGTTAGGAATTTCATCAGTCTTTTCCTCCCAGATTTCCCTAATACTTCGATCAAGCGCTCAGTCCGCGCCGTATGAAGCGGAGTGAAGCGAATCAATCTCTCCCTCTCAACGGTTTGTTCCGTTACTAACAAAATTAATAATTGTTGTTTATTATCAATACGTTTAATGGCCCACTTCGCGAGTCAAGAAAACTACCGCAATGCTTTGTGCGAATTTTCGCACAGAGCGACCACGTCGAGTGCGAGTTTTCGCACAAAATCAAATCAACCCGACCGAATCGATTCGTCTGGGCAATGTCCGACCGCAGCCCGCATATGCGCGCTGCCCGGCCCAACAGTCTTGCTGGTATGTTAATACTGGCAAAATTGGCGGGAGGATCTCCCTACCGACGATAGTCTTCTGGTCGGATTTCATAGCGAGCCAACTTGTCATAGAACGTCTTGCGCGGCAGCTTCAGAGCCTTGGCCGCGTTAGAAGCCTTGCCATTGTGGCGCCCAAGTGCAGCGACCAACAAAGATTTCTCGACCCGCGCCAATTGTTCGCTCAGCCCCAGGTCCGCAGACTGTCCGACCTCTTCCGGCATTCCCAACACAAACCGCATGGCGGCAGACATCAAAGAACGCGCATTTCCCGGCCATTCCTGCGCCATGAGAGAGGCCAGATGTTCAGGCGTAATCTCAGGCTCGGCGATACCAGCCTGTTCCGCCGCCTGTGCCACATAACGGCGAAAAATGATCGGGATATCCTCTGGGCGCTCGGACAAAGCAGGAATGCGAACCCGCATGACATCAAGGCGATAGAACAGATCGACGTTGAACCGCCCCTGTCCAGAAAGCTGTGACAAGTCGGAAGTTGTGCCTGCTATTATTCGCGCATCTATCCCCTGCTCGATCAGTTCCAGCGCAGCATATTGAGTGGAATCCGGCATTGCAGAAACCTCATCAAGAAACAGCGACCCGCCAGCCGCGTCCCCACAGACCGTTAACAAACCTTCAGGCGTCAGGCTGGCGGCCGGGCGCTTGACAAACGGTCCCTGCCCGACCGGAGACATCAGATGCACAACCTCGGCCACTTTGGATATTCCGCTGCCCGCCGGTCCAGTGACTAAGACTTCGGCGTGTGTCGGTGCCACGCTCCGCACGCGCTCTCGCAAGGCTTCGGCCTGCTCTGACAAACCGAATAGCATTCGGGCTGCAGGATCGCCTCGCTCTAACTCGCGCTTGAGCTCACGATCACGCAACACCTCTGACCGCGCGGCAATCGCACGCTCCAGAACCGCCAGAAGATCTGCTGCCGCACAGGGTTTTTCAAGAAAATCGAAAGCGCCTTGTCCCATGGCCTGCACAGCCATTGGAATATCTCCTTCGCCGGTCAGCAAAACAACTGGTAGTTCAGGATCAACCTCGCGCGCGAAGTTCAGTAGATGGAACCCATCGCGGCCAGGCATCCGAATATCCGAGATTATCACACCGTCAAATTCGCTATGAATATGATCTTTCGCCGCAACAAATGATCCCGCTGTAACCGGTTCATATTCTGCCAATTCAAGCGTCTGTGCCAAAGCTTCACGAACAGCGGCATCGTCGTCGACCAAAAGCACTTTGCGGATCATGCAGCCTTGTCCTCGCTGAAGGGTTCCAGTTCGACGGTAAATTCAGCACCGTCGTCCGTATTTGCGCCGCGAATGTCCCCTCCGAAACTTTGAACCAAACCGTAGGAGATGGATAGCCCCAGACCCATCCCTTCAGATGAACCCACTGTCTTCGTGGTGTAGAATGGTTCAAACACGCGATCTGGGTCTTCGATACCCGGCCCGGAATCTCTGACCGAAACACGAATGGGTTGCCCCTTCGTCAAAGTGATCGAGATTTTGCGGGCTGCCCGATCAGCCATGGCGTCTGCGCCATTATTGATCAGGTTGACGAAAACCTGCACCAAACGCACTTCACCTCCCCATGCGTAAACCGCTGACTTTGGCGGCTCCCAACTCAATTCGACGCCTTCGTCTCGTAATCGAGACTCAGTCAATTCGGCAGCCGTATTCAAAACTTCAACCAAGTCGACGCGCCCCATCGGCTCGCTTTCGTTTCTGGCAAATGCACGAAGGTTTTTTATGATCCGGGCCATACGCGCAGCCATGTCGGAAATACGGCTCAGGTTTTCGCCGGTTTTTTCTTCTTTACCGCGTTCCAGAAATGCTGACCCGTTATCAGCGAATTGCTGGATAGCCATCAACGGTTGGTTCAACTCGTGGCTGATCCCCGCTGACATCTTGCCCAATGCGCTCAGCTTACCTGCTTGAACCAGTTCAGCCTGAGCTTGCTTGAGCGCCGCCTCGGCTTCTTCACGCTCAGCGACTTCACGGCGCAAAGCCGAATTTGCCGCTGTCAGCGCTCGCGTGCGCTGGGCCACCCTGCTTTCCAATACAGTATTGGCATCCGCTAATGTTCGCCGACGTTCTGAGGCCAGAAACAACAACGCTCCAAACGCGAAACAGATCGCTGCAACCGCTGCTGCTTGTAATCCTGCCAAACGACGAGCAGGCGCGACATCAACCAGCATCTCGGCAGTCATCGCAATCACCGGCAGGTCGAGAGTCAGGTGCAACGCACGGCGAGGAAGATAACGCCCCCAATTCAATTTCCAAACTTCATGCCCGGCAACTCGTGACGACGCAAATTCAACATTCTCACCTGCTGGTGACATCAAACCCTGCTGGCCTTGCTCACGGTGCCAAAGCAACAGATCAGAGCGGTTCGAAATAAAAACGACCCCATCCGCATCAACAAAGAACACCGCATCTGTGCTTCCACGCCATGTCTGCTCGACATCCTGCACGTCGGCCAGAACCATCAGAGCACCCTTTATTTGCCCTGAATCTCCAAACGCTGGCGCTGCATACGAATAGATCCGATCCCCACTCTCGTCTTCGACACCATGCGCGCTCCCTAACGCTCCCTGCATGGCGCGTTCAAAAGCCGGATGCTCAGACATATCGCGCTGCGCCACGGGCTGTGCCGCCGCCAGAGCCTGCCCATCTGTGTCCAGGTAGATCACATTAACCGCAGCGGTCTTGTCAGCCACATCCAACAACACTTTTCGTGCTGCTTGCTGCTGCGCCCCGGCACCAAGCGCCTGTAATGCAGGATGGTCCGCCATCAACGCAGCCACTTCCTGATATACTTGCATCTGTGTGCTCAACCGGTCCGCCGCCAGCTCCAGATCCGCCTCGGCCTTTTCGCTCAGCTGCGACAAGGCCTGACGATAGCCATATGTCCAGACCCCAGCCGACAACAAACCAACTGCGCACAAAAAACCTGCAATGATCCAAATCCGTTGCATATCTAGGGTCTTGCATTCAGCGACGCCCATGGCAAGTGTGCAGCGCATGAAGACGCTCTACCAATCCCCGACTGACCCGGCATTCGTGCAAAACCCTTACCCGTTCTATGACACTGCGCGCCAATTCGGCGATCTGTTCTACTGGGAGGAGTATGGCTTGGTTGCAGCCGCTTCGTATAAGGCCGTGCACACATTGTTGCGTGATCGGCGCTTTGGGCGCGAAGTACCAACGGAATTTGCAAAACCCGGCCCAAGCCACCTTGCACCCTGGCTCGAGGTCGAGTCGCATTCAATGTTGGAACTCGAACCACCCAGGCACACAAGGCTGCGATCGTTAGTCCTGCGGGCCTTTACATCCCGCGCCATTGCCGCGTTGGAGCCCGCCATAGAAGAATTATGCAACGATTTGATCGAGAGATTTCCCGATGGCCCCTTCGATCTATTGCAGGCCTATTGCACACAGGTTCCTGTCATTACGATCTGCCGCCTACTGGGCGTTCCAGAACAGATGGCACCAAAATTCCTGCATTGGTCCCACGCAATGGTGTCCATGTATCAGGCAAACCGAACCCGCGTAATCGAGGATGATGCTGTTCAGGCCACGCAAGAGTTTACGGCCTATCTTGAAGACTACATCGAACTGCGACGTAGAGACCCGCGCGATGACCTGATCACGCGGTTGATCGCAGCGGAAGAAGATGGCGAAAAACTCTCACGCGATGAATTGATAACAACCTGTATCCTTTTGCTGAATGCCGGTCACGAAGCGACGGTGCATGCCATCGGCAATGGCGTGAAAACCCTACTGACAACACGCACTCAGCAGCTTGTCCTGTCACCCAACTCCATTGATGGGGCCGTCGAGGAAATTCTGCGATATGATCCGCCCCTTCATATGTTCACACGCTATGCCTATGAAGAGGTTGAGCTATTTGGGCACCGCTTTTCCCGCGGAGATCAGGTCGCATTGCTTCTGGGGGCCGCCAATCGTGACTCAACGGTCTGGCACCAACCTGATACGTTCAATCCAACACGAGACATCAGCGCCAACACCAGTTTTGGCGGAGGTCTCCATTTCTGTGTCGGCGCCCCTCTGGCACGATTGGAAATGCGTATCGCGCTTCCGATCCTGTTCAACAGACATCCAAAATTGCGGCTTGCAGATGAACCTGAATACTCGAACAGTTTTCATTTCCATGGGCTATCCAAACTGATGGTGGAACCGTGAATCCCAGACGCGCATAAAAAATCAGCCGGTCAGTCGATCCCGGATCCGTTCTTCATCTGGCCAAAAATATCCCCAGGGAGTCGCCCATGGGCGACGGGGGCAGCGCCCCCAATCACTCGCCTTAATTCAACCGACAGATTTTAATGGCAGCATGGTGGTCGACTTGATCTCTTCCATCGACAACAAAGCCGTAACGTTGTGCACCCGAACCTCTGATATCAGTGCCTGGTAAAATGCATCATAGGCACGCGCATTCTTAACTCGCACCTTCAGGATGTAGTCGATGTCGCCCGCCAACCGATGCGCTTCCTGCACCTCAGGACGGTCTCGCAAAGCTTTCAGGAACTTCTGCTGCCATTCCGCTTCATGTTCCGACGTACGGATCAACACAAAGAAAGTGGCCTCGAATCCAAGCGCCTCAGCATCCAGCAAAACCGTCTGTTGACCAATGACCCCTGCCCCCTTCAGCTTGCGTATGCGATTCCAAACTGGCGTCTTCGAACTGCCGACACGGGCCGCGATTTCGTCCAACGACTGGCTCGCGTCCCGCTGCAGCTCGGCTAGAATTTTCCGATCCGTGTCGTCTATCCGCACCGACATTCCAAATTTCCCTCTAAATCAAGACAATGGTTCTGCCCGCAGCCAATGGAAGAGCATTTGTCCTTATTTGCTGGCGCATATGGCGATTTACCGGGAATATTTCCTATATTGCCATTCAAGTCAATTCAGTCACGAGATGATCCGATGCAGGTCAAACAGTCAGATGAACGCATGAACAAGCCCGGCTTATCCCAAGCCGTGTTCGGCCTGCACCTGATCTCTGTTTTTCATAAGGAGTTTGCCTGATGGCCCGCGCTTTTACCCCTAAAGTCGTCACCGCCAACGACCTGTTGGAAGGCGACGTGATTTATCAGACCGAAGATGACAGCTGGTCGCGCGATCTGTCCGAGGCCGAGCTGATCACCGATGAAGCCCATGCGCAGGTTCGATTGCTGGATGCCGCGCGCCAGGCAAACAAGATCGTTGGCGCGTATCTCGCCGATGCGATCGCCGGTGACAAGGGACCTGAACCCACCCATTTCCGGGAGGATTTCCGCCGGACTGGTCCGTCCAACTATGCCCACGGCAAACAGGAAACCTCCCCGCAGCCCCGGGTCTGATTTCAGGCTCTTCTCTCTCCCCTTCAAGGCCCCAGGTCCGGGGCTGCAACTAAGGACAGCTAAACATGTATCGCTACTCCGAGTTCGACACAGCATTTTTGGCAGAACGCAACGCTCAGTTCCGGGCGCAGGTTGAGCGTCGCATTGACGGCTCATTGACCGAAGACGAATTCAAGCCCCTGCGCCTGATGAATGGCCTGTATCTGCAACTGCACGCATACATGCTGCGCGTCGCGGTTCCCTATGGCACGCTCTCCAGTGCACAGATGCGTCAGTTGGCCTTACTGGCCGAGAAGTGGGACAAGGGCTATGGCCATTTCACCACCCGTCAGAACATCCAGTACAACTGGCCCAAACTGAACGACGTGCCGGATATGCTAGACGCGCTGGCCGAGGTTGGTATGCACGCCATCCAGACTTCAGGCAACACCATCCGTAACGTGACAGCCGACCACTTCGCCGGTGCTGCCGCGGATGAGGTTGCCGACCCGCGCCCCTATGCTGAACTGCTGCGCCAGTGGTCCACCGACCACCCGGAATTCCAATTCATGCCGCGTAAGTTCAAGATCGCCATCACCGGCAGCGAAAACGACCGCGCCGTGATCAAGGCGCATGACATCGGCCTGCAACTGGTCGAGCGTGACGGCGTTCTGGGCGCCCGTGTTATCGTGGGTGGTGGTCTTGGCCGTACGCCGATGATCGGTAAAGAATTGTCCGAATTCGTCGCCTTTGACGATTTGCTGGCTTACCTCGAAGCCACCGTTTCCGTCTGGAACCAGATCGGCCGCCGCGACAACAAGTACAAAGCCCGCATCAAGATAACCGTGCATGAGCATGGCATCGACGCCATCCGCGCCAAGGTAAACGAGCGTTTCCTGCAGGTCCGCCCACAGTTCAAGGGCGCTGACATGAACCTGCTGGAAGAAATCAAAGGCCACTTCGCTGCACCTGCCTTCCGCGAAGCATCCGTCGCCTCGTTTGAAAGCGCCTATACCAACGATCCGGTTTTCCGTTCGTGGGTCGACACCAACATCGCGCCGCATAAAAACGCGGACCACGCGATCGTTACGATCTCGATCAAAAAGCACGGCCAGACGCCGGGCGACGCAACTGCCGAGCAGATGCGCGTGATGGCCGATCTGGCCGAAGAGTTCGCCTATGACGAGCTACGCATCAGCCACGAGCAGAACGTGATCCTGCCGCATGTCCACAAATCGGACCTGCCTACGATCCATGCGAAGCTGAAAGAATACGAACTGGCCACAGCTAATATCGGGCTGATCAGCGACATCATCGCTTGCCCGGGCATGGACTATTGTGCGCTGGCAACGGCCCGTTCGATCCCGGTTGCTCAGGAAATCGCGACCCGGTTCGAGGACATGAAGCTTGAGCATGATATCGGCCACTTGAAGATCAAAATCTCGGGCTGCATCAACGCTTGTGGTCACCACCATGTGGGCCATATCGGCATCCTGGGTCTGGATCGCGCAGGTGTTGAGAACTACCAGATCACGCTGGGCGGTGATGCGACCGAGACGGCAGCCGTAGGCGACCGCACCGGTCCGGGCTTTGCGTATGATGAGATCGTTCCAGCCGTGGAACGCATCGTAGAGGCTTATCTTGAGCTGCGTGATAGCGCCGAGGAAACTTTCCTCGAAACTTATCGCCGCGTTGGAATGGCTCCGTTCAAAGCTGTGCTTTACCCTGAGGCGCGGGCTAATGCCGCTTGACCTGATCCAGACGGAACTGGGTTCCAACAGACGCGAACTGACCGAAAAGGTCGACGCGCTGAATACCCGGTTCCGTCATCATAGTGCTCATGACGTGATGCACGGCGCGATTGAAGAGATCGAAGAACTTGCGCTCGTTTCCAGCTTTGGGGCGGAATCAGTCGTGCTGTTGCACATGGCGGCAGTGGTCGACAAAACCACACCGGTATTGTTCATCGACACGCAGATGCTGTTTACGGAAACGCTCGAGTATCAGCACGAGGTTAGTGAACGTCTGGGGCTGACCAACGTGAAAATCATCCAAACGGATAAGGACGATGTTGAGCGTGACGACCCTTATGGGGCACTACATCTAAGTGACACTGACGCTTGCTGCAATTTGCGAAAGACTTTCCCGCTGCAACGGGCGCTATCTGGATATTGCGGTTGGATATCCGGGCGCAAACGGTTTCAATCAGGAACCCGCGCGGCGCTCGAATTCTTCGAAGTCGAAGACGGCACCGGACGGATCAAAGTCAACCCATTGGCCCATTGGGCGCCCGAAGATGTGCGCGCCTATATGACTGAGAACAACCTGCCCCGGCACCCGCTGGTGGCCAAAGGATACCCATCGATCGGCTGTGCACCCTGCACATCGCCGGTCAAAGAGGGCGAAGACCCCCGCGCCGGACGCTGGCGTAACAAAGACAAAGAAGAATGCGGCATCCATTTTGTCGACGGCAAGATGGTGCGTGTTGGAGAGAAAACATGAACGTAATCGTGAATGACCAAGGC
Organism: Ruegeria sp. YTSA064; assembly: GCF_059610325.1. Lineage (NCBI taxonomy): Bacteria > Pseudomonadati > Pseudomonadota > Alphaproteobacteria > Rhodobacterales > Roseobacteraceae > Ruegeria > Ruegeria sp. YTSA064. Next base: position 24,478 of record NZ_JBXWNK010000001.1, read on the forward strand.
TTTTCGCCCGAGGACTGGACCGACGGCTTCGTTACTTTGGACGATGCAGCCAACGATGTTGTTGCACTCGACGTCAGCTCGGACACGGATCCGGATGAACTGATTGACCGTTTGGGTAGCGCTCAGATGGTGCGCGTCGACTTCCCGTCATCAGCAGACGGGCGTGGCTTTACGATCGCACGCGTGCTGCGGTTGAAAGGGTATACCGGTCGCCTTCGTGCAAAAGGCCATGTATTGGCGGATCAGTACGCAATGGCACGTCGCAGCGGGTTTGATGAGGTCGAAATCGATCACAGCCTAGCAGCACGTCAGCCCGAAGATCAGTGGTTGGCGCGTGCCAACTGGCAAGAGAACAATTATCAGGCCCGTCTGCGCGTCTGAAACCCGCCATCGCCAGCTTGTGACGCGAAAGGGGCAATCTGCCCCTTTTCCTGACTTGGATCAAAGATTAAACGGAGATACCGGTTTAGCAGACCGGTGGTGAAATTATGACAGAGATGAAGCCCGTGAGTGAAGCAACCGCCGTAAAGGCCCCCGTCCTGCCCGACGCTCAGACCGTGACCGAGGTCAAGCATTGGACCGACCGCCTGTTCTCTTTCAAAGTGTCACGTCCTGCGTCCTTGCGTTTCCGCTCGGGCGAATTTGTGATGATCGGTCTGCTGGGTGACAATGGCAAACCTCTGCTACGTGCTTATTCAATCGCTTCGCCTTCGTGGGACGAAGAGCTCGAGTTCTATTCGATAAAAGTGCAGGATGGCCCGCTGACCTCGAAACTGCAGCACATCCAGCCTGGCGATCAGATCATCCTGCGGCCCAAGCCCGTGGGCACATTGGTGCATGACGCGCTGTTGCCCGGCAAGCGCCTCTGGTTCTTTGCCACAGGAACCGGCTTTGCGCCCTTCGCATCGTTGCTGCGCGAGCCGCAGACCTATGAAGATTATGACGAGGTCATCATAACTCATACCTGCCGCGACGTGGCCGAGCTGGATTATGGTCGCGAGCTGATCGAGAACATTCGTCAGGACGAGTTGCTGGCTGAACTGATCGGTGAAGGTTTCGCCAACAAGATCCGTTACTACCCGACCACCACGCGAGAAGAGAGCCCAAAAATGGGCCGCATCACCGAATTGCTGAAAGACGGCTCGGTATTTGCCGACCTGGGCATCGAAGGTGGTATCAAACCGGACACCGACCGTGCCATGGTCTGTGGCAGCCTTGCGTTCAACCATGACATCAAAGCAATTCTGGAAGAGTTCGGCCTGCGCGAAGGCGCAAATTCCGAACCCAAGGAATTCGTGATCGAAAAGGCCTTTGTGGGCTAAACGGGTTTGCCGGTCGGGTTGTCGACAGCCTAAACCGGCAAAAACACCCGAATTTCATCGAAAATTCATGCGGCTTGTAATTTATGCCGCTTGAAACACCTCTCAGCCCGGTCTAAATTCCGGGCTCGAAATTCTGCAATCATCAAAGGAATGAACCCATAGCCCGCAGACCTCACAACGCGCCGCCACAGCGAGATACCGGCCCGCGCGTCAATGACAAGATCCGTGCTCCCGAAATTCGCCTGATTGGCGCCGAAGGTGAAAATGTCGGGGTGGTTCATCCCGCAAAAGCCATGCAGATGGCCGCCGATGTAGGCCTCGATCTGGTTGAGATTTCGCCCAACGCCAACCCGCCGGTCTGCAAAATCATGGATTTCGGCAAGTTCAAATACGAACAGCAGAAACGCGAAAGCGAAGCCCGTAAGAAGCAAAAGATCATCGAGGTGAAGGAGGTCAAGTTCCGGCCCAACACCGATACGCATGACTATGACGTCAAGATGCGGAACGTGTTCAAGTTTCTTGAAAACGGCGATAAGGTGAAAGTCACCTTGCGGTTCCGTGGTCGCGAAATGGCGCACCAGAACCTGGGTCGTGAACTGCTGGAGCGTGTGGCCGAGGACGTCAAGGATTTGGGCAAGATCGAGAACATGCCAAAGATGGAAGGTCGTCAGATGATCATGATGATCGGCCCGCTGCCGCAGAAGTAACCGCGCTTCAGGACGTGCTCAAAGGCTCCGCCAGTCTGGTCGGAGCCTTTTTTCATGCCTGGCTCGTCTCGAATCCGCTCTGCAGATTTTCAACGTACCGCGAACTATTTGAGAAGACAGCTATCAGATTTGTCAGATCACGTTTGAGATCGCGCGATCCAACTTGGCGACCAACTCATCGATCTGCTTGCCTTCTATAATGAATGGAGGCGCCAGAAGGATGTGATCCCCATGTTGACCATCGCGTGTTCCGGACATCGGATAACAAATCAATCCTTCCGCAAACGCCGCCTTCTTGATCTTGCCCGCAACTCCAAGTGCTGGATCAAACGGCGTTTTGGTCTCGCGATTTGCCACAAGTTCGATCCCCCGGAACAAACCACGCCCGCGGATATCGCCAACATGGGGATGCTGACCAAACGCAGTGGTCAGGGCTGACTGCAGTTTCTCGCCCATCAGCGCCGCCCTCAATGGCAGATCGTTCTGCGTAAGTTCCGTCACGACCGCCAATGCGGCAGCTGTTGCAACCGGGTGACCAATATAGGTGTGACCGTGTTGGAAGAATCCCGATCCGTTTTGGATTGCGTCGTAGATCCGAGCCGAACACAGCATCGCCCCGATTGGCTGATACCCGGCCCCCAACCCCTTGGCTATACACAAAATATCCGGTGCCACGCCATCATGATCACAAGCAAACAGATGGCCGGTACGCCCCATGCCACACATCACTTCATCAAGGATCAGCAGAACACCATATTGATCACAAATCTCACGAATACGTTTGAAATATCCTTCAACCGCAGGAACAGCCCCTAAAGTCGCGCCGACCACGGGTTCTGCCATGAAGGCCATCACCGTATTGGGCCCCAGACGCAATATTTCGGCCTCCAATTCATTAGCCACACGCTGCCCGTAGTCGTAGCTGCTCTCGCCCTCAGGCTTTTCAGCGTATTCATAACAGGGTGCGATATGGGTCATCTCGATTAGCATCGGCGCAAACTGAGCCCGTCGCCATTCGTTGCCCCCCGCCGACAGTGCTCCCAGTGTGTTACCGTGATAGCTTTGCCGACGTGCAATGACATGACGGCGCTCAGGTTGACCTGTTTCCAGATAGTACTGCCGTGCCAACTTGATCGCGGCCTCAGTCGCCTCGGACCCGCCCGACACAAAATACACGCGGTCCAAATCACCGGGAGCATGTTCGATCAACAATTCAGCAAGCGCCTCAGCCGGTTCCGAGGTCATGAAGCCGGTATGGGCAAACGCGATCTGCTCTACCTGCTGCTGCACCGCTTTGACCACAGTTTCATTGGAATGACCAAGACACGAAACCGCTGCATCCCCGCAATCCAGATAGCGGCGACCGGTTGAATCAATCAGATAACAACCCTCACCACCTGCAGCGACCGGCAATTCAGACTTAGTGTGGCGCGGAAAAACGTGACTCATTTCGAAGTCCTTTTCAAAAGATCAATCAAAGCTGCAACGGATGCGGCATTGTCTGCCCAGGCCTGACCATCACAGCCCGCAATACTGTTTTCAAACCCCACGCGCACATCGCCACCAAACTGTACAGTTTTTTGCAGGCACGCATGCTCTTGCCCGCCAAAGGCACAGACCATCCATGGGTCTGTCGTAGCCGGGAATGCATCCAGATCTTCCGGTGTCGATTCCTGCGTTGTCGAGTAGCGGCCAAGTACAAACAGATGTTCGACCTGATGGGGTTTAACAACTCCATCCTTCTGCCAGCGGACCAACAACTCAACGTCGGTAGCGTCATAGAGAATGTGTTGAACGCGCGTCCCCTGTTCCGCGCACAGCGCATAAACGCTTGGCGCAAGCTCCGGCGACCTAGCAATCTCGCGTACCGAAATCGAAGCCCAATCCGGGTGGACGTTCTTCAAGCATTCGAACTGGGTCTGAACGTCAAAAATTCCGGCAGCCTCTGTGGTAATCTGGATGTCCATCTGCGGTACGGCGTGGTGCAATTCCGCAAGCGTCTCTCGATACAAACCTGCATCCAGAGAATGCTGACCCGCCTGATCACGGACATGCAGATGCAATCCATTGGCACCTGCCAGGCTGCAGGCTTTCGCCGTTTCGACGATTTCTTCCATTGTGACAGGCAAGGCGGGATGATCCCTATGCCCTCTGCGTGCTCCATTTGGCGCCACCAATATGTAAGGCAGGGCTTCGCTTACCAACATCCCGGAACCACCTTCTGACATTTCCAAACGGCTTAATCTGATCCCGAAATATATTCAGCCCTAGTGTTTTCAATTTGCATCATCCATAACATATGTTTTTCTTTAACCATGCAAAACAAACCAGCCCAACTGACCGAGCAGCTACGCGCCGATATCGAATCCCTGCCTCAACAGATGCAGGCCGCAGCAAAATACATCATCGACCATCCCGGGGATTTTGGGCTCGACCCGGTCCGCGTTACGGCTAAGAAAATCGGTGTAAGTTCAAATGTCCTCGTACGTCTGGCGTACCGTCTGGGCTTCGACAGTTTCTTGGCTTTTCGAAAACCATTTCGGCAGACCCTTGTCACCGACCGCGAGGATCGGTTGGGCCAAGATTGGTTAGGCCGCATGCGTTCAGGTGATGACTTTAGCGCGGCTCAAGCAGGGTTCGCGCAAAATGAGCTGAATGTCGTTACCCGCTCCCTGCGTCTGGCTGATCCCTCGTTGGTAAAGCAGGTCACGGACCACATGTTGTCAGCAAAACGCTGCTATATCACAGCAACCCGAGCCAGCTATGCTTTGGCCTATTATTTTCACTATGCCGGTCGGATGGCACACCCCGGATTTCAATTGGTCCCCCGGCACATGGGTTCCGCCGTCGATGATCTGCTCGAGGCCGATTCAGCGGACTGCTTGTTCGCTATCACCGTTCACCCCTATTCTTCGGACACTATCCAATCCATGCGTTTTGCGCGTAAACGCGGGATGCGGATCGTCTTATTGTCGGATAGCGAAGTCATTGCCCCTGGTGTTGACCCGGATGTCGTGCTGCCAGTCAGCACCCGTACTCAACATCACTTTTCCAGCTTCTCCGGGGCCATGGCTGTACTCGAATGCCTGATCGGTCACCTTTTTGCTGCAGGAGGGTCGGCAGCGCGCGACCGCGTCGAACGGTATCAGACGGCTCGAGAAGACACTGGCGCATATTGGCGACCGGCTAAGCCGCCTCGGGTCAGAAAAAAGTAAAGCCCCGGCTTTCACCGGGGCTTATCGATTTGGTTGCGAACCTGCTTAGCTGCAGGCCTCGACGGCCCGTTTTGTCATCACGCTGACCAGATGCGCGCGGTATTCTTTGCTGCCATGCAAATCCCCGATCATGTTCATCGGATTGATGTGCAGACCCAGCAAAGCATCCGTACGGAACTCTTTGTTCAAGGCCTCCTCGGCCTCGGACCAACGGAACACTCCATCTTCGCTGGCGCCGGTTACAGCAACCCGCACGCCATCCGCAAACCGGGCGAGATAGACCCCGACCAATGCAAAACGGGACGCTGGTTGCAAGAACTTCTGATAGCTCGCAGCTTGCGGCACAGGAAAACGCACCGAGGTGATAATTTCACCCTCTTCCAGCGCAGTCGTAAACATGCCTTGAAAGAAGTCATCCGCCGCTATCTGGCGTGTATTAGTGACAATGGTCGCCCCTGAACCCAGCACTCCCGCCGGATAACAGGCCGCCGGATCATTGTTGGCGACAGAGCCACCAATGGTGCCGCGATTACGTACTGCCGGATCTCCGATCTGACCAGCCAAGGCCGCCAGCGCCGGATAGCTGCTCGCTGCATCCGCTGCTACATCTGCGTGGGTCGTGGCACCACCAATGGCAACTGAACCATCATCCTCGACACAGACGCCCTTCATCTCGGCAATCCCGCTGACCGAAACCAGCGTTGATGGCGCCGCCAATCGTTGCTTCAACGTGGGGATCAGGGTCTGACCACCCCCCAACGCCTGCGCATCCTCACCCGCCAACGCGGCAACCGCGTCAGCAATGGTCGAGGGCTTCTCAAAATCGAAATTGTACATTTCGTTCTTCCTTTCCGAAAGGCGCGAATCCGCCCTTCATCTGGCTATAAATATCTCGGGGAGCGCGAGGGGTTGGCCCCTCGCACCCCAACCTTTCAACCATGCATCGCCGTCCAAACACGCGACGGGCTCATCGGCATGTCAATGTGATCAACAGCCTTTCCGCCCGAATTCAGCGCATCCAAAACCGCGTTGACAACGGCAGGTGGCGAACCGATTGCTCCGGCCTCGCCACAGCCCTTCACACCCAACGGGTTGTGCGTACACGGCGTCTGGCTGGAATGGTCGACTTCATAGAACGGCAGATCATCCGCGCGTGGCATCGCGTAGTCCATGAAGGACGCGCTCAGCAGTTGACCGTTCTCGTCATAGGCGCAGTTCTCCAGCAGCGCCTGACCGATGCCCTGACCAATACCACCATGTACCTGACCATCCACGATCATCGGGTTCACGATGTTGCCAAAGTCATCTGCGGCGGTGAACTTCTCGATGCTGACCTGACCGGTCTCGGGGTCCACCTCGACCTCACAGGCATAGGCGCCGGCCGGGAAGGTAAAGTTGGCCGGGTCATAAAACGCGGTCTCCTCCAGCCCCGGTTCAACCTCCAATGGGTAGTTGTGTGGTACATAAGCCGTCAGGGTCACATCACCCCAGGCCACCGACTTGTCAGTGCCCGCGACGCTGAACTGACCGTCTTTCAGCTCGATGTCGGCCTCTGACGCTTCCAACAGGTGAGCTGCGATCTTCTTGGCCTTGTCGATTACCTTTTCAGTCGCCTTGACCATGGCCGAACCGCAAACCGCCAGCGAGCGTGAGCCATAGGTGCCCATCCCAAACGGGATCTTCGAGGTATCGCCATGTACAATCTCGACCATCGACTCATCGATACCGATCATGTCGGCCACAACCTGCGGGAAGGCCGTCTCATGCCCCTGCCCGTGGCTGTGCGCGCCCACCATAACGCTGATCGAACCGGTGGCGTTTACCCGCACCGTGGCAGCATCATATAGACCCGCCCGGGCCCCCAACATGCCAACGATGTTTGATGGCGCGATACCGCAGGCCTCGATATAACAATTGACACCTAAACCGCGAAGCTTGCCATTGGCCTCGCTCTGCGCCCGCCGAGCGGCAAAGCCAGATAGATCGGCCGCGGCCTCGAGCTTGTCCATCGTCCCGTTATAATCCCCGGTGTCATAGGTCAGCGCGACCGGCGTGTCATACGGGAATTGGGTAATGAAGTTCTGACGACGCAGCGCAATCGGATCAACGCCCAACTCTCGCGCGGCCTTGTCGATGACCCGCTCCAACTGGAATGTCGCCTCAGGCCGGCCCGCGCCGCGATAGGCATCCACCGGCACCGTGTTGGTGAACATCGCCCGCACATTCACCTGAATGACTGGCGTCTTGTAGTTCCCCGCCATCAGCGTGCCGTGCAACCAGGTCGGAACCGAGCTGGAGAAGGTCGATAGATAAGCACCCAGATTGGCATGAGTGTTGGTGCGCAAACCGGTGAAGTTGTTCTCCGCATCCAGCGCCAGCTCAATCGTGGTTACATGGTCGCGGCCATGGGCATCCGACATGAACGCCTCGGAACGGCTGGACGTCCACTTGACCGGGCGGTTGCAGGCCTTGGCAGCGAAGGTGCAGAATGCCTCCTCCGCATAGTGGAAAATCTTGGTTCCAAAGCCACCGCCCACATCCGGGGCGACCACCCGCACCTTGTGCTCGGGTAGGCCCAGAACAAACGCGCACATCAGCAAACGGATCACATGCGGGTTCTGCGACGTGGTGTAGAGCGTGTACTCATCCGTGCCCCGGCTGTATTCGGCCACGGCCACGCGCGGCTCCATCGGGTTTGCGACCAGTCGGTTGTTGACCAGGTCCAGAGTGGTGACGTGAGCTGCATTGGCAAAGACCTCATTGACCTTGTCATTGTCTTCTTCGCCCAAATGCCAGTCATAACAAATGTTGTTCTTGAGATCGTCATGAACCAACGTCGCGCCATCCTGCGCAGCCGCTTTCATATCCAGCACGGCAGGAAGCTCTTCGATATCCACCTCAATCGCCTCGGCCGCGTCGCGGGCAAGCGCAAGGCTGTCGGCAACAACAGCGGCAATGGGATCGCCCACATGGCGCACCTTGCCTTGCGCCAGAATCGGATGCGGAGGTTCCTGCATCGGGGCCCCATGACGGTCGGTGACTTCCCAGCCGCAGGGCATTCCGCCCACGCCTTCAAAATCCTTGCCGGTGAAAACCTTCACCACACCTGGCATGCCCTCGGCAGCAGATGTGTCGATATTGGTGATCCGGCCATGTGCGATGTCGGACCGTAGAAAATGCACATAGGCCTGGCCATGCACGTTGATGTCGTCGGTGTAATTGCCTGCTCCGGTCAGAAAGCGTACGTCTTCACGCCGCTTGGAACTGGCTCCGATGCCACTGTCTTTGGGCATTGCTTGTTCTCCTCCCTGGAAAAGAATTTTCGTAGAAAATTCTTACCCGCCTTACTCGGCGGCGATGCTGGAGACGTCCTGGCCGGATGCGGCCATGATCGCCTTAACGATGTTGTGATAGCCAGTGCACCGGCACAGATTGCCTTCAAGGTACTTCCGGATTTCCCCTTCGGTCGGGCGCGGATTATCCTTGAGCAGTGCCGCAGCGCTCATCACCATGCCAGGAGTACAAAACCCGCATTGCAGCCCATGATGATCCTGAAAGGCCTGCTGAATGACATTCAGCGAACCATCTTCTGCAGCCTGCCCTTCGATCGTACCCACATCGGCACCATCCGCTTCCAAGGCCAGCATATTGCAGGATTTGACCGCCTCACCATTCACATGCACGACGCACGCACCACATTGTGCTGTGTCACATCCGACATGTGTTCCGGTCAGCGACAGATGATCACGCAAAAAGCTGGACAGCAGCGTCCGGCCTTCAACGTCACCACTAACGGCTTTCCCGTTCACGGTCATTGAGACCTGTGTCATGAGATCCTCCCAATTTATTGTTTTTCCTTAGCCCCGAGTTAAACACGGGAAATTTTGTTTGAGAACAAAAATATTTGCCCGATTTTTCCGCAACTTCTTTGCTCATCTCACTAATCATGAAGCGTATGATCGAAACGGCAAAAATGCCGTTACGTCACTTTTGTTTGGCAGCGCGAGGTTGCGGCCGTGTAGGGATTTCCTTCAGTAGCCCTCCGACACCCATCGCTGCGATGTCAGCACCCGTCGTCTCGATCCCGCAAGCGACTCGAGACAGCACCCAATCCGCCCCGTTCAGTGCAGGCGAACGGGCGCATCCAGGCAGACCGATGATTGGGCGACCACCCAAAGACCCCAGAAACAACAGGTTTCCTGGATCAACCGGCATCCCAAATCGGTCGACTGCGCCTCCGGCTTCTCGAACAGAGGCCGGTGCCACATCATTTTCATCCGACGTGGCCGATCCGGTCAGAATCATGACGATCTCGCCGCGAACGGACTTTAGCAAGGCTGCTAAATCACCCTGTCGATGCGGAACAACTTTAACGTCGCACAGGTCCATCCCCAATGCCTCAACCCGGCCACGAATGGCGGCAATACCTTTTTCGTTCGAAGGCCCGCCGGCAATATCGGTGATGACGAGCCCGGCGTTCTTGTATTTCGGCACCGAAAGTCGAATGGAGTTCTGCGCCTGTTCGGCCGCACGGCGAACGTCGGTTTGCTGCACCGCATAAGAGATGACTTTGATCGTCGCGACCATGCCGCCTGCCGTCATCTGTTGGTACTGCGGTACGGTTGCGACCGTGATCATCGGATTGACCCGATTGAAGTTTTGCAGTGCATCAGCGTCCAAGATTGCCACGCCTGGACCATCAGCCAGCAAGTTGACCCGCCCTGTGAAGGCGTCGGTCACGCGCAGGTTGGCCTTTGCAGGGTCCGACACTAGGGCTGCAGACAGCATTGCCGCCGCCTCATTCTCATGACAATCGCCGGGCTCAAGCTTGGCGACCGTTACCTCAGTCAGACCAGCCTGCTGCAATTCAGCGATATGCTGGGGCGTCAGCGTGATACCCTTGCGCAACCTCCGGTCACCTGCCTTGACGGAATGAGCCAGAATCGTGCCGCTGGCGTCGGCAACGGCTACCGGACCAAACTTCACGCCTTGCCCCGCAGAACCGCTGTCATTTGTGCAAGGATGGCCACAGCGATCTCGGAAGGGCTGGCCGCACCGATATCCAGCCCGATCGGTCCGTGAATCCTTGAAATCTGCTCGTCTGTAAACCCGGATTGTTTCATCCGATCGATACGCTTGGCGTGGGTGCGCTTGGACCCAAGTGCTCCGATGTAAAACACATCGGCTGACAATGCGGCCTGAAGCGCTGGGTCGTCTAGCTTGGGATCGTGGGTCAGCAGAACAAGCGCCGTTCTTGTGTCCAGCCCCAGTTTCGACACCGCCTCATCCGGCCAGTCTGTCAGGATGGTCTCTCCGGGAAATCGGACGTCCGAGGCAAAAGCTTCGCGTGGATCAACAATCGCTGGATCGTAGCCAGCGAGGCGTGCCATCGGCACAAGTGCTTGGGCAATATGCACAGCTCCAATCACGATCAATCGCAAAGGAGGATTGTGAACCGCAACAAAGGTTTGACCATCTTCTTCGAACCCGGACCTATCCATGCGCAATCGTTCGGTATAGGCGTTTCGACGCAATGCTCGGTGGCCGGTTTCAGTGTTTACCTCATACGCCAAAGGTTCACGCCTCGCCCGTGCGGCGACCAGTTCAGCCAGCATCGGTTCAGACAGGACTTTTCCAACCGGTTCGACGAGAACCCTGATCGTCCCACCGCAGGCCAATCCGACGGCAAATGCGTCATCATCGCTGACCCCAAATTCCAGCAGCCGGGCCTCACCTTCTTCGATGGCCTCCAACGCCTCGACAATCACTGCGCCCTCTACGCAGCCGCCTGAAACCGAACCTTCGATCCTACCGTCGCCTGCAATAACGAGCTGCGCACCGACACGGCGTGGTGCGCTGCCCCAGGTCTCGACTACAGTTGCCAGAGCCGCACCCTTACCGGCGCGATACCATTCCAATGCGGTTTCCGGGCTGCTATCGAATCGTTCCATTGAGACCTCCGACCGTGCTCGGCTTCAACATAGTCAGCTTTACAACAATGAAAAGCGGTCCGAGGTCTAAGTTTCCGGCGCTAACAGGCCGGTTTTGAACTCATATTCATAAAAGATTGATTGTCATCTGACTGCACTCTAGCTTGGACGCAGTTTCGGGTACTTCCCGAAATCACCCCTGCATATTTCAAAGCGGAGACAAACAGTTGAAACGTATTCTTACACTGGGAACGGCGCTTGGCATGATGGCTGCCAGCGCCGGATGGGCTGATACATTTTTGAAGTACGGTGAGGTTGAAGGCTGGAAAGTCTTCATCGATCAAGACAAGAAATCCTGCCTGATCGAAGCGGTGGATGACTCGGAAAATGTCGTGCAGATGGGGCTGACCGAAGATCGCGGTGTCGGCTATGTGGGCGTTTTCACCAAAGCCAAAACCAATATCAAGAAGGGAGAGAAAGAAGCCGTCGCCATCCTCATCGGAGACAACATTTATGTTGGTGAGGCCACTGGCATGAAAGGGAATATCACCAAGGGCTATTCAGGCGGGTATGTTCTGTCAGACGATCCTCAGTTCGCAGATGACCTTGCCAAAAAGAAGGTGATGGTCGTGTTCCCGGAAAAAGAGTTCGCCTTCACAGTTGATCTGACCGGCACTTACAAAGCCATGGAAATGGCGCGAAAGTGCAATGAAGAACAGCTGTCTTAAAATCTAGTCGGCAAGCGCGGACATCAGCCGCGCTTTCTGACCCTGATCGTCAGGCTGAGATATTACGGCGGCCAGATCTTCCAGCGACGCAATCGAATGCCCGGCGCGGAAGCTGTCGACATGTGGAAGCATTGTCGCAACGCCCTGGGCTTTAGGCGCGAACCCACCCCAGCGCAGCAATGGGTTCAGCCAGATCAAGCGTCGCGACGACAGGTGCAAACGCTCGATTTCCTTTTCCAGCATCTCGGGATCGCCCCGTTCCAAACCGTCGGTGATCAACAACACGACCGCCCCCTGCCCCATGACACGCCGCGACCAGTCGCGGTTGAACTGATGCAGGCATTCTCCGATCCGTGTTCCGCCTTCCCAGTCCTGCGCCTCGGCCCCGGCAGCGGCCAGAGCTGCATCGACATCACGTTGATGCAGATGGCGGGTGATGTTGGTCAGGCGTGTGCCAAATGTGAAGGCGTGCACTTTGGCCCAACCTGCGCCTTTGGCATTCGAAACCGCGTGAAGAAAGTGCAGGATGATCCGACTGTACTGGCTCATCGATCCGGAAATGTCGCAGAGCGCTACCAAATTCGGCCAGCGAGGTTTTGGTTGCAGGCGCGCGATATCGCGTAGCTCGCCACCCTGCCGCATGGCTGACCTAAGGGTGCGTGCGCGATCGATGCGGTGACCGAGATGACTGGCCTGACCACGCCGAGACTCGATGGGTTTGACCGGTAGGTTCAGGCGCGACAGCATGCGTTTGGCCTGGGCGATCTCGGATGTGCTCATCTGTTCGAAATCGAGGTTGCGCAAGCGTTCTTCGGAGGACGCGGTTTGGGTCGCGTCGATCTCGATCTCACTTCCTTCTTCCTGCTCCGTCGTTTCCGGCAAGTCGCGTTCGACGCCATCTAACAGCGCCTCAGCCGCGCGTTTTTCCGCTGCATCCGCCTTTCGTTCCTCCTGAACTCCGCGAATGGCCGGTAACATCATCGACATCATGTGCTCGAGATAGCGCGGATCACGCCAGTAAAGGCGGAAGACCTGCGCAAAAACCGTGCGGTGCTCAGGCCGGTTCACGAAACAGGCATGCAGCGTCCAGTAGAAATCTCTTTTCTCGGTGAAACCCGCAGCCTGCACTGCACGGATCGCGTCTACCACACGTCCGGTTCCAATCGGCAGCCCGGCCTTACGCAAAGCGCGCGCAAAATGGGTGATGTTCTGAGCCAGCTTGGGGTTGTCCGGGATATCGAGTGGGAGTTGTTCGGCCATCACACCTCCGAAATATTTGCAAGCGGATGAAGCATCAGGCCGGTTCGAGGTCGGCCTTGGCCTGATCGAGAATGCGCTTGGCCTCGGACCCTTGAAGCTTTTGGATGTCGTCCTGGTATTTTAGGATCGCACCCAACGTATCGCCAATCACCTCGGGGCTGAGGTTGATGACGTCCAGCGCAAGCAGACATTTAGCCCAATCGATGGTCTCGGCCACCCCCGGTTTCTTGAACAAATCTTCAGTGCGAAGGCACTGAACAAAGGCGACAACCTCGCGGCTCAGCGCCTCAGCCGCTTCAGGCGCTCGGGCGTGCAGGATTTCGATCTCTCGATCAAAGTCCGGATAATCCACCCAGTGATAGAGGCAACGGCGTTTCAGCGCGTCGTGCACCTCTCGCGTGCGGTTCGAGGTGACGATCACGATCGGCGGTTCAGGCGCTTTGACAGTACCTAACTCAGGGATCGTTACCTGAAAGTCACTGAGGGCTTCCAGCAGGAACGCCTCAAATGGTTCGTCAGTCCGGTCCAATTCGTCAATTAGCAACACAGGCGCCCCGTTTTCATCCGGTCGCATGGCCTGTAGCAACGGGCGTTCGATCAGATAGTCGTCCGAAAACAACTCGGTCTGTAGCGCGCTCCGATCCGCACCGCCCGACGCTTCGGCGGTTCGGATCGCCACCATCTGAGCGGGGAAATTCCATTCATACACAGCGGAGGAGGCATCAAGACCTTCGTAACACTGCAACCGGATCAAGCGACGCCGCAATCCCGCGGCCAACGCTTTGGCAATTTCGGTTTTGCCGACGCCCGCCTCACCTTCCAGAAACAGAGGCCGACCAAGCTTCAGCGAAAGAAACACAACCGTCGCCAAAGCCCGGCCACAGACATAGCCCTCAGAGCCCAAAAGGTCCTGTACGGCATCGATGGAGTTTGGCTGTGTCATGAGTTCCCCTTTTTCCTGCGCCCCAACAGGTCATGACCACAACCAGAGGTCAAGACCACCATCCGTCAGAGACTTACGACGATCTGCCTCACCGGCAAGGGCAACAGGGTCTTTCGCCACCCAAGCGGCTGTGCTAGCCGGGGGCCATGACCCATTCCCTGACGATCCGCCGCCCCGATGACTGGCATCTGCATCTGCGCGATGGCGCGATGCTGCAAGCCGTCCTGCCTGAAACCGCGCGCCATTTTGCCCGTGCCATCATCATGCCAAATCTGGTTCCGCCTATTGTGACCGGCGATCATGCGGCCGCTTACAGAGAGCGTATTCTGGCCGCTTTGCCCGATGATATGACATTTGAGCCACTGATGACGCTCTACCTGACCGAAGACACGGACCCTACCGATGTCGCAGCGGCGCATGCGACGGGATTGATCAGGGCGGTCAAACTGTACCCGGCAGGTGCAACGACCAATTCGTCTTCGGGCGTTCGCGATTTCGACAAGGTGCGCCCGGTGCTGGAGAAGATGGCCGAGATCGGTCTACCGCTGTGTGTTCACGGCGAAGTCACGGAAGCAGAGATCGATATCTTCGATCGTGAGGCCGTGTTCATCGACCGCGTTCTTGATCCAATTCGCAAAACAACACCTGGGTTGCGTGTGGTGATGGAGCACATCACGACGTCAAACGGCGTGGATTACGTCAAGGCGAACGAGAAAGATTTGGGTGCGACGATTACAACGCATCACCTGATCATCAACCGCAACCACATACTGGTCGGCGGCATCAAGCCGCATTACTACTGCCTGCCGGTCGCCAAACGCGAAGAGCATCGGCTGGCGCTGTTGACCGCCGCGACCTCAGGCGACGCGCGCTTCTTCCTTGGCACAGACAGCGCGCCGCATACGGATTCGAACAAGGAAATGGCCTGTGGTTGCGCCGGGTGTTTCACTGCAACCAATACGATGTCACTGCTGGCTGAAATGTTCGAGCGCGCTGATGCGTTGGAAAAGCTGGAAGCGTTTACCTCGCTTAACGGCCCGGCCTTTTATCGTTTACCTGCGAACGAAGAGACCATCACGCTGACCAAGGGGGACGAGGTCGTCTATCCCGCCAAAATCGAGAGCGGCGACGGCCCCGTGACCGTATTCGATCCGGGCTTTCCGCTGCATTGGCGCGTCGCTTAATCAGTTAGCCTTTCAGCCAAATCCGCTGCGCGCCCACCGGTGCGCAGCATCGACCAGATCGCATCTGCTTCATCCCCACCGATCAGTTTTGACGCTTTGTCCCTGACCCGATCTTCGCGGTCTGAAAGAGACATCGCGGCGAGCAGATCATAGCTGGCCTCGCGGCGGGCGCCATCGCGGCGCAAGAGGGACAGATGGGCTTGGGTCTCGGACAAACTTTCATCTGCCTCTACCGTAATTCGATCCCGCAGGGATTGAAGCCTCGGGTCTGCACAAATCTTGGCAGTATAGCTGCCCGGTAGTGCCGTATCGTACCCCATCGATTGCATTGCGATCACTGTGCGATAAGAAAACTTCGCACCCAACCCGCTAGTCGGCTGCAGTTGATTGCAAACGCTCATCCAGCGGGGGTGCGTTTTAACCTTGATCTCGGCCACCTCTGGTTCGGCAATGTCAAGATCGCGCGCGGCCTCAAGCGCCGCGTGCAGGCCGTGGCAGCAGGCGTGGAACTTGTGGCTTACGTTTTCGAACAACCATTCATCACCCAACCCATCGAGCGCCGCATTGATATCGTCTGCCCCCAGATGTGTCGCCCCAAACCCAAACGGACCTTCCAACGCGTCAGAACCGGGTTGAAATCCATTGCGGATCAACTGAGCCGCCTCAACGCCATTCGAGGCCGCAAGCCCAGCATTATAGGGTTTGCCCATGGTTCCGAACTGTGATTTCTGTCCGGATGCTCTTGTTGCGGTCAGCCCCAACAGATCACGCATCTGCTTGGCATCGAAGGACATGATGCGCCCCGCAGCTACCGCAGCCCCAAACGCGCCCGCCGTGGCGGTCTGGTGAAAGCCTGCCTGATAGTGACCACGGCCCAACCACAGTCCAACGCGGATCGACAATTCCATCCCAACAAGCGCTGCTTCGAGCAAATCGACCAGCGGCCGATCCTCCCACGCCGCAAGCGCAAGGGCCGCCGGAAATACAGCAACCGATGGATGACCGATATGGGCAAAATGGGTGTCATCGTAATCAAGCGCGTGGGAAACGGTACCATTCACCAGCGCCGCAGCGCGTAAAGGGGCCGAACCACCTCCGAACAAGCGGGCCTGCGCGGCACCACTCTCGGCAATAACCATCTGACGAATGATGCGGGAAACAGGCTCTTCCGCACCCGCCCGCCCTACGGCGAGCCAATCCAACGCGGAAAGCGATGTCACGATTCGAGCTTGTGAAGTGGTCGACACAGGACCAGCGGCGAATTCGGCAAGGGCGGATGTGAGATCGGTCATGGCGCGCAGTCTAGCGCGCGCGTCACGCGCGTAAAGCCTTAGCCGTAGAGGACGGCAGCACGTTGTTCGAATGCGCGCACGATACGGTGCATAGCCTCGTTGAACACGACGCCGATGATCCCTTGCAGAACCGCATTTTTGAACTCGAAGTCAACGTGGAACGAGACGTTGCAGCCGTCATCCGTATCTTCGAACTCCCAATCGGAACGCATGTATTTGAACGGACCGTCCAGATACTCGGTATCGATCCGTTTATGAGCATCAAACAACGTAACCCGGCTGCCAAAGCGTTCGCGGAACACCTTGAATGAAATAACCAGATCCGCTTCCATCACCTTGCTATCGCCCGCGGCATAGGTCCGACGGATCCGGGCCGCGGCGCACCAGGGCAAAAACTCAGGGTAGTTTGCCACATCCGCGACCAGATCATACATCTGCTGAGCGGTGTAAGGCAGTGGGCGGGTCTCGGAATGGGTTGGCATGATATCCGGGATTAACTGGTGACAATGGCGCGTGATTTCGTATGTTGCGCGCCAAAGATCAAGGGGGCAGCGATGAGCCAACGCGCATATGTGATAGATGAGATGATCTCGGCCAAGGCAATTGCCGCCCGGATCGAAGAACTTTGCCGCGAAATCACAGCCGAGTTTGGCGGTACCGACAAGCTGGTTGTTGTCGGCCTGCTGCGCGGCAGTTTCGTCTTCATCGCCGATCTAGTGCGTGAGCTAGACCTGCCCATTGAGGTCGATTTTCTTGAGGCATCGTCCTACGGAGACTCGATGGAAAGCAGCCGAGAAGTACGCATTCTCAAGGACTTGCGGGGCGCCATTGAAGGGCGTGATGTGCTGGTAGTCGAGGATATCGTGGACACCGGCCATACCCTGAACCACGTCTCCAAGCTGCTCCGCACCCGTAAACCCCACCGGTTGAAATCCATCGCCCTTCTGGACAAACCCAGCCGACGCGAGGTCGATTTCCGCTCGGATTGGATCGGGTTCGAAATCCCTGATGAATTTGTCGTGGGCTATGGGATCGACTATGCGCAACGCAATCGCAATTTGCCGTTTATTGGCAAGGTTCGATTTGTCGAAGATCAGGATTGATGAATTTGCGCCACTTCCTTCGCATGTCGCAATGGGGGCGAAATCCGCCCTCGGAACGGCGGGTGAAACTGGTGTTCGGCGCAATCCTTGTCTGTCTTTTGGTTGCCGGCGTTGAATATATGGGCTGGTGGCCCGAATGGGCAGAAAGCCAGCCCAGAAAGCTCAAGCCTTGAGCGTTTGTTCGATCGCTGCAAGAAATATGTCGGTCCCGATCGGGATCAGAGCATCCGGGAAATCATAGTCTGGGTTGTGCAGTTGCGGATGATCCCGGCCTGCTCCAAGCCAGAACATCGCAGTTTTCGCGCCTTTGCCGAACTGCCCGAAATCTTCCGAGAACCGCTGTGGCGTCGGCACCAGTTTGCAGGGTATATCGCGTGTTTGGCAAGCCTCTGACAGAATTTGCACGGCTTCATCCGTATTTACACAAGCCTCAAACACATCGTCATAGCTGATTTCGACACCCAGCCCATGCGCTTGAGCGCTTGCGCTCACAAGCTGCTCCGCCTCGCGGATCAAACCGGTCATTCGCGTATCTGATACCGTCCGCAGAGTAACCCAAAGCTCGGCCATGCCAGGTGCAACCCCGAACGTGGTTTCACCCAGCCGCGCATGGGTTAAGGTCGTCAGAGCGTAATCTGCATCCAACGCCCCACCGTGTCCCAATGCGGCCAATGCAGGTATAAGCTCAGCCAAGGCTCCAGCCGGTGAAAGCCCATCCTGCGGTGCGGCTGCATGCGAGGTTTTGCCTGTCAGCACGATCCGCATCCCGCGGGAGGCGCAATTGGCTGGACCGGAGCACATCTCGACCGCTCCCAATTCCAGCCCCGGAAGATTATGCAGAGAATACACGTAGTCCGGTGCAATATTGGCGAACTTGTGATCGGCGCGAAAGGCTATAGCGCCCTGCCCAGTTTCCTCAGCGGGTTGAAAAATCAGAACGACGCGCCCTTTTGCTGGGCGCTTATCACCAAGAACGAAAGCCACACCCAAAACCATTGCCATGTGACCATCATGCCCACACAGATGCCCCTTGCCCGGATGTTGCGACGCGTATCGCGCGCTTGATATTTCCTGAATCGGCAAACCATCCAGTTCGCATCGAATACCTATCGTTGGCCCCGGTTGGCCGCTTTCATAGACTGCCGCAACTCCATGACCACCGATCCCGGTCAAAACCGCATCAGGGCCGCAAGCCAGCAGAAGATTGGAAATACTTGCGGCGGTTCCGCGCTCCTCGCCCGAAATCTCCGGGACCTGATGCAGCTCATGCCGTTTTTCAGTGAGCCAGGATTGAAGCTCGGGTTTCACACCTGATTCAACTTCTTTTGACGGGCCTCACGCAAGCGAGCAAAATCATCACCCGCATGGTATGACGACCGGGTCAATGGGGTTGCCGAAACCATCAGGAAGCCCTTGCCAAAAGCAGCCTTTTCATAGGCCGCGAATTCTTCGGGAGTGACAAAACGATCAATGCCATGGTGCTTGGGCGTTGGCTGCAGATACTGACCAATTGTGAGAAAATCGATATCTGCCGCACGCATGTCATCCATGACCTGACGGACCTGTTGCTCGTCCTCGCCAAGCCCAACCATGATGCCGGATTTTGTGAAAATCGACGGATCCATCTCTTTAACTCGCTGCAGCAAACGCAATGAATGGAAATAACGCGCACCGGGACGAACTTCAGGGTATAGTCCTGGTACTGTTTCGAGGTTGTGGTTGAACACATCCGGCTTGGCTTCGACGACGACCTCTAGAACCGAAGGATCACCTTTCAGGAAATCCGGCGTTAGAATCTCGATCGTTGTCTTGGGTGACCGGTGTCGCACCGCGCGGATGGTCTGAGCAAAGTGATCTGCGCCGCCATCCAGCAGGTCATCCCGGTCAACCGACGTGATGACAACATGATTCAAGCCCAGCTTTTGCACCGCGTGCGCCACGCGCCCTGGCTCAAACGCATCCAGCGTATCCGGCTTACCCGTCGCAATATTGCAGAAGGTACAACCACGCGTACAAATCTCACCCATGATCATCATGGTGGCGTGGCCCTGGCTCCAGCATTCGCCTACGTTCGGGCATCCGGCCTCTTCACAAACAGTGACCAGATTGTTGTCACGCATGATCTTGTGCGTTTCAGCATACCCTTTGCCACCAGGCGCTTTGACACGAATCCACGCAGGTTTGCGCGGCGCTGCATTATCAGGCCGATGCGCTTTTTCGGGGTGTCTTTGTTCGGGTATTTTCAGATCACGCACGGCTGGCTTTCCTGACTTTGGGTCAATTTGCTTGGTGCTTAACATAAACTGACTTTGTTGGTTACACCAGCGGCGCATAGCCGCTATGCAGACCGCATTCGCGACTGCAGCAAAAGCCTCAAATCAGCCACATATTATTACCTGTTTTCAGTCAAATGGCCTGCGAATAAGATATATCGCAAGTGCACCATATCTAATGTTGAAGCCGCTCTGGAATCGTTCTAACCCTCACGTTAATCACATGTGAATCACAGGAGTTTGATGATGAAAACCGGTGCAAAACTGCCTGACGTAACTTTCCACACCCGCGTCCGCGACGAGGCAATCGAAGGCCCCAATCCCTTCCGCTGGGAAGACAAGACAACCGCAGATTATTTTGCGGGCAAGCGCGTCATCCTTTTCTCGCTGCCTGGTGCATTCACCCCGACCTGCTCGACCTATCAGTTGCCCGGTTTTGAAAAAGGTCATGCTGATTTCGCAGCCAAAGGCGTCGACGCAATCTACTGCATGTCCGTCAACGACAGCTTTGTCATGAACAAATGGGCTGCGGATCAGGGTCTGGAAAATGTCAAAGTCATTCCTGACGGATCCGGAGAATTCACCCGCAAGATGGGTATGTTGGTCGATAAGGACAATCTGGGCTTTGGTATGCGCTCGTGGCGCTATGCGGCCATCGTCAATGACGGTGTTGTTGAGGCATGGTTTGAAGAGCCCGGCCTGATGGATAACTGCCCCGAAGACCCTTATGGTGTGTCGTCGCCAGAGAATCTGATGAAACATCTGGACGAAGCCCGCGAACCAGCGCTGGCATAATCCGATCAGACAAACCGATACCAGGCTCGCCATTTCGGCGGGCCTTTTTTTTCAGGTACGAGTTCCCGAGACCACGTCTTCCCCAACCTCACGGATCACCCGCGCCAACCGATTGAACCACTCCTCTGCACCAGTCGAAACGCGACGCACCAAACCGATGGTTCTGGCTGGCTGCGGGGTGCCAAACCGGAGCAACCGCAGACCAGGCACCGCATCTGTCTCGGCCTGCGCTGCGAGTTCTGGCATCAAGGTCATACCGAATCCTTCCGCGACCAACCGAGACAATGTCGCAAGCGATGACGCGCCCATATTTATCTGACCGCTGGTGCGATCCTGCCCGCAAACTTCAAGTGCCTGATCAGTCAAGCAATGCCCGTCTTCAAGCAGCATCAACTGAGCCGTCTTAAGGTCCACCGGCCGCAACGCCTCGGGGCTGATTGTCAGCCGATCCAGCCGGGCTTGACTTCCTGCGAGCAAAAAGCGGTCTTCGAATAATGGTTCTTCGTGAAAGGCTTCGCTGCCTAGCGGAAGCGCCAGAATAGCCGCATCAATCTCACCTGAGCGCAGCATTGAAAGAAGTCGCTCAGTGCGGGCTTCACGAATCTGCACCTTTAACGAGACATCTGACGCGCGCAACCCAGCCAGCACCCCCGGCAGAAGGTACGGGGCAACGGTCGGAATTATTCCAATCGATAGGGAACGGTGCCCACCAGATTGATCACGCGCGAATTGATCCAAACGCGTTGCCGCATTCAGTACATCCTGTGTGTATTCCAGAACATCTCGCCCAAGTGGGGTCAGCAAAATATCCCGCGCCTGCCGTTCGAACAGTGGCCCGCCCATCGCGTCTTCCAGTGCCTTGATCTGAACGGACAGCGCAGGCTGCGATACATTGCAGACCTGCGCACCACGACCAAAGTTTCGTTGTTCCGCGACAGCCCGGAAATACTGCAATTGTCGAATGGTAAAATTCATAACCTCTGACTATCATTTACAGCCCGTTACTCAAGACCATCCTAATAGGTCATCAGCCGATCATGCGGTCTTGCTCGGCCTGATCCTGATAGTGTCGCTTTAGCCGCTGCAAAGCGATACGCAGAACGATCTTGCCCGATCGCGCCGACCAGCCCATGCGCTTTTCCGCCAACTCCAACCCTTCAAGGTAGCAGCAACAACGCAAGGCAACGTCGCTCAAACCCGGCCCTAAATCTGAAAGCGCCTTTGTTACACGGTCCCTGGCACTGGATTGGCCTTGCCCAATATGGGCATCTGAAACGAAATCTCCGCGCCCTCCACAGGTCAGAAAGCGATCCCAGTTCTGCGTGATCTGAGGGCCTATCTGTGCAAGTTCAAAATCCTCACGCAAACGCTCACCCGCGCCGACCAATGTCTCATCAAGGAAAGGTTTACCGCTCTTGTCCCGTCGCCGCGCCAATGCGATCAGGGGGCTTTCGACCGTGTTATAACGAACCTTGGGTTGATTTGAGGTACATGTACCCGAGTTTGCGGGCGTGAATGAAGTCTGAAATTCGGCCATGCCAAATTCATTCTGAGTGCGCGCCCGGTTTTCCACTTCGGCAATCAAGTGGCTCAGTGCCGTGCGTCCCGCACTTGAAATACGATATCGTGAAATCCGACCGGGATTGTCGCACGATATCCAGTCATTTAACGCCAGCGCCTGCGCTGTTCGGCAATCCACAACTGCTGTTTTGGTTGTCCCGCCTTCACCGTTGTCCCGAACCACTACGGCCTTATCCATGTCTTCGGCCACTGCAAGCACAGCACCGGATTCACACAAACGTCTCAGAACACGCAGCGCTTCTCGTTCGAACTCTGCGTTTTGAGTTTCTGGTCGGTTCTCTTCGGATGTTACGACTGCAAACGCAGGATTTTTGAATTCCGTGGGTGAAAAATGCGATTGGGCCAATGATTGTAACGCGGCGTCCACCAAAGGATCATCGCGACGCATCTCGACCCTGCGGATCTGTCGCAATATGGTCGAGGCATGGCATCCAGTCGACCGCGCGATATCCCGTATCGACCGCCCAGATTCTGTATGGTCAAGATATCGTTGTGCTCCTTCGGGAACCCATGCCGGAACGGTGAAAGCCACGCTGTTTTCCATATTTCTTCGCCCTTGTCGACAAAACAAACTGACAGTTTTAGCCGTCGGATTCTTAGTTAACCAAATCTAACTAGAGGTGCTTTCGTTACTCGTTCGTTAATCACAGACGGCTCAGAGCAGAATTGATTCAAAAAGATAAACAGTGGTGAAACCATAGTTCGGGACGAACTACATCAAGGCAACACCCGCTCTGGTTGTGTCACATTTCAGACAGCGAAACTGAACGAAAAGGAAGCTGCCGTGCAGGACCTGATGACCTTGATTACTTCACTCCGCCGCCCGCGACTGCTGACCCGTGCTGCCAAGATCGGGGCGCAGGACTATAATCGCGACCGTCATCTGCAACGTCTTCTGGGTTATGGATCGGTTCCAGGAACGGGCGCTGCGTTACTGCGCCTGCTAGAGTTGGAACGCGAAGTGAATGCACAGCGGATAGAAGAAGACGCGGCCTATTCTCTGGTGCGTCATCTGGATTTGCTGATCGCATTGAATGGCGAGGCGCAACTGTATCAAACCAGTCGCGCCGCGCAATTTCAGTGATTAGGTGAAGGCATCCGGCATGGATGCTTTCTTTTCGGCGACGTATGCGTCCAGTGCCGCATTAACTTCAGGATCAAGTTGTGGCTGCTGATAATTGGCCAAAAGATGTTCAACCCGTGCCGATGCTAGCGTCCGTGTGTCACGCGCGCCTTCTTCTTCCCAGGTTTCGAACGGCTTGTAATCCAGCAAATCGGTTTTCCAAAACGCTTCCTTGAAGTTTGCCTGCGTGTGGGCGCACCCAAGGTAGTGCCCGCCCGGACCAACTTCGCGGATCGCATCCATGGCCTGAGCATTTTCGTCGTATGCGACGCCTTTGGCCAGACCATGCAAAACACCCAACTGGTCAGCATCCATGACGAACTTTTCGAAGTCTGCCACCAAACCGCCTTCAAGCCAGCCGCAGGAGTGAAGCATAAAGTTCACGCCTGACATCAGACCCATATTCAGTGAATTTGCGGTCTCGTATGCCGCCTGCGCATCGGGCAGCTTCGAGCCGCAGAACGAACCTGCAGACCGGAATGGCAGCCCTAAACGACGTGCTAGCTGACCCGCACCATAAGTCACGTGCGATGCTTCAGGAGTACCAAAAGTCGGCGCGCCCGAGTTCATGTCGATCGATGAAACGAAAGCCCCAAAAATCGCCGGAGCCCCCGGACGGATGATCTGGCTATATGCCACCCCGGCCATAACTTCTGCCAGAACCTGCGTCAGCGTACCAGCGACTGATACCGGTGCCATTGCACCACCGACGATGAAGGGCGAGATAATGCAGGCTTGGTTGTTAGCAGCGTAAACCTCAAGCGAACCCATCATCACATCGTCAAATGTCATCGGTGAATTGATGTTGGTTAGCGAGGTCATAACCGTGTTGTTCTGCACGAACTCTTTGCCAAAGAGAATCTCGCACATTTCAACCGAATCCTGTGCTCGCGAAGGATCGGTGACGGAGCCCATGAAAGGTTTGTCCGACAAGGTCATATGCGCCATCAACATGTCCAAGTGACGCTTGTTCACCGGAATATCCGTCGGCTCACACACGGTGCCGCCCGAGTGGTGCAGCCATTTGGACATATAGGCCAATTTCACGAACTTGTTAAAATCGTCCATGGTCGCATAGCGACGGCCGCCTTGCGCATCGCGCACGAACGGAGGGCCATATACCGGGGCCAGAACAAGATTCCGTCCGCCTATAACGACTGATTTCTCAGGGTTGCGCGCATGTTGAGTAAATTCGCTGGGTGCGGATTTGATCAATTCACGCGCGAGACCGCGCGGCAGACGCACGCGTTCACCATCGACATCAGCACCAGCCTCGCGCCAACGTTCCAATGCCGCCGGATTGTCAACAAAATTGACACCGATCTCGGCCAGCACAGTTTCCGCGTTGGTTTCGATGATCTCAAGCGCTTCTTCATTGAGAACTTCGAAATTGGGAATGTTACGTTCGATGTATTTTGCGGTTTCGATCTTTACCGCCGTGCGCTCGGCCCGGCGGGCGGCGCCACCGCCACCTCGTGCTCTGCGCCGGGTGCTTGCCTCTGTCATGAGAAAATCCCGTTTATTGGTTGGTTCGACAAGTGTGTTACATCAACGAACCAAGATGCCAGAGGTAGTTTACGGCGCAATAGAGGTAAAAGCGACATGAACTGGCAGCATCGCTATTTCAGACACATTTGCACGTCACGTCACGCTCTTCTGCATCATGACCGAGTTCCCGGTCACCTCGACTTCTTGCCAGCCAAGATGTGTATACATGGCGCGGGTTGCCCCCATAAGTCGATGCGTTCTTAGGCAAAGCACGGACAACCCCGCTGTCAGCGCATCGGCTTCAGCAGCAGCAAGCAATTTTCTTGCGAGGCCACGCCCCTGAGCTTGCGGCACAACCGCGAGATTGAAGACCATCATCACGCCAGCCTTTAGACCATAAATTATGACACCCAAAAGTTGCGCACCTTCTTCTGCGACAAGGACATTTCGGTTGGCAATATCGCCCTCGATTCCGCTTGCGACATCTGGCATGTCGGCAATTTTCCTGATCGCATCGGCGTAGGCGCTTGTAATACAGATTTCTATCGCATTAACGTCGCCTGATTTCGCAGTTCTAAGAATTAGGTCAGTCATCTGAGTGCCTCCGCCACCAATTGACGTCATTGCGCTTGCACAAGCAAGGCTTGCAACCTAATAGCCAGTCATGACCCAAGCATCCCACGACCGCCTTCTGATCATCGACTTCGGCAGCCAGGTGACGCAGCTGATCGCCCGTCGCCTGCGCGAACTGAATGTCTATTGCGAAATTCATCCTTATCAGAACGTCACGATGGACTTTGTCCGACAGATGGCCCCTAAAGCCGTCATTTTCTCGGGCGGTCCGGACAGCGTTACACGACAGGGTTCACCCCGTGCGCCACAGGAAATTTTTGACTATGGCGTGCCGATCCTAGGCATCTGCTATGGCCAGCAGGTGATGATGCAGCAACTGGGCGGCCAGGTCGAAAGCGGTCACGGCACCGCCGAATTCGGGCGTGCTTTCGTGACGCCTCAGAACCAGTTGGACATTCTTGATGGCTGGTTCGCAGAAGGTGATGAGCAGGTCTGGATGAGCCACGGCGACCACGTCAGTGAAATCGCGCCCGGCTTTGAAGTCTTTGGCACCTCACCCAACGCGCCCTTTGCCATAACGGCAGACCCGTCGCGTCATTTCTATGCCGTGCAATTCCACCCGGAAGTGCACCACACTCCCAAGGGTGCCAAACTATATGAGAATTTCGTCAAACTGGCAGGATTCTCGGGTGACTGGACCATGGGCGCATATCGCGAGCAAATGATCGCAAAAATCCGCGAGCAGGTCGGCGACAAAAAAGTCATTTGCGGTCTTTCAGGTGGCGTCGACAGTTCGGTCGCGGCAATCCTGATCCACGAGGCAATCGGTGATCAGTTGACTTGTGTCTTCGTTGACCATGGCCTTTTGCGCAAGAACGAAGCGACCGAGGTCGTCGGAATGTTCCGCGACAATTACAATATCCAGCTGATCCATGCTGACGAGAGCGAGTTGTTTCTGGGCGAGCTGGAGGGGCAAAGCGATCCTGAAACCAAACGGAAAATCATCGGCAAACTGTTCATCGATGTTTTCCAGAAACACGCCGACACTATTGATGGTGCCGAGTTTCTGGCACAAGGCACCCTGTATCCCGATGTGATTGAATCTGTTTCGTTCTCTGGTGGTCCCTCGGTCACTATTAAATCGCACCACAATGTGGGCGGGTTGCCCGAGAAAATGGGCCTGAAGCTTGTCGAACCCCTGCGAGAACTGTTCAAGGATGAAGTCCGCGCCTTGGGTCACGAGTTGGGTCTGCCCGACAGTTTCATCGGTCGCCACCCCTTCCCCGGCCCCGGCCTTGCGATCCGTTGCCCTGGAGAAATCACTCGAGAAAAGCTCGACATTCTACGCGAAGCCGACGCGATCTATATCGATCAAATCCGCAAACATGGGCTATACGACGATATCTGGCAGGCCTTTGTCGCCATTCTTCCGGTGCGAACAGTCGGCGTGATGGGTGATGGACGGACATATGATTATGCCTGTGCACTGCGTGCGGTGACGTCAGTCGACGGCATGACAGCTGATTACTATCCGTTCAGTCACGAGTTCCTGGGTGAAACGGCAACACGTATCATCAACGAGGTCAAAGGCATCAACAGATGCACGTACGACATCACTTCGAAACCGCCCGGAACCATCGAGTGGGAATAAACTCTCACACGCAAAGCACAAAAATTCTGACACGGCTATTATTCGTTGCGTTGTCTCGTGAAACACCATTAAGTCGGCCTGCCATACGTCGGGACGTAAACCAAGTTTCATGAGCAGCAACTCAATGCAGATCGGCAAGGCCGCGCTCTGGATGACCGGAGCAATCGCCTCGTTTTCATCGATGGCAATTGCCGGACGCGAACTTAGCGTAACTCACGATACTTTTGAGATTATGTTCTATCGCAGCCTCGTCGGGATCTGCATTGTCGCTTTTTTTCTGACGATATCCCGCAAATGGCATCAAGTCTCGACACGGCGATTAGATTTGCATGGCGTTCGAAATGTACTGCATTTTACGGGGCAAAACCTCTGGTTCTATGCGGTGACGGTCATTCCTCTTGCGCAGGTCTTCGCGCTGGAGTTTACCCAACCGATCTGGGTGATACTCCTCTCACCATTGCTGTTGAAAGAAAGGTTGACTGCGCTTCGGTTGACCTCAGCACTAATCGGATTTGCCGGAATACTCATTGTGGCACGTCCTGGCGCGGCCTCGATCAGCCCAGGAGTGATTGCCGCAGCATTGTCCGCTTTATTCTTCGCTCTGACGACGATATCGACGAAAACCCTTACTCGGTTCGCGAGCATCGGTTGCATCATGTTTTGGCTGACTCTGATTCAGGCGGGCCTTGGATTCATCGCATCGGCCTATGACGGACAGATCTCATTACCTAGCGCAAATACAGCGCCGTTTCTTCTGCTGGTCGGCGTGGCTGGTCTATTTGCGCATTATTGTATCACCAATGCTCTCGCGATCGCTCCGGCAACAATCGTGGTACCCTTTGATTTTGCACGCCTTCCGACCATCGCGATAGTGGGCATGATCCTTTATCATGAACCGCTGGACCAGTGGACGCTCTTGGGTGCAGCAGTCATCTTTGCGGGGATTTTCCTGAACGTCTGGTCAGAAAATCGTAACAAATCCGCAACACCCGTGCAGCGTGCGCACACCGAGTAACGTTCCGTCACCAATTGACCAAAATTTAAAGTTTAAGACAGTAAAAGCCGGTAACAAGGCCGGGTGCGTTTGATGGGATGAGCATTACAGGCCGCAGGACAGTGTAGGGAGAAGTATATGAAACGATCGTTGTTTCACGCATGCGCGTTGTGCATCGGGGCAACCAGTGTGCAGGCAGGTGGCCTAGATCGTAGCGGTCAGGGCGTTAACATTCTTTTTGAAGAAGGATCTGTCGTTCAGTTTCGACTGGGCTATACCAAGCCTGATGTCAGTGGCTCGATGGAAGATCAGATCCCGTTGAGCCCAACATTCGGGGAAACCATTGAGTCGGGCAATGTCTCGAACAGCTTCTTCACGCCACATCTGGCGTACAAAACATCGCTGACAGAGAAACTGGATTTTGCGCTGGTCTATGACCAGCCATTTGGCGCCGATATCGATTACTCTTCGGAGTACCCATTATCGCAGAATGTGTTAGGTTTCTCCCCTCCATTTCCTCTAGGCGCAAACCAAGATGTGTTGAGAGCCAAGGCAGACACTGACGCAATTACGGCTCTACTTCGCTATAAACTGGACAATGGGTTCAGTGTAATCGGCGGTGTCCGTGCACAAAGGCTGAAAGCAAGCGTATCAGTACCAATCGCAGGCGCGGGCTTAGAGCCGTTCCCATCTGGTGGATACCGTGTTGAAACAGACGCTGAAATCGATTTTGGCTATGTGGTTGGCGTCGCGTGGGAACGACCTGATATCGCGGCTCGCGTCGCATTGACATATAACTCAAAGATTAAACACGATCTGTCGCAGACCGAGTCAAATGATGCGCTCGCTTTCACGCCATTTCCCGAAATCGCTAGATCGAGCGCAGATACTTCAACCGAGGTTATAACACCTCAATCTGTGAATCTCGACTTCCAAACAGGCGTCGCGCCAAAGACGCTGCTGTTCGGCTCGATCCGTTGGGTCGACTGGCCCCAAACCGTATATGCGCCACCCATCTATACCGGCCTGACAGGTATAAACCTCGTCGACTATGAGGAAGCAACTTGGACCTATTCACTTGGTCTGGGCTACCAATTCACCGACGAATTCTCGGGTGCCGTAACTCTCGGTTACGAAAGTTCGCAAGGGAACTCGGTTTCCAACCTCGGACCGACAGATGGTTTCTGGAGCATCGGTCTGGGTGGCACCTATTCGCTTGAGAAAGCCAAAATCTCCGGCGGCGTACGCTATACCGACATCGGTGATGCCACGGCAAACGGTACCGGTCCCGACAACCGCGCCACTTTCACCGGCAACAGTGCATGGAGTGTTGGCATTCAGGTGACTTACGCCCTGGATTGATCCCAGCGGCAGAAAACACATCGGAAAGCCCCGCCTTGGTATGGTGGGGCTTTTCCATTTACACGCCTTCTTTTCATTGCGGAACACAGCAGCACAATTGACGCCGCGATCAGCCCGATTTAGCTAATGCAAAACAAGGGATGGTGGCGCATGATCTACAACTCGGCAAAGGACTGGCGCGACGCTGCGCGAAAGAAAGTACTGTTCTTCGGTATGTCCGGGTTGGGAAAATCCTATGTCTCGAACACTCTTCGGGATGCAGGTGGCTGGTTCCACTACTCGATCGATTACCGGATCGGGACTCGCTACATGGGCGAATACATCGCCGACAACGCCAAGGCCGAAGCGATGAAAGTGCCCTTTCTGCGCGAGCTTCTGCTATCGGATTCGATCTATATCGGATCGAACATCACGTTCGAGAACCTGACCCCGGTTTCCGCCTATCTGGGCAAACCCGGCAATCCCGGGCTTGGTGGACTTGAAATCTCGGAATACCGGCTTCGCCAGGAACAGTTCCGGCTAGCAGAGATTCACGCCCTGTTGGATACCAAGTATTTTATCGACCGAGCCGAGCGCTTGTACAGCTATCCGCATTTTATCTGCGATACCGGTGGCTCTATCTGCGAGTGGGTCGAGCCCGAAGATCCGAACGACCAGGTCCTGTCCGAGCTATCGCGCCAGACGCTGATGATCTGGATCAAGGGCGACGAGGCCCATACAGAGGAATTGGTAAAACGTTTCGACAAGGCCCCAAAGCCCATGTCTTACCAAGCCGAGTTCCTGCAGCGGGTCTGGGATGAATACCTTGCCCTTAACAACTGCCAAGCCTCCGCGGTCGATCCGGACGCGTTCATACGCTGGACCTATGCGCAAGCGCTGGCGCACCGACAACCGAGATATGAAGCGATGGCACGAAACTGGGGCGTTACAATCGCCGCCGACGATATCGCCAAGGTCCGCGATAGCAGTGATTTCGATGAGTTGATCGAACGCACCCTTGAGGCCCGCGCCAACCCCGCATAAGTTCCAGACTTCTTTCGCAGTTTCAACAGCGTGACCAAATGCCGATTAAAATTCCTTCCGACCTGCCCGCCTTTGACGTCCTGACCAATGAGGGTGTCATGGTCATGGCCGAAGATCAGGCCGCACGGCAGGATATTCGCCCCTTGCGGATCGGCCTGTTGAATCTGATGCCCAAGAAAATTCAGACCGAAAACCAGTTTGCGCGTCTGATCGGGGCGACACCTTTGCAGATCGAACTTTCGCTGATCCGTATGACCGAGCATCAGACCAAAAACACCGCTGCCGAGCATATGGCCGAATTCTACCATCCTTTTCAGGAGGTAAAGGACCAGAAATTTGATGGGTTAATCATTACGGGTGCCCCAATCGAGCACCTTGATTTCGCTGATGTCACCTATTGGGACGAAATCCGTGAAGTGTTCGAGTGGACGCAAACCAATGTGCATTCCACCTTCGGCGTCTGTTGGGGTGGCATGGCCATGATCAACCATTTTCACGATGTCAAAAAACATATGCTGGATGCAAAGGCCTTCGGGTGTTTCCGGCATCGAAATCTTGCGCCAGCATCGCCATTTTTACGTGGTTTTTCTGACGATTGCGTGATCCCAGTAAGCCGCTGGACCGAGATGCGGCAGTATGAAATCGACGCCGTACCCGATCTGATCACACTGCTTGGCAGCGATGATGTGGGCCCCTGCCTGATCGAAGATCCAGCACATCGGGCACTCTATATCTTCAACCATTTCGAGTATGACAGCGACACGCTCAAGCAGGAATATGACCGGGACGTTGCCAACGGTACACCGATCAATGTCCCTATAAATTACTACCCTGACGATGATCCAAGCCAGAATCCGCAGAACCGCTGGCGCAGCCATGCGCACCTGCTTTATGGCAACTGGATCAATTCCATCTATCAGACAACCCCCTTTGATTTGGAAAAGATTGGCCAATAAACTCTTGATAACAATTGGCATTGCGCTAGCAGCCGTTGCCATAGTCACTGCCTGGCGTGGTATGCAACGCGAAGGCAGTGCCGAAGCTTCGTTTCCTCCTGAAGGTCAGATCCTGGATGTCGATGGTATCTCTGTACATGCCGTCGTCATGGGCGAAGGTCCAGATGTCGTGCTGATCCACGGTTCCAGCGGGAATACGCGCGACATGACATTTGCGTTGGCACCGATCTTAGCAGAAAGCTATCGGGTCATCGTATTCGATCGCCCTGGGCTAGGTTATTCTGAAAGCTTTAACCCAGACGGAGAAACCATTGTTGAACAAGCAGAAATCCTACAGAAAGCTGCCTCAGAACTTGGTGCTGAAAAACCCGTTGTTGCTGGGCAAAGCTATGGCGGGTCAGTCGCACTTGCCTGGGCAGTCACACGGCCTGACAATATCGCCGCTGTCGTTTTGATCGCTCCTGCAGCTATCCCCTGGGAGACGCCATTAGACGCATTCAACACAATGGGCGCAACAACCATCGGCAACGCACTTGGCCTGCCGTTGGTCAGCGCCTTCGTTCCTGACTGGTTCGTTTCGAAAGCACTGGATCAGGTTTTTGCGCCGCAAGTAGCCCCCGAAGGTTATGCGGAACATTTCGGCCCCGGTCTGACCATGCGCCGCGCATCGATGCATGCAAATGCCAAACAGCGAGCAAATCTGCTGGACGAAATCACCGAACTTCAACCCCGCTATAACGAGATTACGGTTCCAACTGAAATAGTCCACGGCACCGCCGATACGACCGTTGGGCTGGATTGGCATTCTGAGCGCCTGATAGAGCAAATACCAGGTGCGGAACTGGTCGAACTGGACGGTGTCGGTCACATGCCTCAGGTAGTTGCCGCCCCAGAGGTCGCAGCCGCAATCGACCGTGCCGCCGCACGTGCGGGTTTGCGTTAACCCCATCCGTAATCCATAGTAAGTTATGGATTTTATGGCGAGGCCGCACATGACCAAATCAGAACACGGCGCTATCGAGAGCTATTTTCGCAATGATGCGCCCAAGACTGTTCAATCGGTCATTGAGCAGGCCAAAAAAGGGGAAATTCTAAACCCGACCTACCCTTACCCGAAAAAGATGAAGGGCAAGGAATATGACCAACAGATGCAGGGTTTGCAGATCGAGCTGGTCAAGATGCAGCGGTGGGTCAAGAACACTGATCAGCGCGTCGCCATCCTGTTCGAAGGACGCGATGCAGCGGGGAAAGGTGGAACAATCAAAAGGTTCCGGGGAAACCTTAATCCACGGGGTGCGCGCAATGTTGCGCTTAGCAAACCATCAGATGCTGAACGCAGCCAGTGGTATTTTCAACGCTATATTTCACACCTACCCTCTGCCGGAGAAATCGTGTTCTTTGATCGCAGCTGGTATAACCGGGGCGTTGTTGAAAACGTCTTTGGTTTTTGCACGACAGATGAGCGTGATCGGTTCTTCAGACAGGTTCTGCCTCTGGAAATGGGGTTCAAGAATGACGGGATCCACATGTTCAAGTTCTGGCTGAATGTAGGTCGCTCAGAACAACTGAACCGCTTTCTAGCCCGCGAGACCGACCCTTTGAAGCAGTGGAAACTCAGCCCAATCGACATAGCTGGCCTGCAAAAGTGGGACGAATACAGCCAATCAATTTCCGAAACGCTGACCCGCAGCCATTCCGAAGATTGTCCCTGGACGATCATTCGGTCCGATGACAAAAAACGCGCTCGGCTGGCCGCCATTCGTACAGTGCTCAGCGGGTTGGATTATGATGGCAAAGATGCCGACGTGGTTGGCGAGCCAGACAAAACGATCAGTGGTGGACCGGAAATCTGGGATGCCTGAACTTGGTATGGGGCAATACACGAACTGCGCTGGATTAGGTCAAGACCTGTGCATATATACCCGAATAAGCACTTGAGGACGGGATGACAAAGCGCGGATATCACCATGGAAATCTGAAGCAGGCCCTTATCGAGGCTGCCCTGTCTCTGATTGAACAAAAAGGTCCGACCGGGTTTACACTGTCCGAGGCCGCCAAGACGGCTGGGGTGACGCCCGCAGCGGTCTATCGACATTATGAAGGGCGCGAAGATCTGATTGCTGAGGCCGCGCGACAGGGCTTTGAGATGTTCGCTGACCTGATGCAATTTGCCTATGATAAGGGGCAACCGTCGGCACTGGCAGCATTTGAAGCCACTGGGCGCGCCTATCTAGCCTTTGCGCGCAAGCACCCAGGCCACTACATCGCGATGTTCGAAAGCGGCATATCTCTGAACCGAACGCCCGAGTTGGCCCTCGCCGCCAATCGCGCAAAAAATGTGCTGGAAAAAGCTGCTGGCGATTTGTCTCAACACATACCGCCAGAGAAAAGACCACCTGCTTCGATGTTCAGTGCTCACATTTGGGCGATGAGTCACGGTGTCGTTGAACTTTATGCGCGCAATACCGGTGCAAGCTCTCCCTTCCCTCCTGAAGACCTTTTGGAAAGCGGGATCGGTATCTACTTACGCGGTTTGGGGCTGGTCGCGCAGGACGAATGACAAAGCTTCCAATTCCAGAGCAGGTCAGTCTGCTGTAAGAGGCGCATGGTCCCGCTCCATAACTACTCCAGCGGCTTTCATCGCTTCGACAAGTGCGTCGACCGGTTGTGACTGTTGGAAAACCCGCCGTTTTAAGGTTTCCAGTGGAAAATCGGGCCAGGTCTTTTGGTAAACACTTGCGAGCCGACGCGCCTCAGTCTGCTCTCCGTTGTTCCAGCGCGCCGCCATCAGATATGCCGCGGAAATCGGGCCGAAGGGGCCACCACGCGCGATAGTATCTTCGTAGCTTCGAATCGCGGCCGTAAAATCACCAGAATGAAATTGAGCTGATCCGAGCACATTCCCGAACACAAGCGCACCGCTGCTTTCCGCCAGTTTTTCATATCGCTCTGATTGCGAAATGATATACGTAAAGTTCATTGTGTAGAGCGAGATTAGCGCATCAAATTCAGCTATATGTGGATCTGTTGGTGCAAGATCGACCGCCCTGCGGGACAACGCCGTAGCCTTGTCGTAGTTCCCCAACCCGAATTCCAACCAGGCACGCGATGAAAGTGCCCATGCCGCATCCGGCTCGATTTCCAGCGCATGAGCACTGTTTTCGTCTGCCACAGCAAGCATATCAGTGGCTGCAGGATCGGTAGACTGAAGAATGGCAAGCATGGTTTCGACCTGAGCGGCCCCCGCGTACCCGCAGAAATATAGCGGATCTCGCTCAATCGCGGTTTTAAAGATCAATAACGCGGGTTTCAGGCGCGGCAAGTTAACAACCGGAAACATCACATCCTGTCCGGCACTACACAGATTCATCGCCTCGACCCGCGCCGGAGACACGTCATAGATCGCGGACTGCTCGGCTTTTACATCGCTCGATGGCCATTGCTTTGTAAGGACGGTGCCTCCGACGCCACCCAGCGCAACAAGGGTGATAGCCATCGCCGACATCACACTTATACGCCACAGATTTGTTAATTTTCGGTACTGGCGCGTACCCGGTCTGAACTCTGGTGCATAACGACCAACGGGTAGCGATATCATGATCGGATCAGACGCTCCCGCTCCGCCGTAATAGGCCTTCAACTTTCGTCGCATCCGACCAGCATCTACCCGCACAACGCCTTCGCGTTTAGTCAGTTCGTCGGCGCCGTAGCCATAAACATCCATCGCAATCGTTTTTGCGCGAATTTCATCGGTGCGTCCGGCAAGAGCCTCGTCGACGACATAGGTCAGGAAAGACCGCATTCGGGCCGATCCCTTAAATCCTGCCGAGTCTAAAACACGCTCAAGCGCAGCACGTACATCTTCAGCAGAGAAGTTACGCTTATTGTCGTCTTGCTTTCCATCCCCCATGCCGGTCAAGAACTATCCTTTCACGATAAGGACTTGTGGCCATGTTGCTACCGTAGCATGCGGCTTATTACGTTCAAGAAAATTCGTGCGGAGCGCATGCTGACCGAGCAACCAGCTTCGAAAGTGCTGCCGATGGTCGATAGTGATTTTATTGAAGATCAGTTCCCTGAACACGCTGATCTTCTGCAAAGTTTACGCACCGAGGACAGTGAATTTGACCGGATATGTCTGGATTACCAAGAGATCTTTACTGAAATCGCTCTTTTGCAGCACTCAAACACGCCTCAGCAATCTCGGTTCCTGGCCGATTTGGCCGAAACCCTCGCCGATCTGCGCTGCAGCATCGAAACCAGAATAGTTGAAGCTCAAAACATGCCTCAGAATTTTGGCAAACCCGGAGATTAAAATGAAACTAATACCCATCCTGTCTTCGTTAATTCTGACCACCGGAGCGGCATTCGCCCAGCAGTCTCCGATCATTCACGACGGCGAGTTCAATTATCTGCGCGTCCAATTTGGCGATGCGTGGGACGCACAGGATGCCGAGATTGACGCAAAGCTAGCTGAAATTCGCGAGGCGAAAGGCGGTAATCCACCCAATTTTCTGTACATTCTGATCGATGACATCAGTTTTGGTCAAATGGGTGACCGCAAGATGAACTACGTGATGGGCATCGAGACACCCAGTATCAACCAGTTCGCCACCGAAGGCCTATCGTTGATGCGCATGTATACCGAGCCATCCTGCACCCCGACGCGGACTGCCATGCTTACAGGTCGCCACCCTGTCCGCGCCGGGGTATCAGAAGTCAAAGTTGCGTTGGTGGGCGAAGGCCTGCCTGCCAGTGAAGTAACCCTGCCCGAGATATTGAAGGAAGTTGGCTATAACACCGTACATGTCGGCAAATGGCATCAAGGCGATATCGAACAGGCCTACCCGCACAATCAGGGCTTCGACTGGGCAGCTTTTCCCCTGCATCAACAGGTTCAACTAAGCCTTATGACCCCCGAGGCGATGCGCGCAAACAACATGCTCGGATATGTGCCCGAAGGGCAAAACAATCAGTTTCTGCTGGATGAACGTTTCAAACCCTACGGGTTGGTGACCGGTGTCGAGGCCGAAGCAGGCGGCACTGCCCTTGAGGTGGACATGTTCCCGGGGGAGATCTGGACCCAGGCCAAGTACGAAGAGATGAACGAGCGATATCAACGTCAGGCTCTTGAGCAACTGGAGCGTGCCGCCGCCGAGGAAGAACCGTTTTTTCTGCAATATTGGCCTCTCTACCCCCTTAACTTTGTTTATGCGGATGAGCCACTCTCTCGCAATGGTGGCTTCCACGCTGATAAACTGCAGTTATTGGATGGGTGGATTGGTGATCTTCTGACCAAGCTTGAAGAGACCGGAGAAGCCGATAATACGATTGTGGTACTGATGGCTGACAATGGGCTGATGTACCACTACGAGGGGACCTCGGGCCTTAATCAGCTGATCTATCGCGGTGGTAAGACCCAACATCTGGAAGGCGGCGTACGCACGGACGCTTTCATACGCTGGCCCGGCGTGATCGAAGCGGACAGCGCAGCCGGTGATATCTTTCACGTGTCGGATATCTACACCACCATGGCGCGGATTGCAGGTGCGACTGATCATATCCCACGTGACCGCATCATCGACGGGATCGATCAGACGGCGCTGTTGCTGAATGGTGAAGGTCATGGTCGACGCGACTATGTATATGTCTACGAAGGCCCTGTTCTGCGCTCAGTTGTCAAACAGGAGTTCAAGATGCACCTGCCCGCGCCCGGCCAACCCGGTGCGGCGGCCCCGACCTTCAACATCTATCGCGATCCACGTGAACTGCACCCGTTGGTTGGGTACTCGCTGTGGGCCGGAGCTTCGTTTCAGGACATGATCAAACGCCATCAAAAAATGATCGCCAAACATCCGCATTCCGAGATCGGGCGAGGCATCCCTTATGAGGGTATCGACAACCTGCGCCCTGAATCCGAACTGACGCGCGATGTGTTCATGGGCTGGCAGAATTGAAATCTACAGAAAATCTTGTTTACATATGATAATGTTTAAATGTGAAGGCAACTGCAGAAGCGTTTGCCTTCCACCAAGCAGATGACCGGGGGATATGGGATGAAGATTTCAGGGGTATTGGCTTTGTTTGTCAGCCTTGCAGCGCAGGCCGCGTCGGCACAAGACAATCCAATCCAACACGATGCCGAGTTTTACATTCTGCAAGCACAACACGCAGAACAATGGGCGCAGGATGATACCGCTGTTGATGATGCTCTGACCGCTTTTCGTGGCCGTAACAATGGGCAGCCCCCGAACATAATCAGCGTTCTGATCGACGATATGGGCTTCGGCGACATGGGCATACCCGAACTCAACGCGGTGCGAGGTTATGAGACGCCGAATATCAACGACTTTTCGGATCAGGCCATGCGAATGGTGCGCATGTATACTGAACCTTCGTGCACGCCGACCCGCGTGGCGCAGATGACCGGGCGGTTGCCCGTACGCATGGGTATGGGCGATACCACGGTGGACATTGCCGGGTTCGGCTTGCCGGAAAACGAGGTCACCCTGGCCGAGATTCTGAAACAGGCGGGTTACGCGACCAGCCATGTCGGCAAATGGCACATGGGTGATATCGCCGAAAGTTGGGCAATGAATCAGGGATTTGACTATGCCCAGCACGCCATCCACCAACAGGGCCAGCTGACGATCTTCAATGATGATGCCATCAAAGAACAGGTCTCGGTCGCAATCCAGGACTATGACGATAAATACACGCTGGACGGTTGGTTCCGGCCGGACTCTGCCGCGATGATGACAGTCATCGAAGGGGAAACCAGCGGGCCGATCCGCGAAATTCGCATGGAAACCGGAGAGCGCTGGAACGCTGCGAAATACGATGAGATGAACCAGGCGTTTCAAGACAAGACGATGGAGGAACTGGAGCGCCTCGCAGGTGGGGAAGACCCGTTTTTCCTGCAATACTGGCCGATGATCCCGCTGGACAACACCCGGGCCGGGCGATCAGGACCAGAGAGCGTGAATGGTGGTCTGTATGTCGACAAGATGCAGTTACTGGATCAGTGGCTGGGCGACTTGTTTGCGCGCATCGAAGAACTGGGCTTAACGGAAAACACCGTGGTTGTGGTCATGGGGGATAACGGCCACTTCACCAAATACGCGCCGCAATCCGGGTTCACCCCGCTGATCTATGCGGGCGGCAAAGGCGACACGACTGAGGGAGGTATCCGCGTTGACGCCTTTATCCGCTGGCCCGGCATGATCGAGGCTGACGGGTTGCTCCACAGCATCATCCATGTCTCGGACCTCTATACAACGCTGTCGCGTTTTGCTGGGGCAGATCAGTACATTCCGCGGGATCGTCTGGTCGATGGCGTGGACCAATCTGCCGCCCTGTTGTTTGCTGACGAATCCAAGGCCCGACGCGATCACGTCATCGTCTATTCCGTGAACAAACCCGAGGCGATCGTGAAGGACCAGCTTAAGCTGAAACTGCCGGGACCTGGCGAAAGCGCTATTCTGGCAAAGTTCTTTGATCTCTACCGGGACACGCGCGAGGAATATTCAGTTTCGACCGAGGTTGGCGCCTGGGGAGGGCAGGAGTTCGCACGCATCCTTGGCCGACATATGGCCCGCAAAGAGAAATTTCCCGACACCGCGCCAGCGTATGGTGTGCCATATGAAGGGATCGAGAACATCCGCCCCGAAACCCAGCAAGCGGTCGAGGCTTTCCTGATCAAACGCCAATCCCCGCAGCAATAACACCGTGCAACGGAAATCACGCGCTCAAGACTTTAGGATCATGACATGATTGGACTACTTCTGTTTGCACTGGGTTTGATCGGATCACTCGGGATCGGGTTCATCTATTTCCGAGACCTTGGCGATGTGTCCCAGATGCTGCTGAAGGTGAAGCGCGAGAATATGGTGCGCTTCATCCGTCATGAATATCGCCTGATCGCCATTGGGTTGGGTACATTTGCTGTCGCAACACTTGTACATTTCATACTTGGTGCAGGTCCGTTCTGGCTGTGGCTGGTGTCGGCAGTGCTGGTCCTTTTCTTCTATGGATTCCCCTACGTCTGGGTTCATCTGGGGCTGAGAAACCAACTAAATACCGCGCAGTACTTCCCGATTGACGAGGCCCGTAAATACGTGGGGCCGACCGCGCCCGTGATGGTGATCGACAACAACGGCCACGCTCGTGCACACCCCGACGCGCAGATCATGCGACCGCATCTTGCCGGTAATGAAAAAGGGCTTGGTGGAGAGGACGTCGTCATGACGTATTGTGCCATGGCCAATCTTGGTCAGGGGTACACTCCAAGAATAGAGGGTAAGCGCCTGAATCTCGAGGTTCTCGCCCAGCACGGCAATAACCTGATCCTGCGCGACAACGAAAGCGGCGAGCCGATTCAGCAGATATATGGCTTTCGTGAAGCGGACCAGAACCCAAACACAGATGGCCTCGCATGCCCTCTCCGGCCCGAGGCCCGGATGAAACCGTGGCCTACCTACCGGATGACATTTCGCGGCTTTCAGAAAGCCTACCCGGATGGAGAGGTTTTCCTGAATGAACCTTCCCCAAACCCATTGCTGCGCCTGCTTGATATGATGACCGAAATCACCTTTGGGTGGGGGATTGGCCGTCAACATCAGGAAAACGCTCCAGTGATGGACAACATGGATCGTTCAGACGACCGGTTGCCGAACAAAACCTATGTTTGGGGGATTACCATCGGGCAGGATGCCACCTGCTGGACCGATGATTTCGTCGTCGACAACGATTGGATCGTCAACGCAACGGTCGGAGGTCGAGATGTTGTCGTCAGCCTTGATCCGAAATATGAAAGTTTAGGCGTCTGGTACAATGACAGCGGGCACCCCGTAACCAAATGCGACTTTTGGGGAATGTCTGATCAAGGGCAACTGCAGCGGGTCGAAACTCTACGCGCAGGCATATTCTGGCATGTCTGGTCCGAGTTCTTTCCCAGCACTGATATAAATCGTGTTGGCGTTGGTTCTGGCAAAACCGAGGATGCAGTAGCCTGACCGCAAGACAAATCTGCGCAGATTTTCGCTGCACAGAAACGAAAATTCGAAACAAGACTTTTGACGGGAGAGCAATAATGGGTGCGACACGAAATTGGAGAGGACCACTCCTCGGAATCTCATTGGCGGGCGCAATGGCGTCAATGGCCTCGGCCCAACAGTCCGACTGGTCATACGAGGCCTCAATCTACCTGTTCATGCCTGAAACAGAAACGTCGCTGGATACCCCGTTGGGCACATTAGATGGCACGCTAAGCTTTTCCGACGCGTTGGAGAATTTGGACTTTGCCTTTATGGCTGCATTCGGAGCAACCAATGGGCGTTGGTCATTCCTGGCAGACTACAATTATACAGATCTGTCTTTCAGCAGCGACACGCCTGGCCCAGCGAGCTCGGGCTTGGACACCTCTTTCACCACTCAGTTTCTGAGCGGATATGCAGGATATCGGGTCTATGACGATCAAGACGCATATGTTGATATCGTCGGCGGCTTTAGGTGGTTCAGCACTGAAACTGAATTCGACCTGCAACCCGGTGCTGCCCCTGGGCGCCGAACAACGGTTGATGCAAGCTGGACTGATCCTGTAATTGGTGCCCGCGCACGCGTCAGGTTCTCGGACAAA
Organism: Ruegeria sp. YTSA064; assembly: GCF_059610325.1. Classification (NCBI taxonomy): domain Bacteria; kingdom Pseudomonadati; phylum Pseudomonadota; class Alphaproteobacteria; order Rhodobacterales; family Roseobacteraceae; genus Ruegeria; species Ruegeria sp. YTSA064. Next base: position 65,618 of record NZ_JBXWNK010000001.1, read on the forward strand.
TGGTCTGGTACCGGGTTTATTGATTATGGCGGTTTCCGGAGCGGGAGCGAAACATGGCAAGTTCTTCTAACTGCCGACTACGCAATCAATGACCGTTGGCTGATCCGGGGTGGGTATCGCTATATCTCGTTTGACCACGACATCGACGGTAACGACTTTAAGTTTGATCAATCCGGTCCGCTGTTGGGTGCAACCTACCGTTTTTGATCTGCGATATGCAGTTTGCATAGGCTCAACCAACGAAGATTGGTAGGGCCGACAATGTTCAGCAACATAGTCGGCCATCCTGTTTTCAGTTCACATAATGCAGCGTGTCAAATTCACGTCGCCATGCGGATACCTCTGACTGGATTTGTTCCCCTCCCAGGCCACGCATTATCAAATTAGCCAAACGCTCGACATCCCCAGAGGTCATGCCCCACCGCACCAGTTCTGGTGTGCCGATACGAAGACCGTTCATGTCGCCTTCCACTAACTCCACCGGCAATCCAATACCGCAAGCGAGGAACCCGCATTTGCGAAGCTGCTTAGATGCGGCCTGACCTCCTCCATATGGGGCAGCCAATACCGCGAACTGGTGAGAGTTGGTGAAGCCCTGTGTTCCAGAAAAGACGGGAACACCCTTTGTATCTAATGCGTTGGAGAGAGCTTTGGCCATCGCAATCATCTCATTCGCATAGGCAGAACCGTACGCTTTCCAGTCCAGCATCGTGACAGCAAGGGCCGCAGTTTTGGCCGCATCGAAATTGGCGGTCATGCCAGGGAAAGCGATTGCATCTAGCGCTTTTGCGATTTCTTCGTCATCCGTTACAATCAGGCCCCCAGCCGGTCCTCCGAGGCTTTTGTAAGTGCTCATGGTCATGAAATGTGCACCCTCTTTCAACGGGTTGGACCAAGCGCGCCCCGCGATGATGCCGCATTGATGGGCCGCATCGAACATAACCTTGGCACCGATTTCATCAGCTATCGCACGCACTTCGGCGACGGGGTGTTCAAACAGGTTAAGACTGCCGCCGATGGTGATCAGCCTTGGTCGTTCGGTTTTTGCCAACGCTCTCAACTGATCCACATCGACGGTATAGCCATCAGCGTTAACAGGAGCTTCGATGGTACGCAGGCCAAAGAGACCCGCGCAACCCGCCGCATGATGTGTCACATGCCCCCCAATTGAACCAGGTGGGGCTATGATAGTGTCGCCAGCTTTACAGGTCGCCATAAAGCCATAGAGATTGGCAATCGCCCCGGAGGGCACCCGGACTTCAGCGAACCGAGTATCAAAAACCTCGGCGCAAAGCTCTGCCGCGACAACCTCGATCTGTTCGATTGCTTCCAGACCCATTTCATATTTGTCACCGGGATAGCCCAGCGAGGGCCGCGACCCAATCCCCGAAGACAAAAGCGCCTCGGCCTTTGGGTTCATGACATTTGTGGCAGGGTTCAGGTTAAAGCACTCTTGCTCGTGTATGCGGCGGTTTTCCTCTGCAAGATGCTCGATCCGCGCCATCAGGTCATCTGAAGATGCCGATGACGCCTTTTTTGCGATATCCTGAACCAGTGCTTCGCTTGCGGTGGGCACCCAGTCTCTTTGTGCAAGTGTCATCTGACATCCTCCTAGTTTTTGCCACTTTGGCGGCAGTCGCGTGACATCGCAAAGCAGAAATGATATTTCTTGGTGTAGAAAAACTAAGGCTAGTGCAATGAGTGTTGCCCCCAAGCGCCCCAAAGGCCCTCCATTGAACGCGATGCGGGCCTTTGAAGCGGCGGCTAGAAACGTCAGCTTTGTTGCTGCAGCCGAAGAATTGAACGTCACGCCCGGGGCGATCTCGCAGCATATCAAGGCACTGGAAGGCTGGGCCGGTACACCGCTTTTTCGACGCAACGCGCAAGGCGTTGAACTCACGCCTGAGGGGCAATCGCTTGTCCCGGTTTTCTCCGCTGCCTTTGATCAAATGGCTGATGCAGCCCGAGCCCTGCGTGACCTCAAACCAAACGCTGATTTTCATATCGCCGCCCTGCCCGCCGTTGCCCAACTCTGGCTTCCAAAACGATTGCGACGGATCCGAGAGGAATTGCCGGAAATCAATTTCTCTGTCACCGCTATGGAAACTCCGCCCAGCCTCTCGCGAGAGATGTTTGATCTATCGATATTTTTCGCAGTTCCTGACGGCTCGTCAAACCAAATTGCCTTGGCACAAGACGTAATCGCGCCAGTTTGCGCCCCTACACTTCTGGACCGAGCGCACTATTCAAACGGTTTCCGAGAGATACCGATTTTGCACGACCAGACCTGGAACGACGATTGGTTCACGTGGTCCCGAAATGTGGGCTTTGATTTGCAAATTGACGCAAGCGGCCCGCAGTTCTCGCTATATAGCCTTGCTGTAGAAGAAGCCAAAGCATCAGCTGGTTTGCTGATGGGGCATCTGTGTCTGATCGAAGACGCACTGGAATCCAAAACGCTTCTGCTTGCGCATTCGCGCTCTTGTCCGACAGGTCGATCTCTTGTTGTTTCATTGCCTTCGAAGACGCGACAAAGATCTGAAACAAGTCAAGTTGTTGCGTTACTATCAAACTAATGAAGACCAACTGGGCAGCTAAGCACCCGCGAAAATTTGGCTTGAAATAGTGGCGGAGAGACAGGGATTCGAACCCTGGAGACGGTTTCCCGCCTACACACTTTCCAGGCGTGCGCCTTCGACCACTCGGCCACCTCTCCGGTAGAGGTGACTTATGCGAATTTCTGAACCGAGCGCAAGGCCCCATTCGTAAAAACAGACGGCTCAAAATATGCGAAAGCTGGCGACAAATGGCAGATGGTCTGAAACCTCGTCCTTGAAGGCTTCGCGCCCCATATTCATCGTCCAGTGCATCGGAAACAGTCTCAGGCTGCCGCGAACGTAATCAGTGGAAAATGTGCGCGAGACGGCGAAACCATCCAGTAGGTTGGCGCGACCCTTTTCCAGAATATGCGAGAACCGGTCTTGCAAATCCCAGCACGAAACAAAGTCCATCATGTCATCCCCACCAAGATGGTGGAAATTGCTGACGTCCTGACCGGGGATCATGTTGAAATCGCCCATCAGTAGGATCGTGCGCTGAGTCAGGCCCGGTGTCGCTCGGATTTCGGCGATCTTTGCACCGATGATCTTACATTGGCTATCACGTATCTGTTGTTCAGGCCGGTCACGACCGGATTTCAGGTGCACCGCGATCAGTTTGGCTTTGAACTTGCCGACCTGCACATCGGCGATAAGGGCCTGACGCCCGCCGGAATCATCACCTTCCGAACCGTCAATCAACTCCAGCTCCGTCACCGAAACCCCTGGTTTGTGGAGAAATCCAATGTGGATGTTGCCGTTGGGTTGCTGCAGGATCTTGACCTGATAATCCAAGCCCTTGTCCGCCAAACCCGCTGCCAACCGGTTGATATGTTCTATAGGGCTAACCTCGACCAGCGTGATCAACTCGGCATCAAGCAGGGCCAAGCCTTCAATCTGGTGGATGACCCGCTCACTATTGGCGGGTATGCCCAGACTTGTGTTAACCGGGTTGAAACCCGCAAGGTTCCAAACCGCAATACGCACGAGGCTGTGTGAGAAAGTTACCATCGAAATTCCTCCTTCAAATAAAAATCAGACTACATCGAAATGTAACAATCCGATAATCACTTGGGAAAAATGCTTGATGTGTCGCGTTTAGCGACCGTCGCCATCCGCGTCTGCATCTGCGTCTCCGGCAGAGTCCAAATCATCAGCTGTCAAATCGGCAGGCTTCGCGGAAGGGGCAGTAGGAGATAGGTCTTCGTCGGGCTTAGCCTCCTCAGAATGGCCCGTCAGCACCTCAGGATTTCGCAGCCACAGATCGCGTTGAGCAAACGGAATCTCGATACCCTCTTTAACAAATCTGCGGTTAATCTCATGGTTCATGTCGGATTTGACCGATAGCACCCAGTTCACATCGCGCAGTATTGCCCGGATTTCAAAATCCAGAGAATCCGCACCAAATCCTTGAAACACCACACTCGGCGCTGGGTTGGCCAGAACCATCGGATGCCCATTGGCGATCTCACCCAAAATGGTTTCGACTTTTCGGGTGTCAGTACCGTAGGCCACGCCGACAGGAACGATCACCCGGCCAATGGTGTTGCCGCGGGTATAGTTGGTGACCACTCCGCTGATCAGGTCAGAGTTGGGGACGATCACATCCGTCCGATCAAACGTCTCGATCCGCGTGGACCTGACCGAGATATCACGAACATATCCCATCATGCCGTTGACATCGATCCAGTCGCCTTTTGAGATCGGGCGTTCGACCAGCAGGATGATCCCTGAAACAAAGTTCGACACGATGGTTTGCAGACCGAAACCGATACCAACCGACAAGGCACCAGCCACGATCGCCAAGGAGGAAAGATCAAATCCAGCAACAACAATGGCGACCAACGCCGCCAGGAATATTCCGACATAGCCGGTTCCCGATACGATGGCATTCTGCCCGCCGGGATCGATACTGGTTTTTGGCAGCAATGAGTTGCGCAACCCGCTTTGCAGAAGGCGGGTCAATGTGTATCCGATGGCAAAAACTGCGACGAAGGTGAGGAAATTACTGGGTGAAATCGTGACGCCGCCGATATCGAATCCCAGCAGCAATCGCGACCAGGCCTCGAGCAGGTCTGTCTTGCGTGCGCCCCAATACAGCGCCAGAATAGGCAGCGACAATATCGCCAGCGCAAACCCAACAAGAACCGAAAACAGAGAATCGCGCGCGGCCTCCCCCTGCCCCGATAACCAACCGTAAATCGTGGTGATAAACCGTCGTATGATCACAAGCGCCGCGATCAGAACCAGTGTTTTCACGGCTGGGAAGACGATTGCTTCGGCGGCATTGATATACCCCAATGCCGCCAGTATTGGTGTTGCAATCCCAAGTATGAACAGAGCGCGCCGCAACAATTCAACCAACTGACTAAAACCAGCCGCTCTGCGAGACGTTTCTGAATCGGTCTGCTCTTCCTGTGGTTCTAATTGACGGATCTGACGCACACGTAGCAGCAGCAGCGCCGTAACCAATACGATCGGGAATCCAACAACCGCTCGTGTTGGGTCCGAAATATTCTCAATTTGCTCAAATAGCAAAACCAGATCATGCAAAATAAGCATGACGGCCAGTAGATCGATATAGACCCGCAGTTCTCGAATTCTGCCTGCCGACAATCGTTTGAAATTCTGAGAGGCCCCCATCAGGTAGACCTGTCGACCGATCCAGTCAAAGTAGAAGATGATGGCAGCCCAATAAGGGATATTCTGAATCAGCAACGTGCCGCGCAAGCCCAGAACCCCAGTCTGCACAATCGCCGTGACCAATGCCAGAACGCCCAACCAAGGCAGCAGTATGCGCAGCAGTGAAACGACGAAGGTCCAGACTCCACTTCCGCGCCCCCCCAGAGACCGCAGAAAAGCGCCCCCTTTTTCGGACCATTTGCGCCCAAATAGCAGCAATACCGCAGATATGGCCAACAGAACGAAAATGCCGAGACCGCGCTCACGAATGCGCTCGTGAACGATGTCAGACCGCATATTCGTTACGGTTTCATTGATCAGGCTCTGCGTCGCTTCCTTGACGTCGATCCAGGCTGGGCCCCAGTAAACGGGGTTGAAAGGCGATGGCCCGCGTTCCAGCATCTCTTTTTTCTGACGATCGCGAATGATCCGGTCGATTTCGCTGATTAACCCGTTGGCTCGGCTGAAAGCCTCTTCCGAGATTATGCGCGGCACCCGCAAACTGTTAAGTTGCTCTTCAAGATGTGTGCGCAGCTTGGCAATATCTTCAGGCTCGGTCTCGCCGTCTGCCGGCTCCGCGCCAAGCGCCTTAAGCTGGCCCTCAAGCGTCTGAATACGATCCGTGTTTGCGCCGCGCGCCTTGTTAAAGTCTTCGCGGTAACCGTTTATTTCTGAGCGCAAATTCTCTAACGCGGCATTCGATGCCCGGTTCGCCCGGATCACAGATTCCGCCCGATCCGCCGTGCTGACCCAGCCCTGGTAATATTCACTCTGCCGGTCAGTGAGCTGGGCAGATGCGATCCCACCCAGCCCGATCAGGCAGAATAAACTTAGAAACAGAAACAGGCGGACCTGTCGCAGCATCACACGTCCTCGAATACGCCGGGAATGCTGCGCGGCGCTTCGGTCATCCAATCCGGAACTGGCAGTTCCTTTTCCCGCAGGAAGTCAGGATTGAACAGTTTGGATTGGTAGCGCGTTCCAAAGTCACACAATACGGTCACGATGGTGTGCCCCGGCCCCATCTCTTTCGCGAGACGTACAGCGCCCGCGATATTGATCGCGGTTGATCCGCCCATCACCAGACCTTCTTCGCGAAGCAGATCAAAGATATAGGGCAACGCCTCATTGTCGGTGATCTGCCAGGAATGATCAGGGGTGAACCCCTCCAGGTTCTTCGTTATCCGAACCTGTCCGATGCCTTCGGCGATGGAGCCGCCCTCCATCGCGATCTCACCCGTAGTGTAATAAGAATAAAGGCCGGCCCCCATCGGATCAGCCAGTCCGATTTTTACGCCTTTGGGCTGCAAAACCTCGGCGACACCCGCTAGGGTTCCACCCGACCCGACCGCACTGACGAAGCCATCAACTTTGCCACCGGTTTGGTCCCAGATTTCAGGGCCGGTGGTTTCCACATGCGCCTGCCGGTTGGCGACATTGTCGAACTGGTTCGCCCAGATGGCACCATTGGGCTCGGTCTGGGCAAGTTCCTCAGCCAAGCGGCGGGAATAGTGCACAAAATTGTTGGGATTTCGGTAAGGCGCAGCAGGCACTTGCACAAGCTGAGCTCCGGCAAGTCGGAGCATGTCCTTCTTCTCTTCCGATTGAGTCTCAGGAATGACGATCACCGTCTTGAAACCCATTGAGGCCCCGACCAATGCCAGACCAATGCCAGTATTACCCGCCGTACCCTCGACAATTGTGCCGCCGGGCTTGAGGTCTCCGCGCGCAATTGCATCGCGGATAATGAACAACGCCGCACGGTCTTTGACGGATTGACCCGGATTCATGAACTCGGCTTTGCCGAGGATCTCGCAGCCTGTCTCTTCGCTGACGCGACGCAACCGGATCAAGGGTGTTTTACCGACCGCGTCGGCAAGGTCTTTCGCAATGCGCATGGCGTCCTCTTGTCATATGGTATTGCAGCAGATTTACAGGCGCCCTGACTTGATCACAAGCCGGGATAGTTATGCGCGCAGACGTTCGCGATTTCGCGCCAGCCAATGTGCCAGAGAAAGAAGCGGTAAGTCCTTGAAAACATGTGTATCAACCATGTTCATGAATTCGTCAAACGGCAGAATTGTACTCCGAATATCTTCCCCTTCCGTGGCAAGACCACCACTTTCAACAGTCGTTGTCAGATCACCCAGCCCAACATAGAGGTAGACGTATTCGGTTGACGATCCACTGGATGTATAGGCACCACCTGCATATTCCAGCCGAGACAGAGAAACATGCGCCTCTTCCTGTGTCTCACGATACGCTGCCTGCTCGGGCGTTTCGCCGGGGTCAATCATACCGGCGACCGGTTCCCACATCCATGGTTCGGGGTCGTCGATCAAGAACACAGGTGCGCGAAACTGCTCGACCAGCAAAACCGTATCGCGCCTGGGGTCGTAAGGCAGGACGATGACTGCAGATCCTTGCATCAAGCCGCTGCGGTGCAATACAGGCCCCATCTTGCCATCATACTGACGGTGCTGCAGCTCTATCTCATCGATACCGAAATAGTTGACATAAGGGTGATTGCGTTGGTGGATTACGACATCATGGTTGGTGTCCCGGGCATCTCCGGTGTTTCGCTCACGCGCTGCGAGTCTGGCCCATGCCCGTGTGCGGATCGCAGGGAAACTATTTGCAATCGTCGAGGCGTCAACACACCCATACTGGGCCATAACCTCTTGCGCCGCCAGCATCGACAAAGCGCTCCAATCATTTTTCCATGCCTCAAAATCCCAGAGAGTGTCGGTCTTCCATGCCTCCGAGTCGGGAAAGAACACCAATGCCAGATGATTCCCATCTTCACTGGTTTCAATCGTTTGCTGGCGCAGATCATATTCGAATCCGCCTTCATAAAAGGCCAATCGGGCAAGCTCGTCCTTGCCCAATCCTTGCACCAATACGCCATCTGCCGTTGCGCCTTTTTCAGCAACGATCATGGGAAAAGGCTGGCCCTTTACCGAATACACCGCATGATCAGCTAAGATTGCCGGTTTCGCCGACAATTTGCCCGCTGTTTGACCCATCACGAGTTCCAGCAAAGGCGCATGGCGTAAAGTGCCGTAGAAAAACAGGTTAGACAAAGTAGGAGCCCCGACTTGGCAGGTCCGTTTTAACGCCAGCGTCGATAGGCGATTTCGGTAAGTATCCCAGTGACCACCGCACCAATACCAAGCGTAATCAAAATTTCACTGGGCAGCAGTTGTTCACCATAGGCCACTCCGATCTTGAAGATTTCCAGCAAGGCTTCAAATGGGCCGCCATACCGATGGCGCATCGCCTGACTGAACATCTCGTAGGTGCCTTGAACGAACAATCCCCAGAAAACCAGCGCGGCAACACCAGTCAGACCATTGTTAACTGCAGCCGTCCAACCCCGGCCTGCCCGTTTGCCCATGATAACCCAACCACAGGTCACCGCTAACAACATGTTCACATATGTGAACCAGCCATAGCTTTTGCCCTCTTCACCATTGTTGATGATCATACTTGAAACAAGGAAGGCAATGACCAGCAGACACAACGCGGCGACGAGGCGGGAAGCTGTAGGCATTTGTAGTTCCGTTCTTCAACTTGGCTTAGCTATAGTGATCTGTGTCACATCACAATTGCCGGTGTCAAAGGCTGCGCCGCATGCAGTTAAATAATAATTCCACATGCGGCGAAAACGCTCATCAAACCCCAGTTCTGAAATCTGGTCCCACTTGGCGTTGAAGGTGTCGTACCAGCGGCGCAGTGTCAGATCATAACTTTGGCCAAATTCCTTTGAGCGTACTACTTGAAGCCCTGCCTGATCTATCTGCTCTTTCAGGATGGACGGGGCGGGAAGCATGCCACCCGGAAATATGTATTTCTGTATGAAATCAACACCATTCTTGTAAACTTCCCAGCGGTGATCCGCGACTGTTATGATCTGTAATGTCGCTTGCGCACCGGGCTTCAACCGGTCACGAACAGTGTTAAAATATGCCGGCCAGTATTTCCGACCAACCGCTTCGAACATCTCGATTGATGCAATACCGTCATATTGTCCCTGTTCATCGCGATAATCCTGTAATTTAAAATCTACAAGATCTGATAGCCCAGCCTTTTCAATGCGTTCCTTCGCGTACTTCAACTGCTCCTGACTGATAGTCAAACCAGTCACTCGGAGCCCGCGCTCTTTGGCAGCGTATTCGGCGAAACCGCCCCAACCGCACCCGATTTCAAGGATATGATCCCCTGGTTTGGCCCCCATTTCATCCACCAAACTGGCATATTTTGCGGTCTGCGCATTCTCGAGGCTTTCCTGCCCGGTCTCAAAAATGGCGCTGGAATAAGTCATCGTGTCATCCAGCCACATGCCATAGAAATCATTTCCAAGATCATAGTGATACGAGATGTTCTTCTTAGCCTGCGTCCGATTATTGCGGTGCAACCAGAACCTCAGACGCTCGTAGGCGCGAACCAGGAACTTGCCCGTGAAATCGTCATAAACGGTTTCAGTTCCCAAATGTACCAAGTCCATAAAGCTGCGCAGATCAGGTGTGCTCCAGTCGCCTTCCAGATAGCCGTCCGAAAACCCCAGTTCTCCTTCTCGTAGCAGCCTGGCAAATACGTCGGGATCATGGATATCCACATGGGCAACCGGACCGGCTTTAGGTGCATCCGCCCGAAACACCCGACCATCCGGCAGAGCGATATCAAGGCGGCCGCTTTCCATGCGGCTCAGCATCTTGAAGACTTGTGCAAAATATCTTGGCAGGTCCTCCTGCCCTTCGGTGCTCGTCAGGAACATCCGCTCTCCCCTCTGCGGTTGCAGAATAAAGCTAGGACGGGATTCGGTTTATGGCAAGTTTTCAGTTCCTTACCGGAACTTTTCTGGTTTCATACGCGTCCAATGCTCGGATGCGACCTTCTTTCAGCCCTACCACTGGAGCGCCGTAGCTGTCTTCGTGAGAAAGCCCCCAAGACCGCGGTATGGCACTAAAATAGGCGCGTGCGGTTGGGGACGGGTCAGACCGACCCTCAGCAATCCAGCGCTTCAGATAGGTCGAATGTGGATCAAACCGCTCGCGCTGAGTTTCTGGGTTGAAGATACGGAAATACGGGGCTGCGTCTGGCCCACAACCCGCCACCCACTGCCATCCCATTGCGTTTGCGGCTGGGTCCCAATCAATCAGGCATTCGGCAAACCAATCAGCACCAATTTTCCAGTGCGTCATCAGATGCTTGGTTAGATAACTCGCCACAATCATCCGTGCACGATTATGCATCCGCCCGGTCACGTACATCTGCCTTAGCCCCGCATCGACAAGTGGCACCCCAGTTCTGGCTAACTTCCACGCGCGGACTTCAGGCGTGTCGGGATCAGTATTCCACGGAAACGCATCCCATTCAGGTTTCCAATTGTCGGTCAGGAGATGCGGCCAATGGTACATCAGGTGATAAGCGAACTCACGCCACACAAGCTGCCGTAGAAAGGCCTCGCCCCCTCGCGAACCAGTGCGATCCGCGTTTTGCACCCGGTGCCATATTGTGCGCGGCCCGATTTCGCCTAACGAGAGGTATTCTGAAAGATCAGACGTACCAACCTGATCCAACCGATCTCGCGCTTCCTGATAATGATCGATATTTTCCAGAAACCTATCCAACTGATCCAAAGCCGCGGCCTCTCCAGGACGGACAAACGGTCGTACGATCGTCGCGCCACGCTGCATATCCCGATCCAGATTCCAATCGGACAGCCGATCAGAAGCAGGCCAAAGATCTGGCTTGGCAATTCGTGCAGGAGTCGGTTCTGGCATCGCAACATCTCGTCCGCTCACCGACCTCCACATCGGAGTAAATACACGAAACGGTTGCCCCGCTTTGGTCGCAATCGTCCAAGGTTCGAACAAAAGATGCCCTGCAAAGGATCGCACCTCGATCCCCTGTTCGTTCAAGCTCGCCTTGATATGCTTGTCCCTGTTGATCGCCTTCGGGTCATACGCTCGGGACCAAAATACAGCTCCTGCTCCGGTTTCGTGTATCAGATCTTTTAGGACCCTCAGCGCAGTCCCCCGGCGCAGGATCAGATTGCTGCCGATCTGATCAAGGGCCTTAGCAAACGCCTCAAGACCCAAACCCAGGCGCCATTTGGGCGCTGCGCCCAATGCTTGAACCTGATCGTCCAGAATAAATACGGGTACAATGGGGCGACCCGACCGTACCGCCGCCGTCAACGCCGGATAATCTCTTAATCGCAGATCGCGCCTGAACCATAAAATGATCGGAGAGTGCCCGGGATCCATATCCGCCTCTTGATTCTAAAAGAATACGAACCGGTACGAATATTGGATCACAAAACGCGGTCAAGCGCCTGCAAAAGCTGATCAATTTCCTGATGACTTGTATAGTGCGTGAAGCTGAGCCGCAGAACCCCCTGATCTGGATCAACACCCATGGCCTGCAGAGGACGATGCGCATAGAAATCGCCACCACCTGCCATGATCCCATGTTGGGAAAGCTCAGCTGCAACAGCCTCGGCTTTTTTGTTCAGGCTTAACGCCACCGTCGGCGCGCGCTGTTCGGCCTTGGACGGGCCAATCAAACGCAAAGCGTTTCTATCTTTGACTGCATCGAGCAGTGGCTGCAGCAATGCAATCTCGTGTTGGCGCATCAGGTCATGAACAAAACCACCGCGCGCAGACGCCCCGGTTTCTGGTCCGCCGTGATAATCGCAAAGCAGATCTATATAATCAGCCATGCCAGCACTCGCGGCAATCTGCGCATGATCAGGACCGGCAGGTGTAAACCGCTTATAGAGCGTGCCACCGTTGAAATAGTGGGCCTGGTTCGGAAGCATCTCACTCAAAGGGCGTCGAATAACCATGCAGCCTTGGTGCGGGCCATAGGTTTTATAGGCTGAGAACAAATAGATGTCGGGCCCGAGATCACCGACGTTCGGCAGGCCATGTGGCGCATAAGAAACTCCGTCGACACAGACAAACGCACCCGCGGCATGCGCTATCGCCGTGATTTCAGTCACTGGATTAATCTCGCCGACGACATTTGAGCAATGGGGGAAGCAAACGAGGCGGACTTTCTCGTCCAACAGGTTTTCCAGATCCTGTGGGTTTAGCGATCCACTGTCCGGGTCAATCTGCCATTCGCGGATTTCGATCCCGTCTTCCCTCAATCGACGCCACGGGCCGGTATTGGCCTCGTGGTCCTGATTGGTCACAACGATGGCGTCACCGTGCCGCATCCACTGACGAAAGGCCTGCGCCAGCACATAGGTATTCTGAGTCGTCGAGGGGCCAAAGCTCAGCTCCTCCGTATCCACGCCCATGATCGCGGCCAACCGCCTCCGCGCTTCATCCATTTCTTCGCCGCCCAGACGGCTGGCTTCGTATGGCGCATAAGGTTGGACTTTGCGCTGTGTATAAAACCGGTTCAGGCGATCAATCACCGGCTTACAGGTATAAGATCCACCAGCGTTCTCGAAAAAGGCCTGCCCCTTCAGGCTGGGTTCAGAAAAGGCCGGGAATTGCGCCCGAACGAAATCGATATCAAGTGTGCCCATCACACGTCTCTCCCTGATGGCATGCCTCATTTCGGAAATCCGCCCGCGCAAGATCTGGGCACTTCCAAAACAACCAAGGCATTACTGTCCGGCCGCCATCCCCTTCAGAGGACATGCTATGGCAGCAGTCCTTCTGATGGCAGCTTGCTGCAACCAAACAGGAACAGATAGTCAGACGAAAAAGATTAGGTCAAGTCACTGTGCTGATAACATTTTTCATATCTAGCGCCCAAAAAAGAACCGGGCTGCTTGACCCGGTCTATGTGCTAATTGATGCCCTATCCCTGGACTTTGGTATAGGTGCCCTCACCCGCCAAAATACCGCGGAACCCGCCGGGTTCATCCAGACCAAAAACGATCAGCGGCAGATTGTTGTCACGTGCCAACGCGATGGCCGATGCATCCATCACTCGCAGGCGTTTAGCCAGCACATCGTCATACGAAACGTTGTCATAACGTACCGCGTCCGAGTGTTCTTTGGGGTCCTTGTCATAAACGCCATCGACACCATTCTTACCCATGAAGATCGCTTGGCAGGCCATCTCGTTCGCGCGCAAAGTGGCAGCGGTGTCAGTGGTGAAATAGGGGTTCCCGGTTCCCGCCGCAAAGATGCAGACCCGTTTTTTCTCAAGGTGGCGTACAGCGCGGCGGCGAATATATGGCTCACACACTTCGTCCATCCGAATGGCCGAAATGACACGGGTGAAGACCCCGGCCGCCTCAAGCGCGGATTGCATCGCGAGCGCGTTCATGACCGTTGCCAGCATGCCCATGTAATCGGCGGTCGTACGCTCCATCCCCTGTGCCGAGCCGGAAAGCCCCCGGAAGATGTTGCCACCACCGATGACCATACAGATTTCGACACCCAGATCGTGTACCGATTTCACCTCTTGTGCGATGCGCTGGACGGTTGGAGGATGAAGTCCGAATCCCTGATCCCCCATCAGGGCCTCGCCCGAAATCTTCAACATCACGCGGTCATACGTTGTTTTCGGGGTCTCAGTGGTCTCGTCAGAAGGGGAAAGGCTCATGTTGCGCTCCGGGCTGGCACGGGTTTATTTTCCGGCGCAAAATGAAGCAAAACCTCCGCAGGTTCAATGCGGATAGTCAGGGATGAGGCAATCAGCGATGGCCGATACAAATGAGAACCGGCTTTGGACGCAGTTGCCTCCGATTCCTGATGACAAACCGGTGCTGATCGCTGGGCCTACGGCTTCAGGAAAGTCAGCGCTGGCGCTTTTGATCGCGCAGCGCTGCGGTGGTGTGATCGTCAATGCCGACGCAAGTCAGGTCTATGATTGCTGGCGCATCATATCTGCACGTCCCTCGATCGAAGAAGAAAAACGTGCCCCACATCTACTGTACGGGCATGTCGCATATGATCAGACTTATTCCACCGGACATTGGCTTCGCGACGTCACGCCTTTGCTTAAACAAAAACAGCGCCCTATCATTGTGGGGGGTACAGGTCTGTATTTCACTGCGCTGACCGAAGGGATGGCCGAGATACCTGCAACCCCTCCTGAAATTCGGGCCGAGGCGGACGCTTTATCAATAAGAAACCTGATCGAAGGTCTTGATCTTCAAACGCTGCAGAAAATCGACACCCAGAATCGAGCCCGTGTTCAACGCGCCTGGGAGGTTCAGACCGCAACCGGTCGCTCGCTTGCTGATTGGCAGGCTGATACACCCGCCCCGATTCTGGATCTGGGGAATACAGTTCCGATTGTATTCGACGTCGAAAAAAGCTGGTTACTGGATCGTATTAATCGTCGTTTCGATCAGATGTTGGATCAAGGTGCCATGGCCGAAGTGGCCGCGATGCAGAACCGATTTGACCCTTCTCTACCAGCCTTCAAGGCCATTGGCGTGCCTGAATTGATGGCATGCCTAGAAGGCCGCATGTCCCAGGAAGAAGCCAGGGACCGGGCAACAATAGCTACACGTCGATTTGCCAAACGACAACGAACTTGGTTTCGCGCCCGCATGAAATCCTGGCACCACATTGATGCCGCGTCTCATCAGTAAGGAGCATTCCTCGGGCATTGGAAGCAGTTGGATTTCTTAGTTTTCTCCCCAAAAAAACGACCGAATTTGTTGCAGCGTGACTGTCAATTCTATCCGCGGTGCTTTCGGCTAGTTGTGCGAACACACCACGAAATAATCCTGAATGGCTTACTTTTCCGCCTGATGTCGTTTTTGTACCATCAATGACGATTTCCGACATTGACGCCGCAATGAAACTGGTGCCGAATGGAGGTCATGGGGATGTTCAATAGTCAAGAAAACAAGCCTGCGGCCCGGTCAATCGATCCAATTAGTTGGCCGTAGCGCCCGTTTCAATCAATCACAACGCGAACTTTACCTAATAACTAGTGTCACAGGGAGACATCTATGAAAAACCAGACAATCAATGGAAAGCCGATGCACTGGGCGGCAGAGATGCATGCTCAAGAGTATCGCGACGGCAATCTGAGTCGGCGCGAGTTCATGGCGCGGGTAACCGCACTTGGCGTCGCCGTTCCGGCGGCATATGGCATGATCGGTCTGCAATCACCTGCTGCAGCGCAGGAGCCCCAGAAAGGCGGCACCATTCGCTACCAGATGGAAGTGCGCGCATTGAAAGATCCTCGCACCTATGACTGGACGCAAATTGCGACCTTCACTGCGGGCTGGCTTGAATACCTTGTCGAGTACAACAACGACGGTTCGTTCAAGCCGATGTTGCTGGAAAGCTGGGAAGCCAATGATGACGCCACAGAATACACGCTGAACGTCCGCAAAGGTGTGAAGTGGAACAACGGAGACGACTTCACCGCCGAAGACGTGGCGCGCAACATCGCTGGCTGGTGTGACTCATCGCTCGAGGGTAACTCGATGGCATCGCGCATGTCGTCACTGGTCGACGAGTCAACGCAGAAGGCAGCCGACGGCGCCATCACCGTTGTCGACTCGCACACCGTAATACTGAAATGCAACGCGCCCGACATCACAATCATCCCCGGCATGGCCGACTATCCGGGCGCCATCGTTCACAGCAGTTTTGACGCGAACGACATGCTCTCCAACCCCGTTGGTACGGGCTTCATGATCCCGGAAAGCCACGAAGTGGGTGTTAAGGGTGTATTGGTTCGCAACGAAGGCTTTGACTGGTGGGGCTATGAGGCCGGCAAGGGCGGCTATATCGACCGGATCGAGTTCATCGACTACGGCACCGACCCGGCGGCCTTCCTGGCAGCCTATGAGGCCGAAGAGATCGACATGAACTGGGAATCGGTCGGCGAGTTTGTCGACATCTTCGACGGCATCGGCCTCGTCCGCTCGGAAATTCCATCAGGCTTTACCATCGTTATCCGCCCGAACCAGTTGGCTGAAGATGCGAATGGCAACAAGATCTATGGCGACAAGCGTGTGCGTCAGGCTCTGGCTATGGCTGTTGATAACGAAGTGTGCTTGGAACTGGGCATGTCAGGCTACGGCATCCCCGCCGATAACTGTCATGTCGGTCCGATGCATCCGGAGTATGATTCAGCTGTGACACGCATACCGTATGATCCAGCGGGGGCGAAGGCCCTGATGGACGAAGCCGGAATGGGTGATTTCGAACACGAAGTTCAGTCGATTGACGATGACTGGCGTCGTAACACCACCGCCGCGGTGGTCGCGCAGTTGAACGACGCGGGCATCAAGGCCAAGCATACCGTTCTGCCGGGCTCGACCTTCTGGAACGACTGGACGAAATACGCCTTCTCGTCGACCAACTGGAACCACCGCCCGTTGGGCACTCAGGTTCTGGCACTGGCCTATAAGTCAGGCGTCGCGTGGAACGAATCCGGTTTTGCCAATGAAGAATTCGATACTCTGCTGGCCGAGGCAAACTCGATCGCAGATGTCGACAGACGTCGCGAAGTGATGGCCAAACTGCAGGCGATCATGATTGACGAGGGTGTGACCATCCAGCCCTATTGGCGGACGGCGATGCGCCACCATCGTGACAACATGGTGGGTGTTGAAAAACACATCGCCGACCTGCCGCAGTTGTACAAGTTCGGCATCATCTCCTAACCAAACATCAAAGGCCGCGCCGCTCTGGTGCGGCCTTTTCGTCCTGAACACGGCGACCATAATAACAGCAATGCATGAAGCCGTTTGGCATTCATGCTGGCCGACCAACAGGGGCTAATATGGGACTTTTCATTCTAAGGCGCGTCGGCATCATGCTGGTGACTGCACTGTGCCTGACATTCCTGGTCTTCTTTTTGACCAACCTCTACCCGAACCTCGAAAAGCTTGCGAAAACGCAGGGCAACTTCCGTATGTCGGATGAGCAAGTTGAGAGCTATCTGCAGAAAAACGGTTACCTCCAATCCACTCCGATCAAATACGGTGAATGGTTAGGGGTCTTGCCTTCGTATCGGCATACGAACGAAGATGGAACCGTTCAGGGCCGATGCATTCTGCCCGGGAAAACTGCTGAAGAGTCTCCCAGTTTCTGTGGTATCCTGCAGGGGTATTGGGGTTATTCAACGGTCTTCAAGGAAGAGGTTTCAACCGTAGTTGGAAACAGGCTGGCATTAACCGGGCGGTTGATGTTCTGGGTTATGCTGCTGATGGTCCCTTCGGCACTGATCCTGGGTGTTTTGGCCGGAATGAAAGAAGGTTCAGCAACCGACAGGACGCTGTCGACCTTTGCCATCACCACAACCGCAACCCCAGAATATGTTTCTGGTGTTATCTTCATAGCGATTTTCACTTCGTCCGCTGTCGGCTTGAAGTGGTTCAAGGGCACTGCCACACAAGCGATGGAGAACCCGACATTCGAGAACTTCTTCCTCCCGGTTTTGACGATTGCGCTTTACGGAATGGGCTATATCGCCCGGATGACCCGCGCCTCGATGACCGAGGTAATGACGGCGCAGTACATCCGGACGGCGCGCCTGAAAGGTGTATCGTTCTCGAACATCGTCATGAAACATGCGCTGCGCAATGCGCTGATCGCGCCCTTTACAGTCATCATGTTGCAGTTCCCATGGCTGCTGAACGGCGTGGTGATCGTCGAGACCCTGTTCAACTACAAAGGGTTTGGTTGGGCGCTGGTGCAGGCGGCAGGCAATAACGACATCCAGTTGCTGCTGGCGATTTCGGTCGTGTCGGTGTTTGTGGTGCTGGTGACGCAGCTGATTTCGGATATCGGCTATGTCTACCTCAACCCGCGCATTCGCATTTCTTAAGGAGGGTTAGATCATGGAACCACTTACCTGGACCGGCTCTATCGCCTTCCTCAACCCGCTACTGTTGCTGGCACTTGGGCTTTTGGCCTTGTCCATCGTTGTCTGGATGCTGGCAAGTATCGTTCTGCCCGAAGACCAAATGACAGTGAATCCAGACGGAACGCTGAGTTCGAGCTCGGGTCTTCGCAATCTGATACAAGCCGCGCTGCGCTATAGTTTTCTAGCTATTGTGGGCCTCGCAGTTGCTTATATCGTGTTGGGCATTCTGATGGGCACGAGCGCCGGTATCATTGGCGCCATATCCCAGCAGTTCCTGCCGGTTTGGCTGTCGCTGATCATCCTTTATGCGATGTCGATTGCGTTCAAACGCAAGCTTGGACTTTACGGCAAACTTTTCGACAGCCCCATTGGCATGATCGGCTTTGGCCTTGTGATGTTTTGGGTATTCACCGGGATTTTCGGCGCGCTCGACCTGATCGTCACCCATGACCCATTGGCTCAGCTCTCAGGCATGAAAAACAAGGTGCCGGGTACGCCTCTGGCCAGCTTGGAAGAGGGTCAGTACGCCTGGTACCTACTGGGTGGCGATAACCTTGCACGCGACGTCTTCAGTCGCATGGTCAAGGGTGCCTGGATTGTTGTTCAAATCGCACCTCTGGCGACCATGTTTGCCTTCATGGTTGGTATCACTCTTGGTCTACCTGCGGGTTACTATGGCGGGCGGCTGGATACGCTTCTGTCGTTTCTCGCGAACCTGATCCTGGCCTTCCCAGTGATCTTGCTATTCTACCTGCTGGTCACACCCGAGATCGTTGCGACCGGCGTTCCTAATTATATGGCCGCCGTATTGTTCGTATTCCCAATCATCTTTCTGGGTGTTTTGCTGAATTCGCGGTACTACACACGGCCAAACTTTCGGACTCCGCTGTTGATCGGGGTACTTGGCGTTGCGCTCTGGTTGTATCTCTCGCTGATTTCAACCAGCGGCTACATCATCAACACTGACAGCTACCGTATCTGGGGACTGCCGACCTATCTGGATCTCTTCGACATTCCGGGTGGCATTCTGGTGGTGTTTGTCTCGGTGGTCTTCGTGAACTCACCTACGGTGTTCCGCATCGTACGTGGCTTGGCGCTGGACATCAAAACCCGAGACTACGTGGCCGCGGCCCAGACCCGAGGTGAAGGCCCGTGGTACATCATGCTGTGGGAGATTCTGCCCAACGCGCGCGGCCCGCTGATCGTCGATTTCTGTCTGCGCATCGGCTACACCACCATCCTTCTGGGGACCTTGGGTTTCTTCGGGTTGGGTCTTCCTCCGGAAAGCCCGGATTGGGGGTCTACGATCAACGAGGGGCGTAAACTCTTGTCGATCTATCTGCACCCAGCCCTTCCACCTGCGCTGGCTCTGTTGTCGCTGGTTCTTGGTTTGAACCTGCTGGCGGATGGTCTGCGCGAAGAAAGTCTGAAGGACTGATGTGATCGAGGCCGGGGGGCCAGCCCCCCGGACCCCCCGAGATATTTTTAGCCAGATGAAGGGGATCCCCCGGACTCTCGCGAGGAGATACAAGATGAACAAACTGGCGGATTATGACGGGCCCATCCTGGAGATCGACAAGCTGTCGATCTCGTTCTTTACCCGTCTGCGGGAAATTCCGGCTGTGATGGATTTTTCGGTTAGCGTGCAACCTGGTGAGGCCGTCGGACTGGTTGGTGAATCCGGGTGCGGTAAATCGACCGTTGCCTTGGGCGTAATGCAAGACCTGGGCAAGAACGGCCGCATAGTCGGTGGTTCGATCAAGTTCAAAGGTCGCGATCTGAGCGAAATGTCCACGGAAGAACTGCGTGACATTCGCGGCAATGAAATCGCAATGATCTATCAGGAGCCGATGGCTTCTTTGAATCCGGCGATGAAGATCGGCAAGCAACTGATGGAAGTTCCGATGATCCACGAAGGCGTTGGTGCGGAAGAAGCCTATTCACGCGCGCTTGAGGTGGTAACAGACGTGCGTCTTCCTGACCCCGAACGGATGATGAATTCGTTCCCACACCAGCTTTCAGGTGGTCAGCAGCAACGGATCGTGATCGCGATGGCGCTGATGTCGAAGCCCGCCCTGCTGATATTGGACGAACCGACAACGGCGCTGGATGTGACAGTTGAGGCCGCCGTCGTCGAGCTGGTCAAGGATCTGGGCAAGAAATACGGCACCTCGATGCTGTTTATCTCGCACAACCTCGGGCTCGTGCTGGAAACCTGCGATCGGCTGTGCGTGATGTATTCCGGTGAAGCGGTCGAGCGTGGTTCGATCAAGGATGTTTTCGACGAGATGCAACACCCCTATACGCAAGCGCTGTTCCGGTCGATCCCGTTGCCCGGAGCTGACAAGAACTCGCGCCCGCTGGTGGCGATTCCGGGGAACTTCCCCCTGCCCCACGAGCGGCCCCCAGGCTGTAACTTTGGCCCGCGCTGCGACTATTTCGAAGAAGGTCGCTGTGATGCCAAAGACATCCTGATGGAAGCAGTGCCGGGAAATGACAGACACCATACGCGTTGTCTGAAATTCCAGGAGATTGATTGGAATGCGCCAATCACAGTGGGTGAGCAAAAAGAGAAAGGTGAAATCGGCCGGACTGTCCTGAAAATGGACAACCTCAAGAAATATTATGAGGTGGCTGCGAATGCCTTGTTCGGTGGTGGTGAGACTAAAGTGGTCAAGGCCAACGAAACCCTGAGTTTTGAGGCGCATGAATCTGAAACGCTGGCCATTGTTGGTGAATCCGGTTGTGGCAAGTCCACTTTTGCAAAGGTTTTGATGGGCCTAGAAACTGCAACCGACGGGCAAATTTTGCTGGACAATCGCAACATCGAACAGGTGCCTATCGAAGAGCGGGATGCGAAGACCGTGGGCGAGGTTCAGATGGTGTTCCAGAACCCCTTCGATACGCTGAACCCGTCGATGACTGTCGGGCGTCAGATCATTCGCGCGTTGGAGATCTTTGGCGTTGGCAACTCGGAAGCCGAGCGTAAGAAGCGGATGCTAGAGCTGCTGGATCTCGTGAAGCTGCCGAGGGCTTTTGCCGATCGCATGCCGCGCCAGCTGTCAGGTGGTCAGAAGCAACGCGTGGGAATCGCGCGCGCCTTTGCCGGAGACGCGAGGATCGTTGTCGCGGATGAACCGGTTTCGGCGCTGGATGTTTCGGTACAAGCGGCGGTGACCGATCTGTTGATGGAAATTCAGCGGGAACACAAAACTACTCTGCTATTCATCAGCCATGACCTGTCAATCGTGCGTTACCTCAGTGACCGTGTAATGGTGATGTATCTGGGCCATGTGGTGGAACTGGGCACGACCGACCAGGTCTTTGCTCCACCATACCACCCTTATACTGAGGCGTTGCTAAGCGCGGTACCGATCGCAGACACGTCAGTTGAGAAACAGCATATCGTCCTTGAAGGTGACATCCCTTCGGCCATGAACCCACCGCCGGGCTGTCCGTTTCAGACACGCTGTCGCTGGAAGTCCGAAGTACCAGATGGGCGGTGCGAGTCTCATGTACCCCCGGTTCAGACGCTTGCAGATGGACATCAGGTCAAATGTCACCTTGCCGAAGATATTCTGGCCAAAATGGAGCCTGTCATCAAAATTGCGGCCGAATAATTCCTCGTAAAAGAATGAAGAAGGGCCGGCCCTCGACCGGCCCTTTCGATTTGCGTCACGATTGGTGGGGGGACAGGCGACGCAGGTTGTGGGTGAGTGGCAGTTTCAGTTTGCAATCAGCCCGTCATCACGTTGTTTCCAAAGTGCATGAACTCCTGATTCATGCCGGCAACATCTCCGGCTTCCAGCTTTAAGCTGGCGCTGTCGAGCATCTTATAACTCTGCTGGCTTTTGACCCAATCGTCCGCGGCCTGAAGCGTCGTAAGCGTGTATGACGTAACCTCGTTGAGGTAGTGTGTCGGGATGATGATTTTGGGCTTGAGCTTGGCGACAATATCATTTCCCTGATCGAAGCTTAGGATATGTTCTGACCCATCGACAGGCAAAGTCAGCACATCGACCTGCCCGATCGCATCCCAGAACTCCTGAGGCGGATTGTGACGGTTGTCACCCCAGATCAAGATGCGAATCCCGCCGGTTTCCACTAGGTAGACCACCATATCCATGTGGCCCACGTTGTTGGGCGGGCAAGCTTCGGCACCAAATTCGGCCAATGCGTTGGTCCATTCGTACCATCCCGGCGCAACGCAGGCATGTTTGTCAGCAAAGCCCGTGATCTTTAGGTCGGCAAACTCAAAATTCCCCGCCATCCTGTCCAAAACCATTGTGGAGCTAGGCCGTTCGATAGCGTCATGGTCAAAATGAGCATGAGTGGACATGGTTATGTCTACGGGGATCTGCGGAAATTCGTTGCGGAACCATAACCCCCATGCGCCCGAGGGATCATCCCGCCAAGGGTCGAATAACACGGTCGCTCCGTTTGGCGAGGTGATCTTGATGGCACAGTGACCGTAGTAGTCGATCCCAACAGTTCCCGTGCTGGCCTGCCCAGTCGAGCCCTGCAAATCAATCACATGATTGTTGTTGCCCGGCTGCAGCCAAGCCTGAGATTGTGCTTCGGCTGGTTTGCTACCCAGAAACGAAGCCCCTGCCCCAACGCCCGCAGCGCCAGCCGCCATAAAAAAAGACCGGCGTGAAAGGCCAGTTGCTAGAGTGTCACGTTCCCCGTTCAGAATAGTTGGCTTTAGATCTTTGCGATCCATCTTGATCCTCCCGATTGAGCGGGTGCGGCTGTATCCGCACCCTTCTGATCAGGTTAACAAGGTCTTCGTGGAAGGCTCAGATCAGAAAAATCTGGGGGGAATATGGGGGTAATCCCCATATTCCCAGATCACGAAATCGACAAAAGATGGCTGCGGAGGTTCTGATCCCGCCCTTCGAGTCCCAGTTTCCGGCGAATATTATTGCGATGAAAATCGATCGTTGATGTCTCGCGCGACATGGCCCGGGCTATATCTTTGGTGGTTTTGCCTGACATAACCAGCTGAGCGATTTCGATTTCCGTCGGTGTCATAACCGAAAACGCATCCGAGAGTTTGTCGGAAATCATCGTGGTGATGTCTTGCAGATTTCTCAATGCCAGTTCCAGATAAACTTGCGAGGCGTCGCCTTCGGTCATTTGGCTATGCAACTTGTCCAGATACGGCAGGACCATCGAACGAACCCGTTCAACAATGTCCTGATCGCGTTCTTTCCGGTCGTCGTCCAGACTCGTCAGCAATACCCGAAGTGCAGTGTTGGTTTCTTGTAACTCACGTGTCCTCAACTCAACGCGATTTTCCAACTGGGCCAGTGTTTCATTCAGCTTTTCCTCTAGCGCGCGCCGCAGATAAACCTCTTGAATCAAAGCCAAATCCGACTCAACCATACGTGCAAACTGCGCCAGACCCTCACGGAATAGCAAAGCGCGGCGATTGCGATGGCGATCCAGAACGCAGATGGTTCCGAAAACTGAACCATCCGGCCATTTCAGCGGAAAACCGATGTAAAAGGACATGCCGTGCTCCATGTCCTCATTGTCACTCCAGGCTGGATCGCAAGTAGCATCTTCGACAACAAATTCGCCGTCTCGTTCAAGGACACCCTGGCAATAAAGCTTGGGATTCAGGCGAAAATTCATGCCGACAGGGTACGGATTTTCCGGATGATCCGAGGTGATCAGGACCGCATGATCGGGTGCTTCGGTCTTCATGATCAATGTCGCTGGCACGTCCGCGAGTTGTGAAACTAGATCAACCAGGCGTTGCCAGTTGGCCATCGTTTCGGCTGGTATATCCGGTCGATCCTTGATCATTACAAACCGCACAAGTTTGAGAGCTATCTACCCAGACTAAGGCAGCGCTCTGTACTTGATCAAGAAACAGCCTCTCTGCGCCGCAGCACCGGGTTTTTAGCCGCCCCAGATCACTTTCACATAGTTCTGGGTCTCTTTGTAAGGTGGTATGCCGCCATGCTTTTCGACCGCTTTGGGGCCAGCATTGTACGCTGCCAAAGCAAGCCGCCAGGATTTGAACTTGCGATACTGCCACGACAGATAACGCGCGCCCCCTTCCAGGTTTTGGATGGGGTCATACGGATTGACACCCAGCAACCTAGCTGTCTGTGGCATCAATTGCGCAAGACCCAAAGCACCCTTGTGCGATTCAGCATGCGGGTTCCATCCGCTTTCCTGTTGGACAAGTCGCAAGAACAGCTCTTCTGGCACATTATGCTTTCGGGCCGCATTCCGGGCGTGATTCAGATATTGGCCCCGATAATTTCCGGTGTATCGCTTGGCAAACTTCCCGTTCTCAGTTTTAGGTCTAAGCCGATCTGAATCGCGATACTGGCTTGCAGCACGACCGTCCAATACCTTGGATTGCTTGAGGAAAAGCGCCTTTCGATTCTTTGTTGAAAGGGTTTCCGCCTGCGCCGAAAAGGACACAAGGCAAACACCTAAAACAGAAATACCACCGATCAGAAACCGCATTAAAGCCAATCCTGCACCCTCAACAACCAGCCGAATTATAGTTAAATCAGCCGGAAATGAAAGCTTGGTTAAAGTTGGCCTAATATTTTCCCATTCACCGTTGCAGCATCAATCATGTTTTAACCAAGTCTCAGCCCGTATAGGGTCAGCAGCAGAACACAGCGCCAGATTCGGGCGCCATCCAGTCAGAGTAAAACGAGGGAATAAATGGCGGGTTCAGTCAACAAGGTCATTCTGGTCGGCAATCTGGGCCGCGATCCTGAAGTGCGGACGTTTCAAAACGGTGGTAAAGTATGCAACCTGCGTATTGCCACTTCGGAAACCTGGAAGGACCGCAATACCGGAGAGCGCCGTGAACGGACAGAATGGCACTCGGTCGCCATATTCAACGAAGGACTTGTACGCGTAGCTGAACAGTATCTGCGCAAGGGTTCAAAAATTTACATCGAGGGGCAATTGCAGACGCGTAAGTGGCAGGATCAGTCCGGTCAGGATCGTTATTCGACCGAGGTGGTGCTGCAGGGCTTCGGCTCGACGCTGGTAATGCTCGACGCCCGCGGTGAAGGCGGCGGCGGTGGAGGCGGCTATGGCGGCGGACAAGCCAGCGGCGGATATGGCGACCCATATGGCGGCCCCTCCAGCGCACCAGCCCCTGCGTCGGGCGGAATCGACGATGACGAGATTCCGTTCTAAACCAAGCGGAGACTAAATATGGCATGGTCCTTCTCACTTGGCCGATTACTCGGCTCGGAACTGAGGGTCCATGTCACCTTCTTTTTGCTGCTCGCCTGGGTTGGTTTTGCGGCCTATTCCAGCGGCGGCTTGCCTGCGGCGATTGACAATGTCGTATTCGTACTCGCTTTGTTTGCTTGTGTTGTGGCACATGAGTTCGGCCACGCGCTGATGGCGCGGAGATATGGCATCCGTACCCCTGACATCACTCTGTTACCGATTGGCGGGCTGGCGCGCCTTGAGCGAATGCCAGAAAAACCGATGCAAGAGGTCTGGGTCGCCCTCGCTGGACCCGCCGTAAACATCGCGATTTGGGCGATTCTTGTTGTCTTGGGGGCAAGCATACAGCTTGGTTCACTCGACCAGATTGACTCGGCCGCAACCGGCCTGCTCAGCCGTTTGGCCTATGTGAACCTGCTGTTGGCGGCCTTTAACATGATCCCGGCTTTCCCGATGGATGGAGGACGCGTCTTCCGCGCCTTGCTGTGCATGAAAATGGAACGCGCCAAGGCAACCCGCATTGCAGCACTCGGAGGTCAGATCGTTGCTGTTGGGCTTGGATTTCTGGGGCTAACCTCGGGCAACCCGATACTGGTTCTGATCGCCGTGTTTGTTTTCATCGCCGCAAACGCTGAAAATCAGGACGTCGCGCTGCGCTCGGTTGCGCGGCGTGTCATGGCGCGGGATGCCATGATTACCGAATTCAAAGCTCTGTCGCCCGACGACACGCTGGCAACGGCAGCGCAGGCAGTCATTCACACAACCCAGCATGAGTTTCCGGTTATAGATCAGAATGGTGGCCTTATGGGGTTTGTCACCCGCGACCGCCTGTTTACCGCATTGGCGGGTGACCATCCCCGCTCGGAATTGGCGGTCTCGATTATGGATACCAATATTCCGCAGGTTGAGCTGACCAGCGGATTGGACAAAGTCCTGAATGGCCTACACAAAGGTGCGCCCGCGATTGCCGTATGCACCAAATCGGGGCACATGGTCGGCTATATCACGCGTGAAAATATCGGCGAGTTGATGGTGATCCAGGGGCGCTAAGCCTCAATCACACCTCCAACGCGTCCTTAAGTACAGAAACCACCGTCTCGCGGGGCACATCCGGTGTGACGAAAGCTTGCCCGATCCCTCGCGCCATAATGAACCGCAACTGACCGTCCATGACCTTTTTGTCCTGCGCCATCAGATCGACCAGCGTTTCCGCATCCGGCAACTCACCCGGGATATCAGCAAGGTCCGTCTTCATACCCATCGCGCTCAAATGCGCCCTGACGCGGCTCGGGTCTTCTTGCGAACACAAGCCCAACCGAGAAGAAGTCTCAAACGCCAGCGCACACCCGATGGCGACACCTTCGCCGTGCAACAAGCGATCTGAATAGCCCGTTGCGGCCTCAAGCGCGTGACAGAAGGTATGACCCAGATTGAGCAAAGCCCGGTCGCCCTGCTCGGTCTCATCACGCGCCACGATATCGGCCTTCATCTGAACCGAGCGTGTGACAGCCTGCACCCGCGCTGCCATGTCGCCGGACGTCAACAGAGGCCCGTTATCTTCTAGCCACTCAAAGAACTGGGCATCACCCAACAGTCCGTATTTGACGACCTCACCATATCCAGCGAGAAAGTCTCGCGTCTGTAACGTGCCCAGCACGTCAGTATCGGCCAATACCAGTGACGGCTGATGAAACGCGCCGATCAGGTTCTTGCCCTGCGACGCATTGATCCCGGTCTTGCCGCCAACCGAGCTGTCGACCTGCGCCAACAGCGAGGTCGGTATCTGAACAAAGCTCACTCCGCGCCGCATCACTGCAGCAGCAAAACCCGCCAGATCGCCGATCACCCCGCCACCAAGCGCAACGACAATGTCGTTCCGTTCAACCTTTTCCGCCAGCAACCATTCCACCGCGCGCTCAAAATGCGGCCAGCTTTTGGTTGCCTCACCGGCTGGAAGCGCCAGCGCAGTCATCTTGATACCGGCTGACGCCAATCCATCACGCAGGGCATCCAGATGCATTCCCGCGACCGTTTCATCGGTCAGAACCGCGACACGCGGACGCTTTAATAACGGGGCAATCCGTTCCCCAGATTGCGCCAAAAGTCCGGGGCCGATTTCAACATCATAAGAACGCTCGGCCAGGTCAACATGTACAGTTTGATGCATTAATTTCGTTCCAAAATATCTGGGCGTGTCACCAAGGCGGCGATGACCCGATCCACCATATCTTCGATTGCGGTCTCACCATCCGAGTCCGCCACCAGATCAGATTGTTCATAGATCGGCACCCGCGCTTCATACAAGTCGCGCAGCGTCGCATAGGGGTCCGCTGTACGCAGCAGAGGCCGCGTATCCTTGTGTTTGACACGATTCCACAGCACATCCAAATCAGCCTTTAACCAAACCGAGGCACCACGATCCGAGATCATTTTGCGATTACCTTCGGCAAGAAACGCACCACCACCTGTCGACAGGATACCTCTTTCTTCGTCTAAAAGCCGCCCGATAATCTGACTTTCCTTGCTGCGAAAGAACGCTTCTCCATCCCGTGCGAAGATTTCAGGGATGGTCATGTTGGCTGCCGATTCGATTTCGGTATCGCTGTCAAGAAAAGGAACACCCAGCCGGGCAGCCAGCGCACGACCCACGGCTGTTTTGCCTGCCCCCATCATTCCAACCAAAACGACGGTTTTGTGCAGTCGAAACTGCGTCGCTGTGTCAGAAGGCACCGTGTTATGCTTAATTTCGCTCATTTCGTCGTGAATGACGTGATCTTAGGGAAAATGCTAGTTATAACTTGGCCAAAAGCAAAAATTGAGGCAGCGTTCACCCATGGGCCGTTTGATCAAGTTCCTGATATACATCATTTGCCTGTGTTTCATCGGGCTGGTTGGGTATGCCTATATCGGGCCGTATTTCGGCGCGGACTTCTCCGCCCCGAAAAATGAAATTCGCGAGCCGGTCATCCTGAATGCAGACTAAAGGCACCTTACTGGCGCTTTTTCTGGCCGGAACCGCACAGGCGCAAACGCAAGAGCCATTGTCAGTCATCGACTGGCTAACTGACCCGCCAGAAAACCTGCCGGGCACGGTGCTGATGGAACCCCCTGTGACGCAGACGGGACTGCAACCCGAGGTGCAGGTCACCCCGTTGGAGGCGCTGTCCCCTCCTCTGGGGTTGGTTGCGTCTTCAGTCACTGGTCTGCCGGTGGACCTGTGGCGCAGCAGCGATGCTGATCGGCTCGCGGATTTGATCTCGAAGGTACAGGTCAAGTCCAACCCAGCGATGCAACGATTGTTATTTACGTTGCTCTTGTCCGAAGCCCGCGCCCCAGCGGGTGGGCAGGCGGAAGACACATTGCTGATGGCGCGACTCGAACGTCTTATGCAATTGGGCGCATCCGATCCGGTGCAATCCTTGGTTCAACTGGCCGGTCCGACCGATACGCAAGACCGCTTTAGACGTTGGTTCGATGCCACGTTGCTGACCGGTGACGAAGATCGAAGCTGCACAGCCCTTATCGCACAGCCGAATTTATCAAGGAACTACGCCGCTCAGATATTCTGTAAGGCGCGCCGAGGGGATTGGTCCTCGGCAGCGCTTACACTTGAAGCAGCACATGCGTTGCAGGTCTTGCCCGACGATCAGCTTGCCCTGCTCGATCGCTTTCTCAGCCCTGAATTGTTCGAAGGGGCCGAGTATCTTCCACAACCCGAAGATCCTGATCCTCTCACCTTCCGAATGTTCGAAGCCATTGGTGAACGCCTGCCCACGGCATCTCTGCCTCGGGCCTTTGCAAACGCTGATTTGCGGGACGTTGCGGGGTGGAAAGCTCAGATCGAAGCTGCCGAACGGTTGACGCGGATTGGTGCTCTGACGCCAAACCAGTTGCTTGGCCTTTATACCGAACGCTCCCCTGCAGCCTCAGGTGCGGTATGGGATCGTGTCTCAGCCATACAAAAGTTCGAAGCCGCGCTCGAAACTGGCAAGCCGGTGCCAGTTTCAAACGCGTTAACAGCTGTTTGGGCACAGATGAAATCGGTCGGCCTGGAAGTGCCCTTTGCAGAATTGTTTGCGCCGCGTCTGGCATCAATGAAGTTGCCCGATCAGACTGCAGAAAACCTCCGTTGGCGTATTCTGCTTTTGTCCGAGCTTTATGAAGACGCGGCACGCACGATGCCTGACGAGTCGGACGCCAACAAGTTTTTGTCCGCCCTTGCACAAGGCGATCCGCAGCGCGCGCCCTCTCCTACCCCACTCGCTGATGCCATTTCACAAGGTTTTGCCTGGTCTGCGCCTGTCCCTTCGGACATAAACGCCATGCTGCTCAATGATCAGTTGGGCGAGGCCATTCTGGAAACGATGCAGTTGTTCGCCCATGGCGCGCGCGGCAATCTGGTGGATCTGACGGCCGCGATTGCCACGTTCCGACGTGTCGGGCTCGAAGATACCGCGCGCCGAGCTGCATTACAGCTCATGATCCTGAACGGGGCCTGAGGATGACCGCACCCTCGTCTCAGGATCTGTGGGTTTCCACCTTCCTCGAAGCGCAAGCCGCCGAACTCGGGGCTGCAACCAATACCTTGCTTGCATACGGACGCGACCTTAAGGATTTCTCAGACTGGCTGACACGACGAAAGTCTGGCTTTGCCGAGGCTGACCGAGACGGGATCGAAGGCTACTTGATCGACTGCGATGCGCAGGGCCTGTCCCGCGCCACCCGCGCGCGGCGGTTGTCTGCGATCAAGCAGTTGTATCGATTTGCGTTCGAGGAGGGATGGCGTGACAGCAACCCCGCGATCCAGATCAAAGGCCCCGGACGTGCGAAACGACTGCCCAAAACGCTGGATGTGCCTGAGGTTGACCGCCTGCTTGCCGCAGCACGCCGAACGGGTCGGTCCGAAGCCGACAGAATACGCAACACCTGTTTGATGGAGCTTCTTTACGCAACAGGGATGCGGGTGACTGAACTTGTGTCGTTGCCGGTAAGCTCTGCCAGAGGCGACCCCCGGATGCTGTTAGTTCTAGGCAAAGGTGGCAAAGAGCGGATGGTCCCGCTATCCCCTCCCGCGCGCGAAGCGTTAAGCGGATGGCTCATGGTCCGCGATGCGGCTGAAGAGCAAGCGATAAAAAAAGGTGCACAGGCATCACGTTTTCTGTTTCCTTCGCGCGGGAAATCAGGGCATTTGACACGGCATCGCTTCTTCCTTCTGGTCAAGGAACTGGCCGTCGAGGGCGGCGTTTCACCCGAGAAGGTCACCCCGCACACACTGCGCCATGCGTTTGCGACGCATCTGCTGGCCAATGGTGCGGATTTACGCTCGATCCAGACACTTCTGGGCCATGCGGATGTCGCCACAACCGAGATTTATACCCATGTTCTGGATGAACGCTTGTCGGAACTGGTGCTGGAACACCACCCGCTTGCCAAGGATGACACCACAGATCAAGGCTAACCCCTTGATCGGACGTGGTCGCAGCCCCATAACGGATGCAGCAACAAGAATAACCTAGGACCGATGGAACCCACCTCTTCTTTGCTCGACAGTGCATTCTGGATCACGACAGGATCCATTCTTCTTCTCCTTGTGCTATCGGGCTTTTTCTCTGGCTCGGAAACCGCCCTGACTGCGTCATCACGCGGAAAGCTAAGGGCGCAGGCTGACAAAGGTTCACGCGGGGCGCAGAAGGCGCTGGATATTACCGACGACAACGAACGCCTGATCGGCTCGGTCCTGTTGGGCAATAACCTTGTCAACATCCTTGCCGCTTCGCTGGCCACAGCACTGTTTACGCGGCTATTCGGCGAAAGCGGAGTGGCATTGGCGACGCTAGTGATGACCTTGCTGGTGTTGATCTTTGCCGAAGTGCTGCCCAAGACCTACGCTATTACAAACGCTGAAAAGGCTGCCGCATGGGTCGCGCCTGTTATCGGTGTTGTCGTGACGGTGTTTTCGCCCGTCGTAGCCGCCGTCCGGCTTCTCGTGCGCGGAGTGCTGCGCTTGTTTGGCGTAAAAATCGACCCTGACAGCAACATTCTCGCGGTGCGGGAAGAAATCGCTGGCGCGCTGCAACTGGGCCATTCCGAAGGAGTTGTCGAAAAGGAAGATCGCGACCGTATTCTGGGTGCGCTGGATCTTGGTGATCGCGCGGTGGAAGAGATCATGCTCCATCGCTCGAATATTGAGATGATTGATGCCGATGATGAACCCGAGGCGATCCTTAAACAATGCCTGGAAAGCCCCCACACCCGCCTGCCGGTTTTTCGGGAGGAACAGGAAAACATCGTGGGTGTGGTCCATGCCAAGGACTTGTTTCGCGCGATGTACGCCCAAGTCGGCGGTGCAGATGGCGATCCGGAGCGGCTTAAGAATTTCGACATCGCAAAGGTGGCTAACGATCCTTATTTCGTTCCTGAAACCACCACTCTGGACGACCAGATGCGCGAGTTTCTTAGGATGCATAGCCATTTCGCGCTTGTTGTGGATGAGTATGGATCGCTGCGCGGATTGATCACGCTCGAGGATATTCTGGAAGAAATCGTCGGTGAGATCGCCGACGAGTTCGACATCGACGAAGAAGTACCCGTCACCCGCACCGATGATGGCCAATTCCTCGTCGAAGGTGCAATGACCATCCGCGACGTCAATCGCGCCCTCGACTGGGCCCTGCCGGACGAAGAAGCCAACACTTTGGCTGGTCTTGTCATTCACGAAGCACAGATGATCCCGATCGTTGGGCAGGTGTTTTCATTTCACGGCTTTCGGTTCGAAGTCACCGCACGCGAGGGTAACCGGATCACGGCCCTCAAAGTGCGACCTCTTTAGGTTCGGCAGCGTTCGCAATTGACAAGCGACGCGCAGTGTCGCGAACGGAATAGTATTGCGCCAGAGCCCTCGGCAGGCTCGGCCAAAAGCCGAGGGAGATGCATCGTGAAAACCACCACCCGTGTTGTAGTGATTGGCGGGGGCGTCGTCGGATGTTCGGTCCTCTATCATCTGACCAAACTTGGATGGTCGGATGTGATGCTGCTGGAACGGTCCGAGCTGACGAGCGGGTCGACCTGGCACGCGGCAGGTGGTTTCCACACGCTGAACGGCGACACTAACATGGCCGCCCTGCAGGGCTATACCATACGGTTGTATAAAGAGCTGGAAGAGATCACGGGCATGTCTTGCGGCCTGCACCATGTGGGCGGCGTCACTCTGGCCGACAATCAGGACCGGTTCGACATGCTACTGGCCGAGCGCGCCAAGCACCGGTTCATGGGCCTTGAGACCGAGATTGTCGGGCCAGAAGAGATCAAGAAGATCGCTCCAATCACCAACACCGATGGTATACTTGGCGCGCTTTATGACCCCCTAGACGGGCATTTAGACCCTTCGGGCACCACCCATGCCTATGCCAAGGCCGCGCGTATGGGCGGCGCCACGATCGAAACCCATTGCATGGTGCGCGAGACCAACCAGCGCCCTGACGGCACATGGGATGTGGAGACCGACAAAGGCACTATCCATGCCGAACATATCGTCAATGCAGGCGGCCTTTGGGCACGCGAAGTCGGCGCGATGGCCGGTATCTATTTCCCGCTTCATCCGATGGAACACCAATATCTGGTTACTGACTCCATCCCTGATATCGAGGCCATTATCGACGCGGGTGGCGAGCACCCGCATGTGATGGATCCTGCTGGAGAAAGCTATCTGCGGCAGGAAGGGCGCGGGCTGTGCATCGGCTTCTATGAACAACCCTGTAAGCCCTGGGCTGTTGACGGAACCCCTTGGGAGTTTGGCCACGAGTTGCTGCCCGATGATTTCGACAAGATCACCGACAGTATCGAATTTGCATACCGACGCTTCCCTGTGCTGGCTGAGGTGGGGGTCAAATCGGTCATCCACGGACCGTTTACTTTTGCCCCCGATGGCAATCCCCTGGTCGGGCCTGTGCCCGGCGTGCGAAACTACTGGTCGGCCTGTGGTGTCATGGCCGGTTTCAGTCAGGGTGGTGGCGTAGGCCTGACTCTCGCACAATGGATGATCGAAGGCGAACCTGGACGCGATGTGTTTGCGATGGATGTGGCCCGGTTCGGCGACTGGATCAGCCCCGGTTACACGCGCCCCAAAGTGATTGAGAACTATCAGAAACGGTTCAGCGTCGCATATCCGAACGAAGAGCTGCCTGCCGCACGCCCAAACCGAACCACGCCGATGTATGACATCTTCAGCGATCTCGGTGCCGTATGGGGGCAGCAGTACGGGTTGGAGGTTCCGAACTACTTTGCCAAAGGGGATGAACCAGATTTCGAAACACCCTCCTTCCGCCGCTCCAACGCTTTTGAGGCCACTGGTCGAGAAGTCCGCGCCGTGCGCGAAGGTGTGGGGATCAACGAGGTTCACAATTTTGGCAAATACCGCATCACCGGTGCCGGTGCCCGCGCATGGCTGGATCGCATCATGGCTGGCCGAATTCCGAAACCGGGTCGTGTCTCGTTAACGCCCATGTTGTCGCCCAATGGCAAGTTAATCGGGGATTTCACCGTGTCCTGTCTGAACGAAAATGAGTTTCGCGTCACGGCCTCATATGGCAGCCAGGCGTTTCACATGCGCTGGTTCCTGCAAAATCAGGACGAAGGCGTAAACATCGAAAACATCAGTGACCGGTTGAACGGCTTTCAGATTGCTGGCCCCAAGGCCACCGAAGTCCTGTCGGCCTGTACCCGGGAAGATGTCAGTTCACTAAGGTTCCTTGACGTGCGTGAGATGACCATCGGAATGACCGACTGCATCGTTCAGCGTGTCAGCTATACCGGTGACTTGGGATATGAGATCTACTGTGATCCTGTGGCGCAGCGGCAGCTTTGGTGGACCTTATGGCAGGCCGGCCAACCTCATGGCATCGCACCATTTGGGATGCGTGCGATGATGAGCCTGCGTTTGGACAAGTTCTTTGGGTCGTGGATGCGCGAGTTTTCGCCGGATTATACTGCCGCGGAAACCGGTCTGGATCGGTTCATCTCATTCTCAAAGAACAGCAACTTCATTGGCCGCGCAGCTGCCGAGACCGAACGCGCTGCTGGCACCAATCGCCGTTTGGTTGCGTTCGAGGTCGATGCAGCCGATGCCGATGTTAACGCGTATGAACCGATATGGATTGATGGTTCAGTTGTCGGCTTCTGCACGTCAGGCGGGTATTCCCACTATGCACGCAAATCGATAGCAATGGGATTCCTGCCAACCGAACAAGCAACCGAAGGTTGCGAGGTTTCGATTGAGATACTGGGCAGGATGCGCGCGGCCCGTGTGATCACCACGCCTCTGTTTGATGCCGACGGTGCAAGAATGCGGGGATGACACAATCTGACCTTAGCGGCATGGTGGCGAGATGAAAGAGATTCCCATCATACTGCTCGCCGCTGGCCAATCCTGCCGTATGGGTGGGACCGATAAGCTGATGCAGCCAGTGGGTGGCGTGCCGCTGCTGCGCCGTGTCGCGCAAAGAGCGATTGCCGTTGGTCCTGTTTTCGTTGCCCTGCCCCCGATGCCTCATCCACGCTATACGGTGTTGAAAGATCTCGATGTGCTGCCGGTCGAAATCCCGGACGCACGGGAAGGTATCAATGCCAGTCTAAAGGGGGCGATGGCTGCAATCCCAGCCGATGCGAAGGCAGTGATGATCCTCTTGTCCGACTTGCCGGACCTTACGACTGCAGATCTACGCAATGTCCTGCAATCGGTCAAAACCCATCCTGCCAATCGAATTTGGCGCGGTGCGACCAACCAGGGCGTCCCTGGGCACCCGGTGATCTTTGATCGCTCTCTCTTTGCAGAACTGATAGACCTGACCGGTGACAGTGGCGCGCAATCTGTCGTACGGCGTCACAAGGATGCAGTTCACCTTCATCGCCTGCCCAGCCAAAATGCGCTGTTGGATCTAGATACACCAGAGGATTGGGCAGAGTGGGTAGCCCGCCAACCTTCTGGGCTTCACCCGAAATAAACACGGCCCGGTCGTTTTCGACCGGGCCGTATGCCCAAAAACAGGACTACCACTTTCACCAATCTCTAAAGCACTATCAGATCGCCAATCAGGCTGTCCGACTTTGAGCTGCAGAACCTAAACAAGACCCCCTCGTTAACATGCCGCTCAGCGCTGTGGAGACTGAGATGTGCCTTTGACACCCCCTAGTGTCTCAGGCCCCCTTCACTTGGGCATAACCAATGTCGCCGATCAGATGCGTTCAAACAATGTAAAATTGGAAGAAATGGTAAATTTGAGCGAAGACGGTTTGGCTTTTGCGCAACAATACAACGCTCAAGACTCTACCAGTGGTTGCAACTCCTTAACTCTATTCGGAGCAAATACAGCGTTAATAGTTCATCGATACGCCCATTGCGCCTATTTCATAGACACCTACACACGCACTCAAAGATTAGATCGATTGCGCGATACAACTTTAAGGGGAGAAATTCGACGGGCCGTCCACGTGCCGTTTCTTTGTTAACAAAAATGATTCAATTCAATACTTTTCCGAAATTATTGACTTCGTCGGCAACAATCCACCGATTCTCCCCGATTCTCCCAAGCTGATTCTCGCTGTTAAGCCCTTTCGAACAGAGTCATTAAAGCGGCGAAACGTGGCGAAATTAAGGTTTCTTAATTTTTCTCTCAGGATATCCCAAGGTTGCTGGGGCATCTCCTGTCTGAATGCGCGGGATCAACCGCCAAACACAGACAGGAGTCAAAATGAGCATCCGGAAATCCTCACTGCTTCTTCCAAGCACATCCAGCTGGATGGGGGCTGGCGCACTGGGCGCGGCAATGCTGGCCACAACCGTTCTGCCCGCAATGGCAGACGAGGCGCTGGCTGATCTGGTCGAAACGGTTTCACCCTCGGTGGTGACAATCATCGCCAAACAAGACGCAACGCCAAAACAGGCGCAGGGGCAGGACTTCAATTTCGAAGGTCACCCCTTTGGTGAATTCTTTGAACGCTTTGGAGGCCCGGAAGGGTTCAACATGCCGCAGCGCGGTCCAAGCCAGGGTTTGGGCTCTGGATTCGTGCTGGACGAGGCGGGTTACATCGTGACCAATCACCACGTCGTCGACAACGCAACCGAAGTGACCGTCCGCCTGAGCGATGACCGTACGTTCCAAGCTGAAGTCATAGGCACCGATCCGCTAACGGACATTGCCGTACTCAAGATCGATGCCGGAGAAGACTTGCAGGCCGTCGAAATGGGTGACAGCGATGTCATTCGCGTCGGCGAAGATGTGGTGGCCATCGGCAACCCGTTTGGTCTGAACGCGACTGTTACGACTGGCATCGTATCTGCGAAGGGCCGCAATATATCGGAAGGTCCTTACGCCGAGTTCATCCAGACTGATGCTGCCATCAACAAGGGTAACTCGGGTGGACCGCTGTTCAATATGGAAGGCGAAGTAATCGGGGTGAACTCGGCAATCTATTCGCCTAGCGGAGGCTCGGTAGGATTGGGTTTTGCGGTCACATCCAATATTGTCGACCACATCACTGCCGATTTGCTGGATGACGGTGAAGTCAGCCGCGGTTGGTTGGGTGTTTCGATTCAGAATGTGAGCCCCGAATTGGCGGCAGCAATGGGAGTTGATGTCGCTACCGGCGCCCTGGTATCCGATGTTGTCCCGGACAGCCCCGCCGATGGCGTGCTGCAGCAAGGCGACGTGATCCTGACTTTCAACGACGATGCCGTTGAATCCAGTAATGAACTCCCTGTTCTGGTTGGAACCACCAAGGTTGGCACCGACAGCACATTGACAGTTCTGCGCAACGGCAAGGAAGAACAGATCAAGCTGACGATCGGCCAACATCAGGCGGCATCAGCGGCTACTGACAGCGTGGCGGAAGACAAGTTCGAAGGCACCAAGCTTGGCGTTATCGTGGCTCCGCTGACTGAAAGCGCCCGTGCAGAAGTTGGCGTCGCGGAAACTGTAGATGGCGTTGTTGTCACCGATCTCCAGCCCGAAAGCCCTGCGGCCAAAGCTGGTTTGCAACGCGGCGATGTAATCGTCCGGCTGGGCAATCTGGATACGGTTTCGCCGGATGCGCTGAAGGAAGCACTGGAAAGCGAAAAGACCGATCCAGCGTTGGTTCTTATCAACCGTGGCGGCAACCAAATATTTGTCGCGGTCGAAATCGTCTGACCACACACCTAAGCGCGCCACATGATGGGGAAATCTGGTGCGCTTATTTCTGGCCGACGCGGATTGTCCACGCGCCGCCGGAACAGCCGGGTGCGGCATCGCACCCGGCATGTTTTTTTCAAACAGTATGTGTGTTTAAATCCCGATGTGAAGGAGCCCTGATTATGAGTAGACGCCTGTTAATCGTTGAAGATGACCAAGACACACGGGACTTCATTGCCAAAGGGTTTGGCGAAGAAGGGTACGTTGTCGAAGTTGCATCAGACGGCCGCGAAGGGTTGTACCACGCCACCGATGGCGGATTTGACGCAGTCGTGCTGGATCGAATGTTGCCAGGCTTGGACGGGTTGTCGCTGATCAAATCAATGCGTGCGGCCGGGGTAAAAACACCTGTGCTGATGCTAACCGCCATGAGCGCGGTCGACGAACGCGTCAAAGGCCTGCGTGCTGGTGCTGACGACTATTTGGTCAAACCATTTTCGTTCCAGGAGCTCCACGCTCGGATCGAGGCGCTGCTGCGCCGCCCACAAGAGTCAGAAGAAACCCCTTCCCTCGCCTGCCGCGATCTTGAGATGGATTTGTTGACCCGCAAAGTCACGCGCAGTGGCCGGGAAATCACTCTAACCCCGCGCGAATTTCAGATTCTGGAGTTCTTTCTGCGGCGCAAGAACCGAGTCGTCTCGCGCACCATGTTGCTAGAAGGGGTGTGGGACTATCACTTTGATCCGAACACCAATGTAGTCGACGTGCATATCTCGAAGCTTCGCCGCCAACTCGATGAAGACGGGGCCGACCCGATTATTGAAACGGTCCGAGGGGCCGGTTACATGGTTTCGGATGGATAACCTGCGCCTGTCGCTCAAAAATTCTCGTACGCGGCTGGTTCTGGCCAGTATGGTTCTCAGCACGTTGCTAACAGCGGCGGTGCTTGCGATGGTCTATGTGACTGCCAACCGCACGATTACGGGCGAAACGCGCTCGGTCGTGTCGGCTGAGCTCACCGGATTGGCGGATGAATATGAACGGCACGGCATGATCGGTTTGATCACTGCGATCGAGAGGCGATTGCCAACAGCGGCCGAGCGCGATGCGTTGTATCTGTTAACCGGTCGGCAGGGTACAAAGCTGGCAGGAAATTTATCTCATTGGCCCGAAGGAATCACGGCGGGCAGTGGGTGGGTCGACCTGCAGTTGCGCAAAGGGGATACCGATCAACACGTTCCGATTTCTGCTGCTTCCATCAGATTGCCGGGTGGCGAAAGATTGCTGGTTGGACGAGATGCGCTGGCCAGACAGCAATTTGATCGCGTTCTTCTCCGCTCGGTCGCCCTGGCACTGGTGACCGCACTTGCGCTAAGCCTGTTGACCGGTTGGCTGCTAACTCGGCTTGTGTTCTCGCGGCTAAAGGATATTGCCGACACCGCCG
This sequence comes from Ruegeria sp. YTSA064, assembly GCF_059610325.1. Classification (NCBI taxonomy): domain Bacteria; kingdom Pseudomonadati; phylum Pseudomonadota; class Alphaproteobacteria; order Rhodobacterales; family Roseobacteraceae; genus Ruegeria; species Ruegeria sp. YTSA064. Next base: position 104,542 of record NZ_JBXWNK010000001.1, read on the forward strand.
ACAATATCGTATCAGGCGATCTGGCGCTGCGCATGCCCTTGCGCGGAACAGGTGACGAATTCGACCAAGTTGCAGGCACTTTGAACAATATGCTTGATCGCATCGAAGAGTTGATCAGCAACCTGCGCACAACTTCCAACTCAATCGCCCATGACCTGCGCTCGCCCCTGTCGCGACTTCGTCAGCGCGTCGAGTCTCTTGCCGAACCCGGAAAAAGCGAACAGGACCGTGATATCGACTTGGCCCGTGCGACTGGGGAAATTGATCATCTGCTGCGCGTCCTCAGCCAATTGACCGAGATCTCGCGGGCAGAAGCCGGTTTGGGGCGCGAGCAGTTCGAGCAGGTTAATTTGCTGCAACTGGTCGGGGATGTGGTTGAACTGTATGAACCTGTCGCTTCTGATCAGAACATCCGACTTGAAGTTGTTGGTAACGCCGAACCGATCCAGGGTCACCGCCCACTTCTCTCTCAGGCATTGTCAAACCTGCTCGAAAACGCGATGCGCTATGCGCCTCCCGGTACTGCGATCACCATCGAAATCCGGGAAGATGATGATTATGCATTGCTTAGCGTCCGAGATCGTGGCCCCGGTGTTCCGGAAAACGATCTGTCACGGTTGCAGATGCCCTTCGTCACACTTGATCCCGCACGGACTGAACGCAACGCGGGGCTAGGTCTCGCACTTGTAGCCGCCATCTCGCATATGCACGGGGGTAGCTTTCAGGCGCGTAACCGCAAGCCCGGACTGGAGACGACTCTGAGACTTTATCGCAAATCTTGATAATTCAAGAGCGGCCCGCAAGACGTTGTAATATAATCAAAGAACTGCAGGCAGAGAGGTGTACCCGTGAAAGCGAATGCGGCCACCTCGCACCCTAGGTCCCTGAACTTGGCAATCAGGAAACCGGTTCAGCAATCGCCCTAGCGCCACGCGACCTTCAAGCCGCGCAAGAGTCAGGCCAACGCAGACATGCGGACCGCCTGCGAACGCCAGATGCCGGTTCGGTTTGCGCGTGATGTCAAAACGCGTCGGGTCGGGAAAGACCTCAGGATCGCGGTTCGCCGCACCGATACAGAGGTGCAGGTTCGTTCCTTTGACGATCAGATGTCCCCCGATCTCAACCTCAGCCGTGGTTTCCCTGTTGCCAAACTGATTGGGGGACCGAAAGCGCAAGACCTCCTCGACTGTCGAAGCGATCAGGTCAGGATTATCCAGCAGGCGTTTGCGTTGTGCCGGGTGGTCGTTCAGCAATGCCAACCCATTGCCGATCAGATTGGTGGTGGTCTCATGGCCGGCGTTCAGGATGAAGATGCAATTCTGTAACAGCTCAATTTCGCTTAATTTTTCGTCTGCACCCTCACCTCGGATCAGGCGGGTCAAAACATCAATCTCAGGATCACCCGGTTTTGCACGGCGACGGGCAACGAGGTCCTGAAGGTAGGCTTTGAACTCACATACCGCGCTGTGGCCTATTTCCAGCTGAGTGTCCGTCAAAGCGGGTTCCAAAGCACCAAGAATAGCTAAAGACCAATCCCTTAGCGGTGCACGTTCATCCATAGGGACGTCCAGCAGATTACCAATGATCTGGATCGGAATCGTCGATGCAAAATCCTCAATCAGATCCACCTGTGCTTTGCCTTCCATGTCGTCGAGCAATACATCAACAGTTTCGATCAGACCCGGCTCCATCCGCGCAATTGCGCGCGGCGTCAGGGCCGAGGTCATGATTTTGCGCACCCGTGTGTGGAGCGGCGGGTCAGAGAACACCAGCGACGTTGTGTGATGCTCGAACAACGGCGAGCCAACTCCAAATTTCGGACCAAACGCTGCCTCTTTGTCCGAAGAATAGAGCGTCGTGTTGCGATAAATCGCATCCAGATCTGCATGACGAGACAACAGTACGGAACCATCTGGTTGACGCAGTATCGGTGCGTATTCGAGCAAAGCATCGTAAAAGGGAAATGGGTCATCGACAAACCCCTCAGGTGGGTTTGTCAGGTCCAGATTTTGCGCAAGATTCTTTAGGCTTATGTCGTTCATGCTTCGCCCCCCTGACGTTTGGGTAGCGGAATAGACTGCAGCAAACAACCTTGTCGGATGACAGGCCACGTCGGACCGGATAAGACAAGACATGTCTGACCCGATTTCATCAATCCGCAATCTTGGCCCAGCGTTCGAACAAGCCTGCACACAGGCGGGAATTATGACAGCTCAGGAGTTGCGCGATCTTGGTGCTGATGAGGCATATGCTCGCCTGTTGCAAGCTGGAACCCGCCCGCATTTCATCGGCTATTATGTCTTAGTCATGGGCTTGCAAGGGCGCCCATGGAATGACTGTAAAGGCGAGGAAAAGAAGGCATTGCGTGAACGGTTCGATGCGATCAAGGCCAGCACCAGTCGGGCGCCTGAAAGCCAGTTGATTTCAGATCTGGATGCCGTTGGCGTGCGTGTATCGGCAAGTGACCTCAAACCTGTCTAAGCAACAAAAAATGCCGCGCCCAACAAGGGCACGGCCAAAAACTTTGATCTGACGAAAGATTAGCCGACCAGCTCGATGCCCGAGAAGAAGTAGGCGATCTCAACCGCTGCAGTTTCCGGAGCGTCCGAACCGTGGACCGAGTTTTCGCCAACCGACTCGGCGAATTCGGCGCGGATGGTGCCGGGGGCAGCATCAGCGGGGTTGGTCGCACCCATAACTTCACGGTTCTTCGCAATTGCGCCTTCGCCTTCCAGAACCTGGACAACAACCGGTGCCGACGACATGAATTCGCACAGTTCGTCATAGAACGGACGCTCAGCATGGACGTCGTAGAACTTGCCTGCTTGGGATTTGGTCATGTGGATGCGCTTTTGCGCAACGATGCGCAGGCCAGCTTCTTCAAACTTGGCATTGATCTTGCCAGTCAGATTGCGGCGGGTTGCATCGGGCTTGATGATCGAGAATGTGCGTTCCAGTGCCATATTGGCCTCTCCTTGACTTAAGGGCGCAAAACCTGCGCCGAAATCCATCGCGCGCCGCCTAACACGGTATTTGTCTCATGAAAAGCGTTATGATCGTTTATCGCTCAGATCGCCTCAGGCAGTGGGTCGGTACGATCTAACCGTCGGACATAGAGCACTGCCAGCAAACCAACAAAGCTGCTGACGCACATCATGCTCAGTACAAGATAAGGCCCGTTTTCGGGGCTCACAAAAGTCCCGGTCATCATGGTCAAGACTGCACCCAGTGCCACGATCAGTGCGCCTGACAGGCCGGCAGCACTGCCTGCCAGTTTCGGGCGTACCGACATCACCCCGGCCGAGGCATTTGCATTGGTCAGACCATTTCCGAAACCCACGCAAATAGCTGATCCGAAAAACACCCAGACCGAGCCCATGTTGCCGATGAACAGCAGCAATCCGCAGAACGGCCCAACCGACGCCACGATCCGACCGAACAGGATCATTGTGGTGAGTTGAGTGCGCTTTGCGATGCGCCCGGTGACAAAATTGCCGACCATAAAACCGCCCGTGATAATCCCGATCCCAAGGCCCAGCATTGCGGGGCTCAGATCGAACCAGGCCGCAGCGACTAGCGGTGCGCCGGTGATGAAACTGAAAAAACCACCGATGGAGAACGCAGCGCATAAGGCATAGCCCCAGAACCTGCGTGCGCGAAACAGATGCGGGTATTCGCGCATCTGCGCAGCGAAAGTCGACGAGCGATTGGTGTTGGTTTCACCCATGTCGAACCACAACAGCAGTAGTACCCCTGCCCCAAGCAGCGAATACATTACGAACCCGGCGCGCCAACCGAACAGCATGTCCAGCGCGCCGCCCAGCATCGGTCCAAGCATCGGTGCCAGAGCCATCGCCATCGCGACATAGCCCAGTTTGCTGGCTGCTTCATTTGGGGGATATCGGTCGCGGATCGAAGCGCTCGACAGAACCGGCCCGGCCACCACCGCCGCCTGAACCATCCGAAATGCAAGGAATGCCCAGATCGAGTCTGCCAACACGCACCCGATTGATGCGACAACAAATATTGTCATCGCGATCAGCAGAACCGGCCGACGCCCGTAACGATCTGAAAGCGGCCCGACGATCAACTGCAAGGCTGCCGAGACACATAGATACCCGGCCACAGATACGTTCATCAGGCCATAATCCACACCAAAATCTTCGCTCATATGCGCCAGCGACGGCAGGAACATGTTCAGTGTCAGAACCGAGAGTGCCGTTGCAAAGATCAGCGTTATCAGGGTCGGAGGTGATTGAGCCGGACGCATATCGAAACCGTTTGGAAGACGAACCGGAACAGCGCTAACACATTGCTTCTGGCTTGAACATGGTGACCTCTGGCGGCGTCTTTGATGCTCTGATAAGAGCGCCTCATGCTACGGATTGAGAATATAAATTATGCAGTTGAAGGCCGTCCCCTGTTCGACGGGGCCAGCGCGACCATTCCCGACGGCCACAAGGTCGGCCTTGTCGGGCGCAATGGTACCGGAAAGACGACGCTCTTCCGGTTGATCCGTGGTGAGCTGTCGCTGGAATCAGGCAATATCTCGTTACCGAAACGCGCGCGGATCGGCGGCGTGGCGCAGGAGGTGCCGTCGTCGGATGTCTCGCTGATCAACACCGTTCTGGCAGCGGATGTCGAACGAAGTTCATTGATGGCCGAAGCTGACAGCGCGACCGACCCGGATCGGATTGCCGAGATTCAAACACGTCTGACTGATATCGACGCTTGGTCGGCTGATGCGCGCGCGGCCTCGATCCTCAAAGGACTGGGCTTTGACGATGAAGATCAGCTGAAGCCCTGTTCTGATTTCTCGGGCGGCTGGCGGATGCGCGTGGCGCTGGCGGCAGTGCTGTTTTCACAGCCCGATCTGCTGCTGCTGGACGAACCGACCAACTATCTGGACCTCGAAGGTGCGCTGTGGCTGGAAAGCTATCTGGCGAAATACCCGCATACTGTCATCATCATCAGCCACGACCGTGGGCTTCTAAATCGTGCGGTGGGCTCAATTCTGCATCTCGAAGACCGCAAGCTGACATATTATGCGGTTCCCTACGACAAGTTTGCTGAACGCCGCGCCGAACGTCTGGCGCAGGCAGAATCCGAGAATGCCAAAGCCAAGGCGCGCATCGCACATTTGCAAAGTTTCGTGGATCGCTTCCGTTACAAAGCGTCAAAGGCGGTTCAGGCCCAATCCCGCCTCAAAATGATTGAGCGCATCCAGCTGGTCTCAACCCCACAAGAGGCAGCTTTGCGCGCCTTTTCCTTCCCCGAGCCGGAAGAGCTGTCGCCCCCGATCATCCAGCTTGAGGGCGGTGTGACTGGCTATGGCGAGACCGAGGTTCTGCGACGACTGAACCTACGCATTGATCAGGACGATCGCATCGCTTTGCTGGGCAAGAACGGTCAAGGCAAGTCGACCCTTTCGAAACTGCTGTCCGACCGACTGCCCCTGATGGCGGGAAAAATGACCCGCAGTTCCAAGCTGCGCATCGGCTATTTCGCACAGCATCAGGTGGATGAGCTGCATGTGGACGAAACGCCTTTGGATCACCTGCGCCGCCTGCGCCCGAATGAGGCACCCGGCAAGTGGCGCTCGCGCCTGGCGGGGTTCGGGTTGAATTCGGATCAGGCGGAAACGCTGGTCGGTCGCCTGTCGGGCGGACAAAAGGCGCGTTTGTCGCTGCTGCTCGCGACCATCGACGCGCCGCACATGTTGATCCTCGACGAACCGACCAACCACCTGGACATCGAAAGCCGTGAGGCGTTGGTTGAGGCGCTGACTGCCTATTCCGGCGCGGTTATCTTGGTCAGCCACGACATGCACCTGCTGTCGCTGGTCGCCGACCGGCTTTGGTTGGTCTCTGATGGCACCGTCAAACCGTTCGATGGCGACCTTGAGGCCTATCGCGCCCTTCTTTTGGCCCGCGAAAAACCGGTCAAAGTGAAACCACAGACCGCCAAACCCAAACGTGCATCACGCGAGACGGTATTGGCCCTACGCGCGGATCTGCGCAAATGTGAAGATCGGGTCAAGAAACTCACGGATATGCACGACAAGCTATCGGCCAAGCTGGCGGATCCGGAGCTCTATAAAGACGACCGGATCAACGATCTGGAAACCTGGAACCGCAAGTTCGCCGAGGTGGTCGAGGCCATGCAAAAAGCTGAGGCCCTTTGGGTTGCCGCCGCAGAACGCTTGGAACAGGCAGAGAGCGCAGCATGATCGACATGGCCTTTTTCGTAACTGCTTTCACCACGATGTTCGTGGTGATCGACCCGTTCGGCACTACGCCGGTCTTTGTTGCTTTGACACAGGACATGGATGCCGCAACGCGCCGTAAGATTGCCATTCGCAGTTGCTTGACCGCCGTTTTCATCCTGATCGCCTTTGCCGCGTTTGGTGAGGCGGTTCTGGGCTTTATTGGTATCTCGATGCCTGCGTTCAAAGTGGCCGGCGGCGCATTGTTGTTCCTGACAGCGCTCGACATGCTGTTCGAGCGGCGCAACAAGCGGCGTGAGAACCGTGCAGAAGAGGAAGAGCATCCTGACCCGTCGGTGTTCCCGTTGGCCATTCCGTTGATCGCAGGCCCCGGGTCGATTGCAACCATCATTCTATTGGCAGGACAAAACCCCGGCATTCAGGGGATCGCAGCCGCCTGTGCCGTCATGCTGGGCGTCATGCTGGTTGTTTTTGTGTTCTTTCTGGCCGGAGGTCTGATTGCTCGCATCTTGGGCAAAACCGGGTTGAACGTACTGACACGGCTGCTGGGTATGCTGCTGGCCGCACTATCGGTTCAGTTCATCCTGGATGGCCTCAAAGCCTTTGGTTTCGCCTCCTGAGGCACCATATTGGCATCAGACAACTGTATTCGGGTGATTGAATGGACGGCGAAGATTTTGGGCGATTGACCTATCTGGTTCTGCTGGGAGCCGCCCTGTTGATGTGGTTTTTCACTCAAAACCGCCAGTCATTGGGCAAAACCATGCAGCAGGTCGCGGCTTGGGTGTTCATCTTTATTGGCGTTATCGCCGTAGTCGGGCTGTGGGATGACATCCGTTCGACCGTCAGCCCTACCCCACAGCTGACCGTAACCGATCAGAGGATCGAAGTGCCCCGTTCGTATGATGGACACTACTATTTGCCGATGCTTGTAAATGGCAAAGCCGTGACCTTTCTGGTCGATACCGGGGCCAGCAATATCGTCATTAGTCCGAAAGATGCCGAACGAATTGGAATCGATACGGATCAATTGAACTATCTCGGCCGCGCCTCAACGGCCAATGGTATCGTGCGCACCGCGCCGGTTCGGTTGGACAGCTTGTCTCTGGGCCCGATTACTGATCGCAATATCCCGGCCTCGATCAATGAGGGCGATCTGGATCAATCGCTGCTGGGGATGGAATATCTGCATCGGTTCTCGAATATCCAGTTTGCTGACGGACGCCTGATTTTGTCGCGCTGATGGCAATCCTCAATTGAGAACAAAGTAAGAACATGCTAGTTTGATCAGCATGTCCACCCATCTTCTTGGCCGCAAGCCCGCGCGCACCCCGCCCGGGGTGGCCCTGCACCCACAGATCAGCCTACAACTGGCCCGTGTGCACGAGGCCTGCGGCCCTGCTCGACGCAGTTTTGCCCTGTGGGTGGCGGGGCAAACTCAGGGTCCGGTAATGTGGATTGCCCCGGCGTGGGAGGTCGTCCAGCTGCATCCCGAAGGCATGTTACCTTTTGCTGACCCGTCCCGGTTTCTGCTGATCCGCCCTGATAAACCCGAAGACCTATTGTGGTGCATGGAAGAAGCCTTGCGCAGTGGTGCTGCGCCCCTGGTTATCGGCGACCTGCCCGGCCCGCCGGGTCTGACCCCTGTTCGGCGGTTGCATCTGGCCGCCGAACAGGGTGGCACATCGGGTCAGGCCCCTCTGGGACTGTTGCTGACACCTGACGATGGCGGCGCGCAGGGGATCGAGACGCGCTGGCATATGGAGCCGACTTATCGGGACGAGGCCTGCAGTTGGCGCCTGACCCGCCGCCGCGCCCGCGCCCTGCCCCCGGCCAGTTGGCACGTGACGCGGACGGCCCCACATTTCGGCCTGCAGTTACAACAGATCAAAACCGAAGACGCACCCACGTTCACATAACTTGTGACTGGTCAAAGCAGAACATGCACCCTAGCGTGCCCGCATGACACATCCGATCCATGACAGCCGATACTCCTGGCTTCGCCTGCTGATCACTCTGGCGATCGCAACGGTGGTCAATGTGGGTATGTGGGCTGTAGTTGTCGTGATGCCCGCCATCGAGGCCGATTTTGGAGCAGGCAGAGCTGCCGCATCGATGCCCTATACGCTCACCATGATCGGTTTTGCCTTTGGAAACATGTGGCTTGGCAAGCTGGTGGATAATCTGGGCGTGACAAAGGCTCTGATCGGGGCCGCCCTATTAAGCGCATTAAGCTATTTGCTGGCCACGCTTGCACCGAACATTGCCCTCCTTTCAGTCGCGCATCTGTTGCTGGGTCTTGGAACATCGATCGGGTTTGGGCCACTGATCGCCGATATCTCGCATTGGTTCATGCGCAGGCGCGGGGTTGCTGTGGCGCTGGTGGCCAGTGGCAACTACCTTTCAGGTGCAATCTGGCCTACGCTGTTATCGGGCATTCTGCAGCGCGAAGGATGGCAACAGGTTTATCTGAGCCTCGCCCTCATCACATTGGTCGTTGTCATACCCCTGTCCCTGCTCCTACGTCGCCAAGTTCCGGTCGAAGCGCACAGCACCGCAGCTGCCGCAGCAGAGATCAAAGCACAAAGCGTCGGCTTTTCACCCCGCACCCTGCAATACATCCTCGGGCTGGCTGGTATCGGATGTTGCGTGGCCATGTCGATGCCGCAGGTCCATATAGTGTCTTATTGCGTCGGCCTTGGCTACGGTCCGGCGGTCGGAGCTGAAATGTTATCATTGATGCTGCTGGGAGGCGTTGTCAGCCGGGTGATTTCAGGGCTGGTCGCGGACCAATTGGGAGGGCTTACCACCCTTTTGATCGGCTCGATCCTTCAGTGCATCGCTCTGTTCCTGTTCCTGCCTTACGACGGTATGGTGTCCCTGTACGTTGTCAGCATGCTGTTTGGATTGGCGCAGGGTGGTATCGTTCCAAGCTATGCTTTGGTTGTGCGCGAATACATGCCGCCACAAGAGGCCGGAGCGCGTGTGGGTTTTGTCATGATGATGACCATTCTGGGCATGGCGCTGGGCGGCTGGATGTCCGGCTGGATCTACGATGTAACCGGCAACTATCAACTCGCCTTTATCAACGGCATCGTTTGGAATGGCATGAACATCGCCATCCTGCTGATGCTCTTGAAACGCTCAAGGCCACGCGGCGACACAGCAATGGCATGACCGATCACACGCGCCGCACACTCATCGCTGGCCTTGCGGCTCTACCGTTCGCGCGCGACGCTCATGCAGCACTCACCCCGTACGTTCTGGCAACGGAGCGCCGCTCGGTCGAATTTACCTACACTCTGTCTGGCACAGCACAAACAGGTACGATGCCAGTTCAGTCGGCGCAGATTTTAATCGACACGAGACGCCTTCAAAACAGTAGGGTCGATGTTGCGATGGACGTGGCCCGAGCTCGTACGAAATTACCCTTTGCGCGCGGCCAGATGTTAGGCAGCAGCGTGTTGAACGCCGCCCGATATCCAACCATTCGGTTCGTCACGACCAAAATTCAACTTGGACCCACTGGTCGCATCTCGGAAGGCGCGACAGTAACGGGTGACCTGACAGTGCGTGATGTAACTCGTCCCGTAACGCTGAAGGCCGATCTTTATCGAAGACCGGGCAGCGCAGTGGATGATCTGGACACCCTATTCATAAGGCTGGTGGGCGCGCTTAATCGGCACGAATTTGGTGCGTCAGGCTATCCTGATCTGGTACAGCCAATGATTGGTTTAAACATCCGAGCCGAAATCATTCGACAGGATTAGCCAAGGAACGCCAAAAAACGACGCTAAGGTGTCGAATAGACACGCGCAATTCGTGACAATAAAGACAAGCTGCCCCCATCATGCGTACGATCATTTCATTTGCCGCACTTTTTCTTTCGGTCATACTATTGCAATTGTCGACCGGCGGTGTCGGGCCATTGGATGCGATCTCGGGCCTGACACTGAACTTTTCGACAGAACAGATCGGTCTGTTGGGGTCTTCGCATTTCCTTGGCTTTTTCATTGGCTGCTGGTGGGCACCGCGCCTGATGGGAAGCGTCGGACACTCGCGCGCATTTGCCGTTTGCACCGCCTTGGGTGCCATGGGGCTGTTGGGACACACGCTGACTGAGAACCCCTATGTCTGGGCCATCCTACGGATCGCGTCGGGCACTTGCGTTGCCGGGTGCTACACGGTGATTGAGGCGTGGCTAAATGCAAAGGTCACAAATGAATCACGTGGACGTGTGATGGGAAGCTATCGCATCGCAGATCTGGGCGCCTCGCTTTGCGCGCAGTTGATCATCGCGGTTCTGCCTCCGGCATCCTATGTTTCATATAATCTTCTGGCCATCTTATGCTGCGCATCGCTACTGCCTTTGACGCTAACACGCGCGAGCCAACCCAAAACCCCGGACGCACCACGCTTACGGCCCCGGCTGGCGTGGCAAAACTCACCGCTTGCAGTGGCCGGGGTGATCGTCGCGGCCCTAAGCTCGGCCTCATTTCGAATGGTCGGCCCGGTTTACGGTCAGGAGGTGGGGCTGGCTGTAGATCAGATTGCGTTCTTTCTGGCCTCATTCGTTCTGGGCGGCGCGCTGGCGCAGTACCCGCTGGGTTGGCTGGCCGACAAATATGACCGACGCTGGGTGTTGATCTGGTTATCGGCCGCAGCGGTCTTAAGTTGCGGTATCACAATGTTGGCCAGTGGAACCGGCACCGTCGGCGTCATGCTGACGGCGGGCTTTTTCGGCCTGACCACATTCCCGATCTTCTCGGTTTCATCAGCCCACGCAAATGACTTTGCCACTACCGAACAACGCGTGGAACTGGCCGCAGCGCTGATGTTTTGGTACGCGCTGGGGGCGATTGCATCACCCTACATCTCATCAACGTTGATCCAACAGTTCGGCCCTGGTGCCCTGTTTGCATTCGTGGCTCTGGGTCATGCATTCCTGATCGTGTTCGGCCTTGCCCGCATGCGCTCGCGCCCAACGCCCGACGAACGGACAAATTACGTCTATGCGCCGCGTACTTCGTTTACGATTGGCAGATTGCTCAAAGGTTCGCGTGAAAAGCACTAAGCGCGATTTCAGTGTGAAATACACAGAGTCGCAAAACCCGGCCTTTTGCTAACCGCCGACATACTGTAGACGGGCGCGCAGACAGTTATCTGGAAACGCAAAATGGCTCGGATTCTCATCACCTCGGCGATCCCTTATATCAACGGGATCAAACACCTCGGCAATCTGATCGGCTCGCAGTTACCCGCCGATCTTTACGCGCGCTATCTGCGTGGTCGGGGGAATGAGGTCATGTTCCTGTGCGCAACCGACGAACACGGCACTCCGGCGGAACTTGCTGCGGCGAAAGCGAGTAAACCCGTCGCGGAGTACTGCGCCGATATGTATGCGGTGCAGGCAGACATCGCCAAACGCTTTGGTCTGAGTTTTGACCACTTTGGCCGTTCATCCAGCGATCAGAACCGTAACCTTACACAGCACTTCGCAGGCAAACTGGATGAGGCCGGGCTGATCCGTGAGGTGAGCGAGAAGCAGGTTTATTCAAACGCCGACGGCAGGTTTCTACCTGACCGTTATATCGAGGGTACATGCCCCAATTGCGGCTATGATCGCGCGCGTGGTGATCAGTGCGAGAATTGCACCAAGCAGTTGGACCCGACCGACCTGATCGAGCCCCGCTCAGCGATTTCCGGTTCGACTGATTTAGAGGTGCGCGAGACCAAACATCTCTATCTGCGCCAATCCGCTATGAAGAATCAGTTGGATGCGTGGATTGACAGCAAGTTAGACTGGCCGATCCTGACCACCTCGATTGCCAAGAAATGGTTGCATGATGGCGACGGTCTGCAGGACCGCGGCATCACCCGCGATCTGGATTGGGGTGTGCCGGTTAAGAAAGGCGATCAGGACTGGCCTGGAATGGAAGGCAAGGTCTTCTACGTCTGGTTCGACGCGCCCATCGAATACATCGCCTGCGCAAAGGAATGGGCGGATGCCAACGGTAAGTCCGATGCCGAGTGGGAGCGATGGTGGCGCACCGACAAAGGCGCGGATGACGTGCGGTACGTCCAGTTCATGGGCAAAGACAATGTGCCGTTCCACACGCTCAGCTTCCCGGCTACCATTCTGGGATCAGGCGAGCCGTGGAAGATGGTCGATCACCTGAAATCTTTCAACTATCTGAACTATGACGGCGGCCAGTTCTCGACCTCACAAGGGCGCGGCGTGTTCATGGATCAGGCGCTGGAGCTTCTGCCTGCCGACTACTGGCGCTGGTGGCTGCTAAGCCATGCGCCGGAAAGCAGCGACAGCGAGTTCACCTGGGAAAACTTCCAGCAATCGGTCAACAAGGACCTCGCTGACGTTCTGGGCAACTTTGTCAGCCGGATCACCAAGTTCTGCCGCTCCAAGTACGGTGAGACCGTTCCGGGTGATGGTGAATATGGTGAGCATGAGCAAACGCTTATCGCTGAACTGACCCGACGCATCCGCGCCTATGAGGGCCACATGGAAGCAATGGAAGTGCGTAAATCTGCGCAGGAGTTGCGGGCGATCTGGGTCGCGGGCAACGAATACCTGCAGGCTGCGGCTCCCTGGTCAACCTTCAAGGAAGACCCGGCGCTTGCTGCGGTTCAAGTCAGGCTGGGGCTGAACTTGATCCGACTCTATGCGGTTCTGAGCGCGCCGTTTATTCCCGAAACTTCGGCAAAAATGCTCAGCGCGATGAACACGCTGGACACTAGCTGGCCCGATGAGGTCGACGCCGCACTGCGTGCCCTGCCCGCAGACCACGACTTCTCGGTTCCAGATGTGCTGTTCGCCAAGGTAACAGATGAGCAACGTGAAGACTGGCAGAATCGCTTCGCCGGGACGCGTAAATAACAACAAATCTTCATCTGTGAATGCAGCAGCAGAGCGCTGAGCAATCCTCTGTCGTGTTTTATCCAGGGGACCCACTGGCCCTAAAAAGATGCCCTTTCCTCTGCAAATTTGCTGTTGGCGCAAGCTAAGTCTGCCAATTGGAAAGAAATTCTTTACCATCTGAACTTCGCAAGAAGTCTCAACATGCTTGAGAAACTGCGCCAAACCCGCCATCCTGCCTGAAACATCACTCGACTCGTCCGCGCATATCTGATGCCCGGGCGCATTATCTTTAGTTTGAACGAGGCGTCATCATGTCCTTTGTATTTAAAAAGCCCACATACCGCCGTCGCGGATACTTCAGGACAATAGGCGCATCTCTCGCTGTAATCGCATGGTCCATCCTTCCGCACTCAGTTACGGCACAGGATCAGTCAGACGCCCCCGCGCCAAAGGTCTCGATCGCGGCGGCCTATACAGAAGAGATTACTGATCAGGCGACGTTTATTGGGCGGGCCGAGGCCATCGACAAGGTCGACATCGTCGCGCGCGTCAGCGGGTTTCTGGACAGTCAGAACGTAGATGACGGCGCCCCCGTGTCTAAAGATGACTTGCTGTTCACGATCGAACCAGACCTTTACCAAGCAACTCTGGAAGCGCGCAAAGCTGATCTTGACCGCGCCGAGGCCAACCTTGAACTGGCCAAAGTCGATCTGGCACGTAAGGAAGAACTGTACAAGCGAGACGCCACACCCGAATCCGAACGTGATATCGCACGTGCCAACGAATTGGTTGCGGAAGCCGAGGTAAAAGCTGCGAATGCGGCCATCCAGCAGGCCGAGCTTGATCTCAGCTATACCCAGATTCACGCGCCATTTTCTGGTCGGATCGGTCGGGTCGAAATTAGTGTTGGCGACGTCGTCGGCCCCAATAATCCACCCCTCGTCACGCTGGTTAGCGAGGCCCCCATCTACGTGAATTTTTCATTGAACGAGAAACAGTTCACCTCGGTTCTTGAACAAATTGGTGAAGATCCAGCGACCCTGGCAGAAAGCAACAAAAGTCCAAACGTCCATGTGACCTTGCCGAATGGAACCGCACTGGATGAGACAGGCGAAATCATTTTTGTAGATAACCGCATTGACCCGTTGACTGGTGCGATCACCCTCACAGCTCAGTTCGAAAATGCCAAACGTCTGCTTGTCGATGGCGCGTTCGTAAACGTCCAGATCGAAGCGTTGGAGCCAACGCTGCAGGTCTTGATCCCTCAAGCGGCCCTGCAACGTGACCAACGCGGGGAATTCGTTTTGGTCGTCAATGACAAACAAATGGTAGAGCAGCGCTACATCACAACCGGAGACCCCGTCGACTCGGCCATTATCGTAACGGATGGTCTGCGTGAGGGCGAAAGTGTGATCGTCGAAGGTCTGCAGCGCGTTCGTCCCGGCGTCGCCGTCGATGCCGTTGTCGCCTCTGAGCAGCCAGGAGAATAACAGATGTTCTCTGCCCTGTTCATCAGCCGGCCCAAGCTGGCGCTTGTAATTTCGCTGGTCCTGACCATCTTGGGCGGGATCGGTTATATGGTTCTGCCGGTTGCGCAATTCCCTGATATCACGCCTCCGGTTGTCAGTGTAACCGCCACCTATACCGGCGCGAATGCCGAAACTGTCGAGAACACTGTAGCCGCGCCAATCGAGGCGCAGGTCAACGGCGTGGACGACATGATCTATATGACGTCAACTTCGTCAGATAACGGTTCTTATTCTCTGAATGTAACGTTTGAAGTTGGCACCGATCCCGATATTGCATCGGTCAATGTGCAGAACCGCGTCGCGCAGGCCATGGCCTCGTTGCCGAGCGAAGTGACCTCATCGGGCGTGGTAACCCAAAAAGCGTCAACAAACATGCTGCTGCTGGTCACGCTGACCTCGCCCAATGGCACGTATGACAGCGTGTTTCTTTCGAACTATGCCTCGATCAACCTGAAAGACGCGCTGGCACGCGTTCAGGGCGTAGGTAAGGCGGATGTTCTGACCAATCTGGAATACGCGATGCGGATATGGATGGATCCGGATAAGATGGCCGCGCTGTCGATCACTCCGGGTGATGTCATAAACGCAATCCGCGAGCAGAATATCGAAGTATCGGCTGGATCGATTGGATCACCGCCTGTTCCAGAAGGGCAAACCTTTCAATACACGATCAAGACCAAAGGCCGCCTGACCTCTGCTGATGAGTTCGGAGATATCGTTATCCGCACCGGGGATGCAGGCGCGATTGTACGTGTCAAAGACATCGCTCGCACAGAGCTTGGTGCGCAGTTTTATTCAGCTTCGGGTTATTTTCAAAGCGTTCCGGCAACGGTTATCGGTATCTATCAGGCCCCCGGCGCGAACGCGCTTGCGGTTTCCGAACGTGTTGAAGCCGAGCTAGACCGTCTGTCCCGAGCCTTTCCGTCGGATGTAGAATATGCCGTTCCGTTCAACACGACAGACTTTGTGGAACAATCGCTCAATGACGTGGTGTCAACACTGATCCTGACATTCATACTCGTGATTACGGTCGTGTTCATATTCCTTGGCAGTTGGCGCGCGACTATTATTCCCGCGGTGGCAATTCCCGTCTCACTGATTGGAACATTCGCATTCCTTCTGGCATTCGGCATGTCGCTCAACACGATCTCACTATTTGCGCTGGTGCTAGCCATCGGCATCGTGGTGGATGACGCCATTGTCGTAGTTGAAAATGTCGAGCGTATCATCGCGGATGAGGGGCTGCTTCCTGCCGAAGCGACACGCAAAGCGATGGGCCAAATCACCGGTCCGGTGATTGCGACAACCCTGGTTTTGCTGGCAGTGTTCGTACCCGTCACCTTTATGCCTGGTATTTCAGGGCGGCTTTATTCTCAGTTCGCGGTCACGATCTCGACCGCTGTCGTGATCTCATCGATCAACGCCCTGACATTGTCTCCGGCCTTGTGTGGATTGGTTCTGAAGGCACGCTCTGGTCCCCCAACCGGGTTGCTGGCTATGTTCGAAGGGTTCATCGGTTCGATGCGCAACGGATATACCGCAATCGTACGAAAATTGCTGATCCTGCCGGTGATTTCACTGGGCATCATCGCGGCCTTCGCTGCCGGTACAGGGTCCATCATGGGTGTCACCTCGAAAGGGTTTATTCCGCTTGAGGATAATGGCTATCTGTTTGTCGACATCCAACTGCCCGACGCCGCAACGCTGGAACGCACCGAAACTGTCTCGGCACGTCTGGATGCGCAGATTCAAGAGATCCCCGGTGTCGCGAGCACCGTACTGGTAAACGGGTTCTCGCTGCTGAACGGCACGACGACAAACGGAGCGGCCATTTTCGTCAACCTTACCAACTGGGAGGAGCGGCAAGAACCTGATCTGAGCGCCGATGCCATTCTGGGCAAGGTTCTGGCGATTGCAAACCAGGAATCTGCAGCGTCGATTGTGGCCTTCAACCCGCCGCCCATTCAGGGCTTGGGCATGTCCGCTGGCGTGGAAATGGAGGTACAGCAAACCGGAGGCGGATCGCCGCAGGATCTGGCGTCAGCAGTGGGCTCATATGTCTATGCCGCGAACCAGAGGCCTGAAATCGCACAGGCCTACACCACTTTCCGCGCAAACGTCCCGCAGCTTTTCGTTGATCTAGACCGGGAAAAAGCCAAGACGCTGCAGGTCTCGGTAGCCGAGATCTTCCAGACCATGCAGGCGCAGCTTGGTTCATATTACGTAAACGACTTTAACCTGTTTGGTCGTGTTTACCGCGTAATGATCCAGGCCGAAGGCTCGTACCGGAACAAGGTCGAGGATATCTCGGACCTCTATGTACGCTCCACCAAAGGCGAGATGGTGCCGTTGGGCACATTGATCGACGTCGAGAACGTACTGGGCCCGGTTCTGCTGAAACGGCACAATCTGTTCCGTTCTGCGACTGTGACCGCAGTTCCAGCGGCCGGACTGTCAACCGGTGACGCCATCACCGCTATGACCGAAGAATCGGCGACCGCCCTGCCCCCCGGTTACGCCTTTGAATGGACAGGGACCGCGCAGCAGCAGCTGGCGTCGGGCAACTTGGTTGTCGTGATCCTCGGGCTGGCGATCTTGTTCGGATACCTGTTCCTTGTCGGCCAATATGAAAGTTGGACGATGCCCGTTTCGATCCTGATGTCGGTGACCGTTGCCTTGTTCGGTGCCGTCGCAGCGGTGGCAATCGTGGGCAGCGACATCAACCTCTACACGCAGATCGGGATGATCATGCTGGTCGGGCTTGCGTCAAAGAACGGGATTCTCATCGTCGAATTTGCGATGGAACAAAGGGCCAAGGGGCTGTCCGTTAAAGACGCCGCGGTCGAAGCTGCCTTCCAGCGTTTCCGCGCCGTGATGATGACCGCGTTGTCCTTCCTGCTGGGCGTGGTTCCATTGCTGGCGGCAAATGGTGCCGGGGCGGCAAGTCAGAAGGCCATTGGTGTGGCCGTATTTGGCGGTATGCTTGCTGCGACACTGTTCGGCGTCATTCTGGTTCCCGTCCTCTATGCCGTTATGCAAAGCATGCGAGAGTGGATCAAAGGGAGCAAGAATGATCCAGGACCGTCAGAGGAAACCGCGTAAAAACGGCAATAAAACGAATACGCCCCGCAGAACAGCGGGGCGTTTTTTTCGTGTGAAGCGACTGGTTGTTGCGTTACCGATTTGTCATCCAGTCATCGAGCCGATCAATCTGCTCGGGGCTTAGTCGTAGACCCAATTTGTTGCGGCGCCATATAACGTCCTCGGCGGTGCGCGCGTATTCCTTGTCCATCAACCAGACAAGTTCGGTCTCGGTCAGGGTCGCCCCAAAATCCTCGCCCAAATCGGTCTGATCTTTGGCCGCCCCCAGAATGTCCCAAGCTTCGGTGCCGTACGCTCGGACCAGCCGATGCGCCCAAGCTTCGGTGAGGAAAGGATAATCCGTCTGCACCTGCCGGATTAAATCTGGCGCACCATCAACGGGGAAATCTCCTCCGGGCAGCGCTACCCCGGCCGTCCAAGGCCCTGCAAGATCTGGGAAGTACTCTCCGATCTTCTCCAACGCGCTTTCCGCGAGGCGCCGGTATGTGGTGATTTTGCCGCCAAAGACATTCAGAACCGGAGCGCCGCCTGTGGCATCAACCTTCAGCGTATAGTCTCGGGTCGCTGCGGTGGCGCTGCTTGCGCCGTCATCATAAAGTGGACGCACGCCGGAATAGGTCCAGACGATATCAGCACGTGTCACCGGTTTCTTAAAATACTTCGTGGCAAATGCGCATAAGTACTCCTGCTCGGCCTCGGTGCAAACTGGCCGCTCCGATGGATCAGAATGATCCTGATCTGTGGTGCCAATCAGGGTGAAATCCTGCTCGTAAGGAATGGCAAAGATGATGCGCCCATCCTCACCCTGAAAGAAGTAGCATTTGTCGTGATCAAACAGTTTGGGCGTCACGATATGACTGCCCCGTACCAACCGGACCCCTTCGCGTGAATTTATGTGGATCTTGGTCTGAATGATATCGCCCACCCACGGGCCACCTGCATTGATCAACATCTTTGCCAGAATTGTCTCAGTCTCACCGCTCTGCTGATCACGGATCGTGATATGCCACATGTCATCAACACGCCTGGCCGCAAGAACTTCGGTCCGAACCCTGATCTTCGCGCCCCTTGCCTCAGCGTCACGGGCGTTCAGAACCACCAGCCGAGAATCTTCGACCCAGCAATCCGAGTATTCGTAGGCTGTTTCGAACTTGTCTTGCAAAGGCGCGCCCTCAGGCACAGAGCGCAGGTTCAACGCGCGCGTTCCCGGCAGGATTTTGCGGCCGCCAAGATTATCGTACAAAAACAAACCCAACCGGATCAGCCAGGCCGGGCGTCGCCCACGCATCCATGGCATCACCGTACTCAGCAATCGCGAGGTTGGCGTCTCAGAATCAAAACGCATATCGGCGTGATACGGTAACACGAAACGCATCGGCCAACTGATATGCGGCATCGCGCGCAGCAGCGTTTCCCGCTCTATCAGAGCTTCGCGGACCAAACGGAACTCAAAAAATTCCAAATACCTTAGCCCACCATGGAACAGTTTGGTCGACGCCGAGGAGGTGGCAGACGCCAGATCGTTCATCTCTGCCAAAGTGACAGACAATCCCCGCCCCGCAGCGTCCCTTGCAATTCCGCACCCGTTGATGCCGCCACCGATTATGAAAAGATCGGTTACCTGACTGCTGTCTGATGACATATCCAAACGATTCCCCAAAAGTGGCAGTTTCGATGGCATTAGCATCACAACACTTCGTATCGTCAACATAACTTTTCGTAAATGTTCGCTTGCGATCAAAATTCTCGAAATTTTTGCAATAACTGCACAATAAGTCTTGTCAGTTTCAAAAAATAGAACAAAAACGAACTATCCCAAGCGCAGAGCTGATCTATGTCACTATCCTTCCGTCAATCAGACATTCTTGAAATCGCCAATGTAGAAGGTCGCGTTACCGTCGACGGACTGGCCGAACGCTTTCAGGTGACGGTTCAGACCATCCGCCGCGACCTGTCCGAGCTATCAGATGCAGGAAAACTGGACAGGGTGCACGGAGGGGCCGTTCTGCGTTCGGGCGTGTCCAATATTGGTTACGAAGACCGGCGTGCCCTGAACCATGAGGCCAAGATTCGCATCGCCGAACGCTGCGCAGCTGATATTCCGGAAGGCAGCTCGATCTTTATGAATATCGGCACCTCGACCGAGGCCGTCGCACGACAATTGCTCGACCACAAGAACCTGATGGTCGTAACCAACAACATGAACGTGGCCAATATCCTTGTAGAGAACCCGGATTGTCAGATTGTCGTTGCAGGTGGTGTTCTGCGCCGATCGGATAGCGGGCTGGTAGGCAATCTGGCAGTTTCAACCATCCGACAATTCAAATTTGATCACGCCATAATTGGGTGCTCGGCCTTGGATTTGGACGGAGATTTGATGGATTTTGACCTACAGGAAGTACTGGTCAGCCAAACAATCATTGAACAGGCACGGCAGATCAGCCTCGTCGCTGACAATTCCAAGTTCCGCAGAACCGCACCTGCGCGCATAGCGTCGCTGGCGGATATTGATACGGTTTATACAGATTCTGACTTTCCTGAAACGCTGGCCCGGAAATGCAATGACTGGCAAACGCAAATTATGGAATGCAAATAGCCCTCCACTGCGCCTTTCGGTTGTCTTTGCTTGCCAGACCACAATCCAGATGACAAAGTCGTGATCAATTGCAATTGGCGCAAGGGGGGCGGCAGCGGACCATGATCGCGCTTTTATTTTCGTTACTTACAGTCACAATGGGATTAAATTACTTTGGCCGGACAAACGCCGGAATGGCCCTGTTTCTGATCACTCTGGCGTTGAGCGTCTATTGGCTGAAATTCCATGCCACCAGCACGCTGACCATTCAGTTGTAGGGAGCGATTCAATGACACCTGAACTGTCTCGTACCCTGAATGCCGTTGGCGCATTTGCTGTCAGCCTTGTACTGGTATTGGCCTACGCCTATCAGTTTTCGCTGAACGAGTTGCCCTGCCCGCTTTGTTTGTTGCAGAGGGTCGGCTTTGTCGCCGTCGGCGTTGGACTTGGGCTGAACCTGCTCTACCGAGCGCGCGCGCGTCACTATGCGCTGATGCTGCTTGCCGCACTTTACGGAGGCAGCGTTTCGATCCGTCAAATCCTGCTGCATATCGTACCAGGCACGGGCCACTATGGCTCTCCCGTTCTAGGACTGCACTACTACACCTGGGCCGCCATCTGCTTTTTTCTAGTCCTTCTGGGAACGGCGATCATGCTGATGTTTGACAGGCAATATGTCAGTGACGCGCAACAAGGCCCGCGTTTCGGAGGAAGCGGGTTGGCCAAGGCTGCCTTTTTCACATTGTTGGTTCTGGCAGGGCTAAACGCGATCTCGACCCTGATCGAATGTGGCCCAACCATTTGTGCGGACCCGCCGACCAGTTACAAATTGATTGACGAACTGGGCAACAACAACTGAGGATGGCACAACCTTCCCAACAGGAGGCGCGAGCATGGGACTTTTGGGGCAGCCGCTAGGCTACTATGACTATTTGACATTCGTGGCGCTTATTCTGCTGTTGGCAGCGGTGATGGCGTTGTTTCTGTTCCTCATGGGCCTGCCCGGACGGATTGCGATCAAACGCAACCACCCGCACGCCGAAGCCGTCAAGATCATGGGATGGATGGGTTTTTTGGCTATAGTCCCGTGGGTGCATGCCTTTATCTGGGCGTTCCATGACGGGGTGACAGTCGACATGCGCCGTGGTCCTGATGAAGAACGCAAAGCGATCCGGGATGAGATCAAGCGTCTTGGCGGCACCATCAAACCAGAATACCAGGACCCGCTGGACACCGACGAAACCAAGCAAGCCTAAAGCCAAAGGAATTCAGCACTCATGTTTGTCGCCCTTGGCATCACGCTGTTCTACATCATTTTTGTCTGGTTCATCTTCTTCAAGATGGAGTGGCTGAAATTCAACATCATGTGGGGGATCGTCTCGTTCTGGGTCGGCGCGCATCTGCTGCTGATCTTTTTGGTCGCGCTGCGGTTCTTTCAGCCCTTCTCAGTCGACAGTCACGTCGTGCGGTCCACCATCCAGATCGTACCGCGCCTGACACAGCCCACAATCCTGTCCGAGGTTCTGGTAGAGCCCAACACATGGGTCACGAAGGGCGATCCGCTGTATAAGTTCGACGACACGGTGTTTTCGCTGGCCGTGGACAAGGCAAATGCGCAACTGGTGGCGGCGCAGCAAAACGCGAAAATTCTCGAACAGGACGTCATAGCTGCAAGCGAGGCGGTTGAGCGTGCAAATGCGCAATTGGCGTATGCCCAAACGGAACAGGCGCGATACGAAAACCTTGTTCCGGCTGGTGGGGCACGTCAGGACGAACTAGATCGCTGGAACGAACAGGTCGCGGAAGATCAGGCGAAAATCAAAGAGGCTCAGGCCAATCTGGAAAAGGCCAACCTCGCGTTGGATTCACAGATCGACGGGGTGAATACCGGCATTCTGGAAGCTGAGGCCCAACTGGCCGAAGCAGAGTACTTTCTTGAAAACACAACGATCTACGCCCCTGAAAATGGCATGATCGTTTCGCAACAGGCCCGCCCGGGGATGGTTGTGGGAGAAATTCGTCTGGGTGCCATTGCCAGCTTTGTCACCGAAGAAGACCCCTATATTCTGGCCACCTTCCGACAGCAAAACCTCAAATTCGTAGAAGTCGGCCAACCGGTTGAAGTTGCGCTGGACCTGTACCCCGGAGAAATTCTGACCGGCAAGGTCGAAGCCGTCTGGTGGGCCACACGTCAAGGCCAATACCTGCCCTCAGGCCGCCTGCCCGGCTTTGAGCTGCCAAAACTGCCCGGTCGGATCGCTGTTCAGATCTCGGTCGATGTGCCTGAGGGGCATACTTTTCCTGCAGGTGGCCACGCTGCGGTGGCGATTTACACAGGCATGGGAAAAAGCTTTGAATTTCTGAGGCGCATCAATATCCGCCTCTATTCCTTCGCCAACTTCATCCGGCCACTGGATATCTGAGGATGCGTACGATGACACTCCGCCGGTTGTTGGGCACCGCCCTTTGCGCTGCCACCCTCGCCGCCTGTACGCCGGTTGGGCCAGATTTCGTACGCCCAAACTCACCGGTCGTGAAGCAATGGATGGAGGTCAACAACCCCAGCGCGGGTCAAAGCGGCCTGACCTCGCGCAGCGCCCCCGTTGTGCGCTGGTGGGAGACATTCAACGATCCGACGCTGAACAAACTAATCGCCGAAGCCTATGCGCAAAACCTGACCTTGCAGGTCGCCGGTGCCCGCGTACTGCAGGCCCGCGCGCAGCTTGGCATCGCATTTGGTGAGCTTTACCCGCAATCACAAGCCGTGGGCGGCTCGCTGCAACGCCGACAGATCAGCGACAACCTTGGGCCGATTTCGGATATCCGGCGTATCATCCCTTTGGACACCGAATTCTCAACCTCGCAAGTGGGTTTTGATGCGCAATGGGAGCTAGACGTTTGGGGCCAACAACGTCGCGGCGTACAGGCCGCACGGTCTAACCTTGCACTACAGGTCGCCAATTATGACGACGCTCTAGTCACGCTTACCGGGGACGTTGCAGCGCTCTATATCAACATCCGCTCCTTGCAGGAGGCTCTGCGCATCGCGCGGGAGAACATCACGATCCAGCAGGAATCGGCAGACCTCACCCAGTTACGCTTTAACAACGGCGTGACGACCGAGCTGGATGTGCAGGAATCAACCGCACTGCTCAACAACACCAAAGCGCTGGTGCCCGAGTTGGAAAGCGATATCCAACAGGCCAAGAACGCGCTTGCGGTTCTGTTGGGAAAAACGCCGTCTCAGATGGCGGGCTTGATCGGAAACTCGGGTCGCATTCCAACAGGACGCAGCAACGTAGCTGTGGGAGTCCCCGCCGAATTGCTACGGCGGCGGCCCGACGTCCGCGCCGCCGAACTTGCGGCAGCCACGCAGTCGGCGCAGGTGGGGATCGCTTTGGCTGATCTCTATCCGCAATTCATCCTGTCTGGGTCGATCGGGTTACAAGCCTCGGGCGGGCGCGATCTGTTCAGTACCAATAGTGCCACAGGATTGGCCAGTGCGGGCGTTGTCTGGAATGTCCTGAACTATGGCCGCATCAAGAACAACGTCCGCGCTCAGGATGCGGCTTATCAAGCGCTGATCGCAAATTACCAGAACACCGTGCTGACCGCTTTTTCCGAGGTCGAAAGCGCGATGGTCGCTTATGCACAGGCGCGCAAACAGGTCACCTTTTATCAGCGCAGCGTCGATGCCTCGCGCAAAGCCGCTGATATTGCCGTTGACCAGTATCGCGACGGTATCGCCAGCTACTCCCGTATCTTGAATACACAGACTGCCCTGCTACGGTCGCAGGCCAATCTGATCGAGGTGCGGCAAGAAGTCTCGTCCAATCTGGTCGCGATCTACAAAGGTTTGGGTGGCGGCTGGCAGATCCGTCAGAATCAGGAGTTCCTACCCGAGACTGTTCTGACCGAAATGGCCTATCGCACTGATTGGGGTGATCTGTTGGAGAAAACGCCAACACGCGCCAGCTTGAATTAAGCCCTATTTCGTCAAACCGCGCAGGCCACCCGAGATCAGGATGTTAACTTCGTAGAGGATACGCGGTGCCGCCAATCCGCCAGGGCTGGCCAGATAGTTGGGGCTCCATTCCGGATCGAATTTCTGCTTGAAGGCGCGCAGGCCTTCGAAGTGGTAGAACTGCTCACCATGTTCATAAACGAACCCACCGATCCGATTCCAAAGCGAGGCCAACTGCCGGTTCTCAATCCCTGAAAATGGTGCAGCGCCCAGCGAGAACCGGTGGAAACCCTGCTCGGACCCCCAAACCATCATCTCGGCGAACAGTGCGTCCATGACAAAGCTGGGGCTGTCGGGTTCGTAACGCATCAGGTCCAGAGACAATTCGGATTTGTTTCCGCCTTGAAACAGGTTGGCGAAAGCCATGATCTTGCCTGTCTCATCCCGCAGAACGGCGTGGTCAAAATAAGACAAATAGTCATCGTCGAACCCACCCAAGGCAAAGCCCTTTTCTTCACCTGCCTTCTGCGCCAACCAGTGGTCCGAGATCTTCCGAAGTTCGGGTAGCACCGGTGCAAGCTGTTCCTTGGGGATGATTTCGAACTTGTACCCTTCACGCTCGGCCCGGTTCTTGGCCTGACGAAACCGTTTGCGCGATTTTCCATCCAGAGAGAAATCCTGCAGCGGCACGCGGGCCACTTCTCCGATCTTGAGAATCGACAGACCGAGGTCCAGGAACGTCGGCAGATACGTGGTCGAGACACTGTAAAAGGCACAAAGCTTACCCTCCCGGTCGGCCATTTCTCGCAATTGCCAGATCAGTTGTTGCCCTGCCTTTTCATCTCCCACCGGCTCACCCTTGGTGATAAGCGCGTTGCCAGTATCGGCATAAGCGAGGAATGCGGTTTCGTCGGGTGAAATCAGGAATTGTTTGTCGCCCGTCAGCGAAATCTGCGACTCGGTGTCTTCACATTCCATCACAAGCCGTTCAACGACTTCGGGAATTTCAGTACGGACCGGAGCCGGAATTTCTCTCCCAAACAGAGAGTTCACCGCCACAATGCCAAGGATCACAGCGACAACAAGGCTCGAGCGTAAGAAACGTGAGGCATCGCCGCTCCAGGCAAAATCCCACCACAAGGCGTTCTCGTATTCAACATGGGAATAAGCGAACAACCCGATCCAGAAAATTACCGCCAGCAATGCGACTACACTGACCAGCCATGGGATATTCAGCCGAAAGATCGACGCACCACTAACCCGGTAGAAAGCCCCCCGGAACATCGCCAGAAGGCCAATCGTAAACAGCAAGGACAGGGCTTCGTGTGTATCCAGCCCCTTGGCGAGCGAGGCAAAGAAACCAGCCGCCATCAACAACATGGCCACCACCCATGCGCGATAGAGTTTGCGGAATAGTCCACGCGATACCAACAGCAGCAAAACGCCCACTGCGCTGCCTGCGAGGTGTGAGGCCTCGACAAACGACAAGGGCAGCACCGCACGCAGTACGCCAAGGTTTTGGGAACTGGAGGGTAAGGCACCCGAGACCAGCAAGATCACCCCGGCCACTGCCGCAACACCCGCGGCCACCATCGGGACAATGGGGCGGATTGCGCGATAAACCCAAGTCATCGCGCCCCCGATGCGTTGGCGCTGAGTCAATGCCGATGCGACCGCAATCGACAGGCTGGCAATGGCAAATGGCAAAAAAGTATAGATCAGCCGGTACAGCAGAAGTGCAGCAATGACATCAGACCGGCCCGAAGCCCCGAGGCCTGCAATCAGGGTCGCTTCGAACACGCCTATCCCGCCCGGTGCATGGCTGAGGATACCCACCGCGATCGCACCGATATAGACCGCGAAGAAATATGGATAGCCAACACCCAAATCGTCAGGCATCAATACCCAAAGCGCCATGGACGCGCCGAACAGATCGCCAACTGCGGCGACTGTCAGCAAGCTTGCCAGCTTACCACCCGGCAGGTTGAACCCAAAGCCGCCATACGCCAATCGCCGCCCACCGCTTGAAAGCCAAACAAACAGAACAATCAGCCCCGCAAGCATGCAGAGGCCTATCACAGTTTCCATTGTCTCACTGATGGGCAGGACCTTGGAAATACCGTCAGGATGGATGGTAAGCAGCAGGCCCAGAAGCAGAACCAGCCCCATCCAGAACGCCACCCACGAGGTCGCGATCACTCCCGCAACGCGCCCCAAATCCAGCCCGAGCGAGGCATAGATCCGATATCGGATCGCTGTGCCGGTGATGTAAGAGAATCCAAGGCAATTCGATACTGCGTAACCGCTCGCCCCAGCCATACCGGCAACGGGCAAAGGCACCTTTCCACCAGCCACGCTCTGCACGGCAAGGACATCATAGAATGAAAGAGACAGAAAACTGAACGCCGTCCAACACAGCGCGAAGAACATGAACTTCCCAGGCTTTGCCGCGATATCACTTTGGATATCTGACCATTTCACATGTGCAGACAGGTCGTGCAGAACCGCGAGTGCTATTCCGGTGATCAGCAGCGGAACCGCAATCTTGACCAATGGCTTTTCCAACAACCCTGTTACGCGCTCGGCTAAATTTGCCACGCGCGTCTCATTGGTGCTCGCCTTTGTGGTCATACCGTACGTCCCTGCCCTATGATCTTCAGATCAGTGTTAATTCAAAGCTTTGCACGATTCTCGAATCCGTCAAAGTGGCTTGAACAGCCTGTCACGAACGGCCCTTGCGCGTAGAAAGCAACAGGTTTGTCTCGGACCGCGTGATGCCTTCCATCCGCCTGATCTGGAACAACACTTCGTCAAGCTCGTCCAGAGTATCTGTGCCGATCTCGGCTATCAGATCCCAACTGCCATTGGTCGAGTGTACTGCCCGAACTTGCCGCATCGCAGCCAGCCGGGATCGGATCCGCTCGGTCCCGCGACCTTCGATTCCAAGCATCATCAATCCACGTACGGGGCTTTCCGACACACCCTGCCGGGTCACCACAGTGAACCCCACGATTTCGCCAGATTGTTTGAGACGCTGCAATCGGCTGCGCACAGTCGTTCGGGTTACGCCAAGCAATTCGGCCAACTCTGACAGCGATGCGCGTGCGTCCCTATGCAGGGCATTCAGCAATCTATTATCCAGTTCGTCCATACTTAATTACCAAATAGAATTTTGTTGATCCAGTTTGATCAATTTGCCCTCTTCTCTCAACTCATATCGTATCGATAGATAGACTTATGAGCAAACAGAACATCATTCTCGCCGGGATTCCGATGGATGCTGGCAAACATCGTCAGGGCTGCCGAATGGGGCCCGACGCCTACCGTGTTGCCGGGCTTGAACAAGCGCTGTCTGACCTGGGACATACCGTGACCGACATCGGCGATACTCACCCGGATCAGGTAGATGTGCCAGAAGACGCCCATCTGTTCTCGCTTCCGGAATGCGTGGGCTGGACACAGGCGTTGAGCCGGACTGCGAATGAAGTCGCAGAGCAGGGTTTGCCGATCTTTATGGGCGGCGATCACGCGCTTTCGATGGGTACGGTGACAGGGATGGCGGCACATGCGGATGAGATCGGGCGCCCGCTCTTTGTTCTTTGGTTGGATGCACACAGTGATTTTCATACACCGAGCAGTACAGATAGCGGCAATTTACATGGAACACCCGTCGCCTATTTCACCGGTCAACCGGGGTTTGAGCCCTTTCCTCCTGTAACCACTCCAATCCCAACCAATCGCGTTGGGATGATAGGATTGCGCTCGGTTGATCCAGCCGAACGCGCGGCGCTGGAAAAGGATGACGCGATGCTGGCCGATATGCGCAGCATCGATGAACACGGCATCAAGACCCCACTTCTGGCCTTTCTCGACAAAGTACGCGAGGCCAACGGCATCCTGCATGTCTCGTTGGATGTGGATTTCCTTGACCCCTCGATCGCACCAGCCGTCGGCACCACAGTCCCCGGAGGCGCGACCGAGCGTGAGGCGCATCTGGTCATGGAATTCCTGCACGAAAGCGGCCTCGTTTGTTCGCTGGACCTCGTCGAGTTGAATCCGTTCCTTGATGAGCGCGGCCGGACCGCAAAACTGATGGTCGATCTTGCGGCCTCGCTTATGGGTCGTCGCATCTTCGATCGCCCGACCCGGAGTTTCTGATGATATCTCTTCAATCTCCTTCGGCTGTAGTGATGGTGCGCCCCCATGCATTCGCGTCGAATCCAGAAACCCGAGACGACAATGCGTTTCAAACGCTGGCAAATCGATCTGCCGCAGCGACTTCAGCGGCTGCGCGGGATGAGCATGACAAAGCAGTAGAACAGCTTCACGCTGCTGGTGTGACCGTTCATGTGTTTGACGATGAAGGTGAGCGCGATACACCCGACAGCGTGTTCCCAAACAACTGGTTTTCGACTCATCCCGGCGGTCATGTCGCCGTATATCCGATGTTCGTACCATCGCGCCGGCGCGAGAGACGCGCAGATGTGATCGAGTTGCTGAAGCGTGAATATCGAGTGCAAGACGTCATCGACTATTCCGGCCTCGAACACGACGACCTCGCGCTTGAGGGAACGGGCGCAATGGTTCTGGATCACGTTGGGCGTATTGCTTACACCGTTCGGTCCAACCGCGCCGATCCGGTGTTGTTGGAGCGCTTCTGTACGCATTTCAACTATGAGCCGATCGCGTTCGATGCAAAGGATGCCGAAGGACGCGATGTCTATCACACCAATGTTCTGTTGGGGATCGGGACGCACTACGCGCTGATCTGTTTGGACATGATTTCCGACCCAGAACGTCGGGCAACAGTTCGGGCACGGCTCGAGGAGTCTGGTCGTACTGTCATCGATCTGTCTCATGAACAGATCGCAGATTTTGCAGGAAACGCGATTGAGCTTAGCGGCAACGATGGTCTTGTTTTGGCGCTGTCCAGCCGTGCGCTAATGGCTCTTACGCCCGCTCAAGTCGCGGTTATCGAAGCCAGCGCAACTCCGCTGCCGCTCTCGGTTCCCACAATTGAAACAGCCGGTGGATCCGTACGTTGTATGATCGCTGGTATCCATCTTTCCCGCCGATAGGAGTCTTTGATGCAACCCTCTGATAAGGCCCTCGTGCCGTTTGTATCCGTCGACAACATGATGCGTCTGGTTCACCACGTCGGGGTCGAACAGATGATCAAACAGATTGCTGCGCAGATCGAAGCTGATTTCAAACGCTGGGAGAGTTTTGATAAAACGCCCCGCATCCCGGCTCACTCACCGCACGGCGTAATTGAACTGATGCCAACCTCGGATGGTGAGGCTTACGGGTTCAAATACGTAAACGGTCACCCCAAGAACACGTCTGAGGGCCTGCAAACCGTTACAGCGTTTGGCCTGCTGGCTGATGTTTATACCGGCTACCCGACATTATTGACCGAAATGACTATGCTGACCGCACTGCGGACGGCGGCAACCTCGGCGCTGGTTGGCAAATACCTCGCGCCCAAATCCGCGACGACGATGGCCATGATCGGAAACGGAGCGCAATCCGAGTTCCAGTGCCTCGCATTCAAGGCCATGTGCGGGATCGATACTGTCCGGCTTTATGACACCGATGCGAACGCGACTGCGAAATGCGCGGCCAACCTCAAGGGCAAGGGGCTGACGGTTGCGCCCTGCAAGACGCCAGAGGACGCGATCGAAGGCGCTCAGATCATAACGACCTGCACCGCAGACAAGAAATACGCCACCATCCTGACAGACAATATGGTCGGCCCCGGCGTCCACATCAACGCGATTGGCGGCGATTGCCCCGGCAAAACCGAACTGCACCGCGATATCCTTCTGCGCTCAAAAATCTTTGTAGAATACCCCGAGCAAACGCGGATCGAAGGTGAAATACAGGCTCTGGAGGATGATTACCCGGTCACCGAGATGTGGGAAGTGATGACCGGACAGGCCAAAGGCCGCACCGACGATCGACAGATCACGTTGTTTGACAGTGTAGGTTTCGCAATCGAAGATTTTTCAGCACTACGATACATTAAAAGTGCAATTGAAGGCACTGATTTCTATGAAGCATTGGATATGCTAGCAGACCCTGACGACCCAAGGGACCTGTTTGGGATGTTGATGCGGGCAGGATAAAGAACCCGCACATCAATAACTGTGCCCCGGCCTTTGGCCGGGGCTTTTTCTTATCCGGCCAGCGATGGCAAGTATAGAACGATCCCCGGAAAAGCCACTAGCAGCGCGATGGTCAGAGCATCTGCAATGAAGAAAGGTGTCACACCCTTGAACACATCCTGAACGCTGAGATCAGGCCGCACCCCGGCAACGACAAAACAATTCAGGCCGATGGGTGGTGTGATCAGGCAGAACTCGGCCATTTTCACCACCAGGATACCAAACCAGATCGCACACATCGGCCCGGACATGCCAAAAGCGCTGTCTGCGGCGCTGACGGCCTCTCCCCCATTCAGGGCCATAACGGCGGGATACACGACAGGCAGTGTCAAAAGCAGCATGCCGATCGCATCCATGAACATGCCCAGCACAGCATAGGCCAGCAAGATGCAGATCAGGATCAGCATCGGCGACATCTCGAGCGAGGTGATCCAGTCGGAAAACGCTCCGGGCAGATCAGCGAACCCTAGAAAGCGGACATAAATCAGAACGCCCCAGATGATCGCAAAGATCATGGCGGTCAGTTTGGCGGTTTCAAGCAAGGCCGACTTGAACTCTGGCCAGCGCATCCCGTGGATCAGGGCAAAGCAGAACACGATGAAGGCACCGATGGCTCCGCCCTCGGTCGGGGTGCCCCAGGCCTTGTCGCCGAAAGGGTTGTAAACAAAGCAGATTATGATGAGGATCACCGCCACGATGGGCAATGCGCCCGGAAGCGCCGCAAATCGTTGTTTCCAGGTAAATCCTGTCACAGGCGGCCCGACGGATTTGAAAATCACGGCGATGCCAACGATCAACAACCCATAAATCACCGCCGAGAACGCACCGGGAATAAAACCCGCAAGCAACAGTTTTCCCACGTCCTGCTCGACAATTATGGCGTAGATCACAAGGATCGCAGACGGCGGAATAAGAGAAGCCAAGGTCCCACCAGCGGCGACCACCCCGGCGGCGAAACGTTTGTTATACCCTACGGACAGCATCTCGGGGATGGCGATGCGCGCAAAGACAGCTGATGTGGCGACCGAGGCACCTGAGACCGCTGCAAAACCGGCGGTCGCAAAGATTGTTGAAACGGCCAAACCGCCAGGCACCCAAGCCACCCAGCGTTTTGCCGCCTCAAACAAGGCGCGGGTCAGGCCAGCGTAATAAGCAAGATAGCCAATCAGTATGAATGTTGGGATCAGGCTGAGTGTATGCGATGCCACCTTAGAGTGCGGCACCTGCCCGGCTGTTTTGACTGCGACCGTCAGCGCTTTGCCAAATCGCCCAGGATCATACCCAAACTTGGCCCAGAATATCCAAATAAGGCCAATCAAGCCTGCCAAACCAGCGGCGAATGCCACCCGCATGCCCGTGACGACCAGGATCAGCAGACCGGCAGTGACCCAAAGGCCGATATCAATCGTATCCATGGGTCAGTTACGTCCTTCGAATTGTTCGGCCTCGGCTGCAGCCTGCGCAGCGGCATCCTGTATCAGCGGTACGGCCACCGGGGAATCGAGCCCTAGCAAGAAGGCGCGTCCATAGCCCCAGACCTGCAAGATCAGCCGGGCACAAAGAACCGAAAAAGCAACGGGTGCCAACAGCTTGGCTGGCCAAATAGGTATCCCGATATCGATTGAGCTGTCGCGGCTCCACATCGGGGCGCCAAAATCAAAGGAGCGGTCGAAATGGGACCAACTGCCCCAAACCAGTGCCAGCATCAGCAGCAGGATCAACAGAACCGAGATCAGTTCAAACAACCACAGCGCCCGCCCTTTCAGGCGCGAGATCGCGATATCCATACGGATGTGCCCGCCATCGCGTTGCACAAACGAAATGCCCAGAAACGCGATCAGGGGCATCGCCTGTTCTATCCAGTCAATATAGCCGGGCAACGGCGCATTCAAGGCGTTTCGGCCGCTGACTGACACAACAGCCAGCACCATCAGTCCGAAGACCGCAAATCCACTGATCAACGCCATAAAGCGCTCCAGTCGCAACAATCGGTGATCCAGCCGACTTAGAAGACTGCCATCCTCAAGCACCGTGGCATGTCCTGCCATCTCAGCAATCCTTTGATTGTAGCAAAGGCCGGGTGCCCAATGACACCCGGCGAAGGGCGATTAGTTACCGCCGCGTTGCTGTTGCAGTGTTGCCTGCACCAGATCGTACAGGTCCTGCGCTGGTAGACCCTGAGCAGTCATATCCTCGATCCATTTCGCCCGGATCGGATCAGCGGCCTTGGCGCGAAACTCTTCAAGCACGGCGTCGTCAATCTCGACCTTTTCAACGCCCTTTTCTTCCAGAACGCCGTCCCACTTTTCAAGCAGTCCACCGTAGTTGGCCAGATAATGTGCGATCGCCTCATCAATCGAGCTATCAAGCGCCTCACGGTGTTCCACTGGCAGGGCTTCATAGGCGTCTATATTTACCACAACTGGGCAATTCACGGTTCCCGGATTGAGGTTCGCCGTCCACCAGTCGGCTTCGTTGATGGTTCCAAACGACAGATGCGCGTGCTGAGCGAAGGCCACTGTATCGACCACGCCCGATTCCATCGCATTGTAGGCTTCGGTTGCTGGCACGGACGTAGGTACTCCACCAACCGCTTCAAATGCTTGCCCCAAACCACCGGTGGCACGAACACGCATCCCGTCGAATTCGGCAAGTTCATCACGAGGGTCACCGGTGCCAACAAGGTTATATTGAGGCATCGGCGAGGTCATGATGATACGCGCGTTCCATTGCGCCATCTCATCTTTGACCGCCGGGTGATCATAAACCGCGTGGCTGACAGCCACTTCTTCATCCAGTGTGTTCACACCCAGGAAGGGCAGTTCCAGAACAGTGATCGCGCGGTTCTTGTCGCGGTGGTAGCCCGCGCAGAACTGCGCCATCTCAAACGCACCAATCTCGATCCCGTCCAGATTTTCCTTGGGCTTCGACAGGCCACCATAGCTGACATTGATGGTGAAATCGCCGCCAGTTTTCTCGTTCACCAGTTCAGCCAGTTTTTCAACATGTTCGGTAAAAGCACGACGTTTACCCCAGACCGAGGCATTCCATTCGGTCGCGGCTGCCTCGGTGACAAACGCCACGCTCAGGGCGGCAAAGGCCGCACCACTCAGTATCTTATTCATTGTGATCTCTCCCATAGATGCGCGCCCTATCGAGGCGCTTGAAAGAGAAGCTAGCGCCTAGTCTGGAATCTGCCAACCCCTGCTTGGATAAGCGGTGTTACCGCAATCAATTCAGCTCAACAAAATGGGGCGATACACTAATATTCCAGAACTGATCCGGTGAGCATTTTGTATGTTACAGATACATTATTGTTATTATTATACAATTACCAGTAATTTCATATTTATTTACAAATAACGCGATTATTCTGAAACTTATTTACAAAGAAGTTCAAGGATTATCGCAATTTATTTATTTCTTTTCTGATCTCCGTATTATTCAACTCGGGGAGGAAATGGATCGACATTGTCTGATCGGCTGGCAATATCGGTCCCATGCAATCCAGTCCAGAGGGAGGAGCCTCAAAAATGACCACCGCTGCCCAGGCAGATGCCAAGACATATCCGCCATCCGCAGAAACCATCGCCCGTGCGCATGTCGACGCCGACAAATACGCAGATATGTATGCCGCGTCGATCAACAACCCTGAGGCGTTTTGGGATGAGCAAGGCAAGCGCGTTGACTGGATCAAGCCCTACACTCAGGTCAAAGACGTCAGCTATGAATTTGGTTCGGTTGGCATAAATTGGTATGCGGACGGTACGCTGAACGTCTCGGCCAACTGCTTGGACCGTCATTTGAAGACGCGTGGCGATCAGACAGCCATTATCTGGGAGCCAGATGATCCAAATGACACGGCTCAGCATATTTCCTATGCCGAACTGCATCGCCGCACGTGCCGGATGGCCAACATCCTTGAGTCGATGGGTGTACGCAAAGGCGACCGCGTTGTCATCTATCTGCCAATGATCCCCGAAGCTGCTTACGCGATGCTGGCTTGTGCACGGATCGGAGCGATTCATTCGATTGTATTTGCCGGATTTTCACCCGATGCGTTGGCGGCACGTATCAACGGCTGCGACGCCAAAGTCGTCATCACTGCCGACGAGGCACCCCGTGGTGGCCGCAAGACCCCGCTGAAGTCGAACGCAGACGCTGCATTGCTGCACTGTAAGGACACAGTGAAATGCTTGGTTGTTAAACGCACTGGCGGGCAAACCACGTGGATTGACGGTCGTGACTACGATTACAACGAAATGGCGCTTGAGGCGGACGACTATTGTGCACCCGCTGAGATGAACGCGGAAGACCCGCTGTTCATCCTCTATACCTCCGGTTCGACAGGTCAGCCCAAGGGCGTTGTTCATACGACCGGTGGCTATTTGGTCTATGCGGCCATGACGCATGAGATCACGTTCGATTATCACGAAGGCGACATTTACTGGTGCACTGCGGATGTGGGCTGGGTCACTGGCCACAGCTATATCGTCTATGGCCCATTGGCCAACGGTGCGACCACACTGATGTTCGAAGGTGTACCCACCTACCCGGATGCTTCACGCTTCTGGCAAGTTTGCGAAAAGCACAAGGTGAACCAGTTCTATACCGCCCCAACTGCGTTGCGCGCTCTGATGGGGCAAGGCAACGAGTGGGTCGAGAAGTGCGACCTGAGCGACCTGCGCACGTTGGGCACGGTCGGCGAGCCGATCAATCCGGAGGCCTGGAACTGGTACAACGAAGTGGTCGGCGGTGGACGTTGCCCGATCGTTGACACCTGGTGGCAGACCGAAACTGGCGGTCACTTGATGACCCCCCTGCCAGGTGCTCACGCGATGAAGCCCGGCTCGGCAATGAAACCCTTCTTCGGCATTCAGCCCGTGGTTCTGGACCCTCAGTCCGGTGTTGAGATCGAAGGCAATGGTGTCGAAGGCGTTCTGTGCATCAAGGACAGCTGGCCCGGTCAGATGCGCACCGTTTGGGGCGATCATGAGCGGTTCGAAAAGACCTATTTCTCGGATTACAAAGGCTACTACTTCACAGGCGACGGCTGCCGTCGGGATGAGGATGGCGATTACTGGATCACCGGCCGCGTCGATGATGTGATCAACGTCTCGGGTCACCGGATGGGTACTGCCGAAGTGGAAAGTGCGCTGGTGGCACATGCCGCCGTGGCCGAGGCCGCCGTTGTCGGATATCCACATGAAATCAAAGGACAAGGCATCTATTGCTATGTCACGTTGATGAATGATCGCGAGCCTTCGGATGATCTACTGAAGGAGTTGCGCACTTGGGTCCGGACCGAGATCGGCCCGATCGCCAGCCCGGATGTGATCCAGTGGGCTCCTGGCCTGCCCAAGACACGCTCGGGCAAGATCATGCGCCGCATCCTGCGCAAGATTGCCGAGAACGACTTTGGCTCGCTTGGGGATACTTCCACACTGGCCGATCCTTCGGTGGTCGAAGACCTGATCGTAAACCGCGCGAACAAGTGAGGATGTGATGGACGCTGCCACGACCATATCCCCCGCCGTTCTGATCCTTCTCGGCCCTCCGGGCGCCGGGAAGGGCACGCAGGCCCGTATGTTGGAAGAGAAGTTCGGGCTTGTACAACTCAGCACCGGTGATCTGCTGCGCGACGCGGTTGCCGCAGGCACTGATGCCGGTAATGCGGCCAAAGCGGTAATGGAGGCCGGTGATCTTGTCAGCGACGGGATCGTCATCGCTATCCTGCGCGACCGCATGGCGGAACCGGACTGCTCCAAGGGCGTCATTCTTGATGGGTTCCCGCGCACTACGGTTCAGGCCGAAGCGCTGGATGGATTGCTTGCGTCTTCAGATCAGAAGATCAACGCGGCCATCAGCCTTGAGGTTGAAGACGCCGAGATGGTAACCCGGATTTCAGGCCGTTACACCTGTGCCGGATGTGGCGAAGGCTATCACGACACGTACAAGCAGCCTATCGAAGATGGCAAATGCGATAAGTGCGGCCACACCGAGTTCAAGCGCCGTGCTGATGACAATGCCGAGACTGTAGCCTCGCGGCTGGCGGCCTATCACGCGCAGACCGCGCCGCTGATTGACTACTATCAGGCCCATGGCGTGCTGAAAGGCATCGATGCCATGGGTCAGATCGACGACATCGCGCAAGACCTTCAAGGGATTGTTAGCGAAGTCATGAATTAAGGGGAGGAGACAAGCCCTAGGGCTTTGATCCTAAATCAGAATACTTCGATGGACCCGCCTTGGCGGACCAGAGAAGTTATGCCTGACGTCACGGGGCGTTTGGCACAACCGAGAAGCGGCCCACCGCACTGGAGGAGTTGGGCAATGGGCCGCCAATGAGGGAAGCGAAGGAGGAACCCGCGATGGCGGATCATTCAACAAACTCCGCGCAGACTGCCGAAGCCGACAAGGGCTATTGGCAGGCCAACCTGCGCCTCATCTACATCAGCCTCGCGATTTGGGCGCTGGTGTCGTTTGGATTCGGCATTCTGCTGCGTCCGCTGCTGTCTGGCATCGCCGTTGGCGGTACAGATCTGGGCTTTTGGTTCGCTCAGCAAGGATCGATCCTGGTCTTTCTGGTGCTGATCTTCAACTACGCCTGGCGCATGAACAAGCTCGACGCTGAACACGGCGTGGACGAGGAGTAAGAGCCATGGATCAGTTTACCATCAACCTGCTGTTTGTGGGCGCGTCCTTTGCGCTTTACATCGGCATCGCGATCTGGGCCCGTGCGGGTTCCACATCGGAATTCTATGCCGCCGGTCGCGGCATTCACCCGGTCACCAACGGTATGGCGACAGCGGCAGACTGGATGTCTGCGGCCTCGTTCATCTCGATGGCGGGTCTGATTGCTTTTACCGGCTATGACAACTCAACCTTTCTGATGGGTTGGACCGGTGGCTACGTGCTGCTGGCTCTGCTGCTTGCGCCTTATCTGCGTAAGTTCGGCAAATACACCGTGTCGGAATTCATCGGCGACCGCTTCTACAGCCAGACAGCTCGCATCGTTGCCGTGATTTGCCTGATCGTTGCCTCGGTGACCTATGTGATTGGTCAGATGACTGGCGTGGGCGTGGCCTTCGGCCGCTTCCTCGAAGTGTCCAACACCTCGGGTCTGCTAATCGGTGCCGCTGTTGTGTTTGCCTACGCGGTGTTTGGCGGGATGAAGGGCGTGACCTACACTCAGGTCGCTCAGTACTGCGTGCTGATCACCGCCTATACTATCCCGGCCATCTTCATCTCGTTGCAGCTGACCGGTACGCCGGTTCCGGCGCTGGGTCTGTTTGGTGACACCGCAAGCGGTGAACCGTTGCTGACCAAGCTGGACGCCATCGTGACCGAGCTGGGCTTCAACGAATACACAGCACACCACTCGAACACGCTGAACATGGTGCTGTTCACCCTATCGCTGATGATCGGTACAGCGGGTCTGCCGCACGTCATCATGCGCTTCTTCACCGTTCCTAAGGTATCTGACGCACGTTGGTCGGCTGGCTGGGCGCTGGTCTTCATCGCGCTGCTGTACCTGACCGCCCCTGCGGTTGGTGCCATGGCGCGTCTGAACATCAGTGACATGATGTGGCCCAATGGCGGCATCGAAGGTGGCGCTGTCTCGGTCGAAGATATAGACAACGATCCGCGCTATGATTGGATGGCTACTTGGCAGAAAACCGGTCTGTTGGATTGGGAAGACAAGAACGGCGACGGCAAGATTCAGTACTACAACGACAAGAATGCCGACATGCAGGCGCTTGCCGAAGAAAAAGGCTGGGTCGGAAACGAGCTAACCAAGTTCAACCGCGACATCCTGGTTCTGGCCAACCCCGAGATTGCCAACCTGCCTGGTTGGGTAATCGGTCTGGTCGCAGCCGGTGGTCTTGCGGCTGCTCTGTCTACCGCTGCGGGTCTACTGCTGGCAATTTCGTCGGCCGTGTCCCACGACCTTGTCAAAGGTGCAATCAACCCGTCGATCTCTGAAAAGGGTGAACTTCTAGCGGCGCGGATTGCCATGGCTGTAGCCATCGTTGTTGCAACCTATCTGGGTCTCAACCCTCCGGGCTTTGCGGCGCAGACGGTTGCATTGGCCTTCGGTCTGGCGGCTGCCTCGATCTTCCCGGCGCTGATGATGGGGATCTTCTCGACCCGCATCAACAACACCGGTGCGGTCGCAGGTATGCTGGCTGGTCTGACCGTAACCCTGGTCTACATCTTCCTGCATAAGGGCTGGCTGTTCATTCCGGGCACCAACTCGTTCACCGATGCTGACCCACTTCTGGGTCCGATCAAGTCGACCTCGTTCGGCGCCATCGGTGCGATGATCAACTTTGCGGTCGCCTACTTTGTCGCGGGCGCTACCAAAGAGACTCCGCAGGAGATCAAAGATATGGTCGAAAGCATTCGCATTCCCCGTGGTGCGGGCGCAGCTCAGGATCACTGAGTGTGATGCGGTCGGCGGCTCTTGTCTTCGATCGCGTCTTTCGACTTACTGTTCCCGCCCGGCACACCACCGGGCGGGATTTTTATTCGGAACTCCGGAGAGCGTAAATGCCCCTGTCTCATGACGAAATCACCCGGTTTCTGAAATCTGTGCACCCCTATGACGCCTTGCCCCAAGATGCTTTGGACGAGTTGGTCCAGCAGATCGAAGTGCGCGAGGTCGATGCCGATGGCAGCATTTACCAGTTGGGCAATGCTCTGCCCGGCGTCTTTGTTATCTACGAAGGACAGGTGGAGATTACAGATGAAAACGGCGCTGTCGTTTCGCATCTCGGTTTGCGCAATTCCTTCGGTGAGCGCGGATTGCTGAAGGATGGCAAGGCCGCAACCCATGCGCGCGCGCATACACCGTCGGTGCTGATCGTGCTGCCACCAGATCTGGTGAAAAACCTGATCGACGGGCACGATGTGGTGTCCAAATTTTTCGACCGCACGCGCGGT
Source organism: Ruegeria sp. YTSA064 (assembly GCF_059610325.1). Taxonomy (NCBI): domain Bacteria; kingdom Pseudomonadati; phylum Pseudomonadota; class Alphaproteobacteria; order Rhodobacterales; family Roseobacteraceae; genus Ruegeria; species Ruegeria sp. YTSA064. The sequence goes on from NZ_JBXWNK010000001.1 coordinate 143,928, forward strand.
GGGCGCAGTGGGCCACAAAGCCTGGCCACAAGTGCAATTGACATTTTGATGGCGCGCGACCCTGCCACCTGCCCGCCTGATACTCCGGTTCAAGACGCCGCGCAGATCATGCGCGACCGACATATCTCATCCCTCTGCGTGACTGAGGATGAAAAGTTGCTGGGCATCGCGACCCTGCGCGATATCTCGGGTAAATTCGTCGCCGAGTCGATGCCAGCAGACACTGCGGTTTCAGCCATCATGACCACCAACCCGATCACGCTGTCCCCCACCGATATCGGCTCGGACGTGCTGCATGTGATGATGGAGCGTGGCATTGGGCATATCCCGATTTCCGAGGCCGGGCGGTTGGTTGGCATCGTCACTCAAACCGACCTCACCCGTTATCAGGCGGTCAATTCTGCCGAGTTGGTGGGCCGGATCGCCCGCGCCAATACTGCCGATGAGATGGCTACAGTCACTGCCGAGATACCCCAACTGCTGGTTCAACTCGTTGCAGGCGGCAACCGGCACGAGATCGTGACACGACTGATCACCGACATTGCTGACACCGCAACACGGCGCTTGCTGGCACTGGCCGAGGCCGAGCTTGGGGCACCTCCGGTGCCATACCTGTGGCTGGCCTGCGGCTCGCAAGGACGGCAGGAGCAGACCGGTGTTTCGGATCAGGACAATTGCCTGATGCTGGATGACAGCGTAACCGAAAACGACATGGCGTACTTCGCCGAGCTGGCGAAATTTGTGTCGGACGGGCTGGACACCTGCGGGTATTTCTATTGCCCCGGCGACATGATGGCGACAAACCCACGTTGGTGCCAACCAGTCAGGGTCTGGCGCGATTACTTCAAAGGATGGATCGACCGGCCGAACCCTGAGGCACAGATGCTGGCCTCAGTCATGTTCGATCTACGCCCGATCGGGGGCAATTTCGACCTGTTCACTGATCTGCAGTCCGAGACTTTGGCCAATGCCAGCGCAAACTCGATCTTCGTGGCGCACATGATCTCGAATTCGCTGAAACACACGCCACCATTGGGGCTGCTGCGCGGTTTTGCAACGATCCGGTCGGGTGAGCACCGCAATACGCTGGACCTCAAGCACAATGGCGTCGTGCCTGTGGTTGATCTGGCACGCATCTACAGCCTTCAGGGTCAGTTAACCGAGGCCAACACACGCGCGCGGCTCAGCGCTGCTGAGGCTGCTGGTGTCCTAAGCGCTACTGGAGCACGCGATCTTTTGGACGCCTATGACCTCATCGCTGAAACCCGGCTTGAACATCAGGCACGTCTGGTCAAGGTCGGTGATGCGCCCGACAACTACCTTCCCCCGGCTGACCTGTCCGACTTTGAGCGAAGTCATCTCCGCAACGCCTTTGTCGTGATAAAAACGATGCAATCGGCGGTTGGACACGGCAAGGGAATGCTGGGGTAAGCAACTGGAAATGAACGGAGAAACCTTATGTTTCTGGAACTGATCGGCACAATCTTTGCGGGCTTTGCTTTTGCGGGTGTTGTGATGGTTGTGAACAAGCTGACCGGGGGACGCCTACCCAAATGGGCCGCGCCGGTTGCAGCGGGTATCGGGATGATCGCGATGACGATCACCAGCGAATACTCGTGGTACGATCGAACACGTGACCAACTGCCCGACAGTTTGACTGTGGTACAAGAAGTCGAGAGCCGTGCCTTTTATCGTCCCTGGACCTACGCGGTACCGTTTGTAGACCGCTTTGCCGCAATCGATTCTGCCTCGGTCCGTACCAATGGCAGCGTGCCCGACGAACGTTTGGTCGATCTGTATTTCTTCGGTCGCTGGGCACCAGTGTCGAAGATGCCCGTTGCGGTCAATTGCGCTGATAACAGCCGGGCCAATCTGGCTGACGGGGCAGAATTCGCTGATGACGGACGTTTGCTGAACGCCAGTTGGATCAAGATTGACGCCGATGATCCGGTGATCGAGGCAACTTGCGGGGTCTGAAGATGTTGAATCACCTTAGCTTGCGCCTGCGGGTCTTTCTATTCTTCCTACTGCTGGCGGCAGGCGGGCTGGTTATCAGCGCTTTGGCTTTGTGGGTCGGCTATCAAAGGGCACGTGATCCCGGACTGTTGGACGCGTTCATCTTTGCAGAGATTCTGATTGCGTTTGGGATGTTGGCGTTGGTTGCCGGAGTTTGGCTTCTGTTCGATGACAATGTTGCAAAACCAATCGAACGGCTTTCGGCACAATTGCGCGCGCGCGCTCATGCCGGGGTCAGCGCTGATCTGGACCTTCAGGCCGCACGCTATTTGGGTGATCTGGCCCCCGCCGCCGCCGGGCTGGCCGAACAATTGGCCGCAAACGCCATGAACACGGCAGAGGCTGTGGCGGCAGAGACCGCTCATTTGGCTTCGGAAAAACAGCGCCTCACCGCGCTGCTGACCGAAATCCCGGTCGCCATGCTGCTGGCGGGACCCAAGCATCAGATTGTCTTGTATGACGCTCAGGCAGCCGAGGTTCTGGCGCAAATCGCGCATCCCCGTTTGAACGCCTCGCTGTTTGATTACCTCGAAGCAACTGGCCTGACCGACGCTTATGCCAAGCTGATCAAGACCGGAAAAGACGTACATTGCACACTGACCAGCGTTGACGGGCGGCAAACCTATTCGGCCCGAATAAAACCCTTGGGCGATGCACCCGGGTATATGCTGGTTTTCGACGACAGCGCTGCACAGATCGAACCGGACGAGGCGCGCCCACTGGTCTATGATTTCGAGCTTCTTGAAACGCCCGGCGACGACGCGTTTGAAGAAAGGCCGTTACTGGATCTTTGCTTTGTGGTGTTTGACACCGAAACCACGGGGCTTCTACCGCATAAGGACGAAATCGTTCAGATCGGCGCGGTGCGCGTCGTGAAGGGCAAAATTGTCGAGGGCGAGCGGTTGGACACGCTGGTCAATCCCGGCATCCCGATCCCGCCAGCCTCGACCAAGGTACACAAGGTCAGTGACAGGATGGTCCAGGGCGCACCCGATATTGCCCAGGCTGGCCGCAGCTTTCATCAATTCGCCCGTGACGCGGTGATTGTTGCGCATAACGCACCGTTCGACATGGCTTTTCTGCACCGCCACGCTGAGCGTATGCAGGTAGAGTGGACCCATCCCATTCTGGATACCGTCTTGCTGTCGGCGGTGCTGTTCGGGGCAAGCGAAACGCACACGCTGGATTCGGTTTGCGAACGGCTGGGTATCACAATCCCCGAAGCCTTGCGTCACACGGCATTGGGCGATGCGGTCGCCACGGCAGAAGTGCTGGTTCTGATGCTGCCAATGCTCAACGCGCGCGGCATGACAACCTTTGGCGACGTCATTGCGGAAACCCGCAAACACGGCCGGTTGCTGGAGGATCTGAACTAGCCGGAAAATCCACAATTCACCGCAGCTTTTCGTGGACAATCCCTGCGCCACATGGCACCTGAGACAGGCCCCTTGAACGAGCGCGTGATGACGGAAAAAACATTCATTCCTGGCCCTGAGGACAATTTTGCCTTTCGCGAGGCGTTGGGCTGTTTCGGCACCGGGGTCACCGTTGTCACCACCAGCACCGCTGAAGGACCCGCCGCAATCACGGTGAACTCGTTCGCATCCGTGTCTTTGGACCCACCATTGGTTTTATGGTGTCTCGACCGGAACTCGAACCGGTATGACGCCTTCAGCGCCTGCGAACATTACGCGATCCATGTGATGGCGCAGGACCAGCATGATCAGGCGCTGCAATTTGCGCGCAACGGGTTCGATTTTTCCCATGCAGATTGGCAGGAAGATGATGCCGGGCGTCCCCGTCTTGCTGAATGTCTGGCCCGCTTCGACTGTCGCTTGTCGGCGCGACACACGGCAGGTGATCACCTGATTCTTGTTGGCCATGTCGAGAAAGTCATGCACCGCCCCGGTCAAGGATTGATCTTTAAACGCGGCCAGTTTGGTGGTTTCGCAGATTTGATCTAGTCGTCCAGCGATCCGTGGACGGCCAATGCTTCAAGCTGCGTTTCTTGCGGCGTGATCACACGAAACGCCTCGTGCACCCCTGCCCCTGTCAATTCCCGGGCCACAGTCAGCAACGTGTTCGGGGCATGATCCTCGCACATCTCGGTCATGTGCGCGATTTCGGTCTGCGCGACATCCATCGCCGCCTCGACCGATGGTGCGCCGTATAACTGCACAAAATGCTCAGCCAGATTCTTTGTCAGTTGGTCAATTTCAGCCTGCTCAATTTGCGTAACCGCAACGAATGTCACGCGCCCAAACGTCTCAAGCCCCAGCCAACCGTTGGCAAAGGCCTGACGTGCCTTGCCTTCCAAGTCGGCCTCTCCCCAATTCGAAAACTCGAAACCACCCGGGATGCACCACTCACCGGTTCGTGCAGGTGAATGGAACACGTTCATGTCGCTTTCATCAAAATGGATTGCGCGGGCGAGATTCATCAGACGGTCTCCAACAGTTCTGTCAGCGGGCGTATTTGGGTCTCTGCGCCCTCGCGGATCAGCATGCCAAACCGTTCGTCGGTGCCGAGAAATACACCGGAGTCCGCGATGGGTTCGCCAACCCCGCGCAGCAGCCCCATCCATTCGGCATGGAGCGGCGCGTTGCCCTCTTCTTGCCAGCGGTTGAGCCATGTCAGCATGTGGCGCGACCAGCTTTCGACCAGTTGCGTCGCCGAAACGTCAGCACAACCTTCATCATAAAGCGCAGTTACATCCGGCGTTTCCCCGGGGGCGTCGCTGGTCGGCAGCAATGCAAGCTCCCAACCGACGACAAGCCAATCAGGAATCTCGCCAGCCTCGGCAGACGAGGCTGCAACCTTCATCGTCCCGCATTTTGCGCCATTCACGCAGATCACTCCGTCCCAGCCTAGATGCACAGCAACTTCTGGAGGAGCCAATGCGCCCAGGGCGTTCTGGAAACCGACGGCACATAGCGGCAACATTGCTATTGCATCCTGCAGCGGCACCTCGGGGGCAAAGACGATGGCAACGCGCAAACGATCCGCCTGAATACTATAGACCACGGTTCCCCCATCACAGCCTAGCGCCGCCATGGCCTGAGCCTTTTCGAACGGATCCTCTCCGGCCTTGGCAGGATGCCCGCTGAGCAATGGGGGAAAGACCGGGTGGCTCATGCATTCCCCTTGGCAATCATGTCGCGAGCGATCTTGCGGAAGGCTTCTGCCTGTGGGCTGTCGGGTTTGCTGACCACGATCGGAGCACCCCCGTCTGCTGCCACGCGGATATCCAGATGCAGTGGTATCTCACCCAGCAGCGGCACGCCCAATGCCTCGGCTTCTGACGCCACACCGCCATGACCGAACACGTGTTCTTCGTGTCCACAATTCGAACAGATATGTGTCGACATATTTTCAATCATCCCAAAGATGGGTGTTTTGAGCTGATTAAACATGTCGATCCCCTTGCGAGCATCGATCAAAGCCACGTCTTGTGGGGTTGAAACAACGATGGCGCCATCCACCTGAAACTTTTGGCTCAACGTAAGTTGCACATCACCCGTGCCAGGAGGCAGGTCAACGATCAGCACATCCAGCGCGCCCCATTGCACCTGCCCCATCATCTGCTGCAATGCGCCCATCAGCATCGGGCCACGCCAGACAACCGCCTGTCCTTCGTTGGTCATCAGTCCCATCGACATCATGGTAACACCGTGATTGCGCAAAGGCAGAATCGTCTTGCCATCAGGGCTGGCCGGACGGCCCGAGACGCCCAGCATCCGGGGTTGCGACGGACCGTAGACATCTGCATCCAAAAGACCCACGCGGCGCCCTTCTGCGGCTAGCGCGCAGGCAAGGTTGGCCGACACAGTGGACTTGCCGACGCCCCCTTTACCAGACGCCACCGCGATGATCCGGTCCACACCCGGAACCGCCTGCGGACCGGTTTGCGAAGGCTTAGGCTTGGGCTTCAAATCGGGTGGGACCTTGTCTGAATGCGCGGTCATCATGGCCGAGACGTTGGACACGCCGTCCACCATCTGCGCCGCTTTCTCGGCTGTGGCGCGCACGGGCTCCATTTTCTCGGCCTGTTTGGGATCAATCTCAAGTACAAAGCGTACCGTATCCCCCTCGACATTCAGCGCGCGCACAATACCTGCGCTGACGATATCCTGTCCGGAAACAGGATCAGTGATCTTCTTAAGGTTCGCCAGTACGGCGTCACGGATGCTCATGCGATCACCTCCGTTGCCCGCCCTTCGATTAGGGTCTTGCGTGTCGACTGATTGCGGTCGCCGCTCATTGCATGATACTCCGTCTCATTTCGTTCATTTGACGCAATTGGCCTGACACCGTTAGGTTTGGCCATGCGCTTTGTCCTGTTGTGCCTGAGCCTGACGCTCACCGCCACCCCCTCTTGGTCACAAGAGGCAATTGGACTCGCAGCGCCAGATGAGATTTCAAACTCGGGTCTTCTGCAACATATCCTTCCGCGCTTCTCTCTCAAGACTGGGGTTCGCGTTGTCGCAGACGATAATGGTGTAATGGCTCTTGCTCCGGCACCTCCTGGCGATCCGGTTTTTGCCCGTGACGAAACAGTCTATCACCTGCGCATTAATGCCAGCGCAAAGGAAATCAAGTTCCGAGACTGGCTGTTGTCCGACATTGGGAAACGTACGGTCGAAAGCTTTGTTCCCGCTGAAGGTGGGCCCTTTAGCGCGAACTTCGAAATCGCAGATGTTGTCGAAGACGCTAAAATCGACGGAGATGCTGCTTTGGGTCAGGATTTGTCGTTTACTCACTGTGGTCGGTGCCATGTGATCGGGCCGCAAAATCGCATGAACGGATTGGGTTCCACGCCGTCTTTCGCCGTCCTGCGCGCGATGCCTGATTGGTCCGAGCGGTTTCAGGCCTTTTTTGCCCTGAACCCGCATCCCGCCTTCACTCAGATTGAGGGCGTAACCGAGCCCTTCCCGCCCGAGCGTCCATCGCCGATCCATCCGGTGGAAATAAGTCTGGATGATCTCGAAGCCATTTTGGCCTTTGTCGCCGCCATCAGCGCCGCCGATCTGGGCGCACCGCTGCAACTTCAGTGATCCTTACGCTTTGAAAAATAATCGTCCGTTGTCACGACACGGGGTCTGGGAGATGATTGGAAAGGATTATCAGCGCTGTGAAACTGAGCATTTACCCTACAATCATCACACATCTGAATCAGCCTTGCCTGATCCGAAGTTGCAAACATCGGATGTGTTCCCGACAGTTTGTCCATTATGCGCTCGATCGTCGACCTGACGCCAAAGGCCGCACCACATTCGATGCATTCGAACGGCTCTTCCTCGTTAAGAACCTGCTGCGACAGGGCCTTGTCGCTGAGGTCAAGCTGCGGCACCAGATTAATGGCTTGCTCAGGACAGATCGTGCGACAGATACCGCATTGCAGGCAGGCATCCTGCTGAAAGTTCAACTGCGGCTTGTCTGGATTGTCGATCAGCGCACCTGAGGGGCACAAAGATACACAACTGAGACACAAGGTGCAGGTGCCAGTGTTTACTACGACGGCGCCATATGGCGCGCCATCGGGCAATGCCAACGGTGATTCGGTCTTGGCATTCAGCGCTTGTGCCGCCAGTCGGGTGATCTGTCGCCGGTTCCCCAATGGAAGAACCGGATCGGTCAATGGTAGCGGCACCTCTTGCGCGTAAAGCAGATCAGCAAACGCATCCGGGTCAACCTCGTCAATCAGGCTCAGGGCACCCTGCCCCGCGATGGCCTGCGCCAAAACCAGTTCCCGATCCAGCGCGTCCCGTTCGACTTTGGGCCCCAACAGGACGTCGACGCGGGCGAAGCCATGTGCCAACCCGGCCAGCATCTCGGCATGACCAAAGCCTGAAACCACGTTCAATTCTAGTGGAATGACATCCGCTGGAAGACCTCGGCCAAACCGGGCAACCATTCGGATCATCTGCGCCCCGTGGGCATCGTGCACCAGCAAACGCGGCGCTGTACCCCCTGCCCGACGAAAAGTTCGCGCCAGTATGTGCATCCTAGAGAGAATGGCAGATACCGGCGGATCCTCGTAAGTAATGGCTGTAGACGGGCATAGGGCAGAACACTCACCACACCCGGCGCAAATCATGGGGTCGATTGCCACATGATCTGTCGCTGATGTGATGGCACCGGTCGGGCATATGTCCAAACAGTTCGAACACCCGGTCTGTCCTGCGCGCGAATGGGCACAAAGCGCTTCATCCAGTCGCACATAAAGCGGCTTTTCAAAGGTACCGACCAGTTGCACCGCATCGAAGGCTAGACGCGCAACCGCAACCGCATCACGAGGATCGGCGCGCAGGTAGCCTTCGCGCTTATCCGGGGCTGCAACCAAAGCCGTACCTCCGGTCAAATCAACAACAATATCACTGCGCGATTTGGCCCGATCCCTCGGCGCGCTCCACGCGAAATCACCACGCCCGCCGGGTTCTAACTGTTGCACTTGATCCAGATGCCACGTGAACCCACCCAGTGCGCCCGACAAGTTCCGCACCTTGGCACGAATAACATCAAAAGCACGGCTCAGCGGTTGAACCTCATCTGTGACCAAAACCGTTACGGCCAAGCTGTCCGATAATTGTTCAGCCAGATCATAAGCGATCTCGCCCGACCCGATGATACAACAAGTGCCTTCGCTGATCACATCAACTGCAGAAGTGATCGGCTGCGGCAACATCGCTTCAGCTGCCAACGCTGCCATTTTAGGCGCTGCATTTTGGCCCTGATCCGACCAGCCAGCACGGTCTCTGAGGTCAACGCATCCCGGCTGATCCACACCCAGATCATCTGCAAGGTCAGAAAACACGACAGTCTCTTGCCCGCAGGCAATCACCACCTGATCGTCGGTCTGAAGCATTTCAGCCACCACGCCAAGTTCTCGGGTACAAAGCGCAGTATGTACCTTTGAACAGCTCAGTTCACAGGCCGAAGATATGCGATCTGCGTCAATTGATTGCGTCCCCTCGCAATCACACAACAAAAGCTTGCTGGTCATGTCTTCTCCCGGACTGTTTGCTGCCCCAATTCACACTAGACCTAATCCGCACCGTGGCAATGCGGTACCGGGCAGAATGGCAGATTTGTGCACTATTTTTCATCGACCCCCAAGCCATCCACGAGCCATTGAGGTCAATAACGAATAAATTATCGAAGAAAACGACCTGATCAATGCAAGTGGACTTGGCACAGCGCCAATTTATGTACCATAGTACATCATAGGGAAGGCAGGGGAGAGCCTTCCGGGGAGGAGCCAGTGGCCAAGGCCGCAAGCCAGATTAAAATGCCGGTTGGCGTCATCGTGCGCAAAACACCCGGGGTCACTCGTTGGGCCCGCTGGAGCTGGCGCGCAGTCGCTTTGTTGCCTGGTGCCGGACCTGCGGATTGGCAAGAGCTGCGCCGCGAAGGTGAAACCGTCGAATATCACGCTGCCACACTGCCTCTATCACTCTGGGCTGACGAGACAGAGGCCTATATGGTGAACCTGTCGGACGGACAGCCCTCGCTTTACCTGGTGCTTCGGGATGAGTTGAAAGGTGAAACTCCCTTGAATGCAGTGCTGATCACGGCCTCTCCGTTTGAAGGTCAGGACTACGCTGATACCGGCGAGGAGATTGTCGAGAAGATCCCGATGACAGAAGGTCTAATCGCTTGGGTGCGCGATTTCACGCTGCAGCATCATCGGGACGAAGTGTTCGTAAAGCGCCGTCGGGATAAGAAGCGCATAGATTTGGTTGAGGACGGAAAAGGCGACGCTCGCATCCGTCAGGACACAGATGTCTACCGCGCACCGCGTCGGGTGCTGCAATGACCCAAGCGCGCGATTTCTGGTCCCGCCGCAAGGCCGCCGTTCAGGCCGAGACCGAAGCAGAAGCTTTGGCCGCAAAGGAACAGATCATCACAACGCGGCAAGCTGAGCTGGAAGAAAAAAGCGACGCCGAAATTCTGTCCGAGTTTGATCTGCCCGATCCCGATACGCTGCAAGCAGGTGATGATGTCTCGGGCTTCATGGCCAAAGCCGTGCCTGACCGCCTGCGCCGCCGCGCCTTGCGGCGCCTATGGCGGCTGAACCCTGTTCTGGCCAATGTCGACGGGCTGGTCGACTACGGCGAGGACTACACCGACGCAGCCTGCGTGCTTGAGAACCTTCAGACCGCGTATCAGGTAGGCAAGGGCATGTTGGCTCATGTCGAAGCGCTCGCTGCCGAGGCTGAAGAGCAAGAATGCGATCCAGAGACAGATACGCTTGATGTGATCGAGGCGCGTGAAGAACCGGCCAAGGCAGAAGAATCTGCGCCGGAACCCATGATCGTGGCTAATGTGGAAGAACCAGAGGAGCTTGAAGTCCCCCCTGCTCCGCGCCGCATGAAATTTGAATTCGAAGGATAACTCTATGACCGCAGACAACGCGCAAACCATTGATATCTCGGCCGAGGATCGTCTGCGCGCGGATTTCTACAATTTTCTGGGTTTGCTTCTGGCTGGTCCGCCCGATCAGTTGCTGCTGGACCAGATGGCAGGGCTGAGCGGTGACGCCTCTGATCTGGGTCAGGCCATAGAGGCGATGGCGCGCGTGGCAAAGGTCACTAAGCCCGCCGCTGCCGAGCGTGAGTTCAATGCGCTTTTCATCGGATTGGGGCGTGGTGAATTGTTGCCGTATGCCAGCTTTTATCTGACCGGTTTTCTGAACGAAAAACCGCTGGCCCAGCTTCGCAATGATATGGCAGCACGCGGTATCACGAGGGCGCAAAATGTTTACGAACCCGAAGACAACATTGCCTCTCTGATGGAGATGATGGCGGGCATGATCGTCGCGCGTTTCGGCGCGCCTGCCTCGCTGGAAGACCAGAAGGCGTTCTGGAGTAAACACATCGGCCCCTGGGCCACACATTTCTATTCAGATTTGGAAGGCGCTGAGAACTCGGTTCTCTATGCCTCGGTCGGCACCGCCGGTCGGGTGTTCATGGAGATCGAGCGCGAAGCCTTCCGAATGACGGCGGATTAATCCGCCACTCGCCGGTGCTTTGCAGCGCCAAACCGCAATTGGGACAGGAGGAGCCCATGAGAAAGACAAAGGAAGAAGGCGCAACCCGCCGCGACTTCCTGAAACTGGCCGGAACCGCAGCCCCTGCTGCTGTTGCCGCAGCCAGCCTGACCGGACAGGCCGAAGCAGCCGAGCTGCCAACGGACGACACCCGGATGCAGGATACCGCGCATACGCGCGCATACATCGAAAGCACCCGGTTCTAGGACTGGACGTTTTCATACCTGACAGACGGTTGCGATTGGCCCTGACGTCAGGATCAGCAGTACCAAGCCAGCCGTGGCTTACACGGCGCGCAAGGGAGGAAAGAAATGCTTAGGAAAAAGACCAACGGGGTTGCGAGACGCCCCCAGCGGACAAGTATCCTGTCCCAGGTCGGCGAGAAAACCGTCGATCGCCGCGCATTCCTGCGTGGCTCGGGCCTGACGATCGGCGGCCTTGCCGCAATCAGCGCCACGGGTGGAACCGTGACGCCTGCCAGCGCCCAGACAGCGGCAAACACCGCCGTTGAGAATATCAAATCCGTCTGCACTCACTGCTCGGTGGGCTGCACGGTCGTAGCCGAGGTACAGAACGGCGTCTGGATCGGGCAGGAACCCGGCTGGGACAGCCCGTTCAATCTGGGTGCACACTGCGCCAAGGGGGCCTCGGTCCGCGAGCACGCCCATGGCGAGCGCCGCCTCAAGTATCCGATGAAAAAGGAAGGCGGCGAGTGGAAGCGCATCAGCTGGGAAGAGGCGATCAATGAGATCGGCGACGGCATGATGAGCATCCGCGAGGAATCCGGGCCAGACAGCGTGTATTGGCTGGGTTCTGCGAAGCATAACAACGAACAGGCCTATCTGTTCCGCAAGTTCGCTGCCTACTGGGGCACGAACAACGTGGATCACCAAGCCCGTATCTGCCACTCAACCACTGTTGCGGGTGTTGCGAATACATGGGGCTATGGCGCCATGACCAATTCGTACAATGACATGCACAACAGCAAGGCGATCTTCATCATCGGCGGCAACCCGGCCGAGGCACACCCTGTCTCGCTGCTGCATATTCTGCGCGCGAAAGAGCAGAATAACGCCCCTCTGATCGTTTGCGATCCGCGCTTTACGCGCACGGCAGCGCATGCGGATGAGTATGTCCGCTTCCGCCCCGGCACAGACGTGGCGCTGATCTGGGGTATCCTGTGGCACATCTTCGACAACGGTTGGGAAGACAAAGAGTTCATCCGCACCCGTGTCTGGGGCATGGACCAGATCCGCGAAGAGGTTGCTAATTGGAACCCGGATGAGGTTGAACGCGTTACTGGAACTCCGGGATCGCAATTGAAGCGCGTTGCTCGCACAATGGCGAACAACCGTCCAGGTACGGTCGTCTGGTGCATGGGTGGTACTCAGCACACCAACGGCAACAACAACACCCGCGCCTACTGTGTGCTTCAGCTGGCACTTGGAAACATGGGCACGACGGGTGGTGGCACCAACATCTTCCGTGGCCATGACAACGTGCAAGGCGCGACGGACCTTGGTGTTCTGTCCCACACCCTGCCCGGCTACTATGGTCTGTCGAAAGGCGCATGGGGTCACTGGGCGCGCGTTTGGGGTGAAGAGCCCGAATGGCTGGCTGGTCAGTTCGCCACGATCAAAGACAAGGAAGGCAAGGATAAACCGCTCCAGAATGAGCGCGGAATCCCCGTCTCTCGTTGGATCGACGGTGTTCTGGAAGACCCGGCCAACATGGACCAGGACAACAATGTCCGCGCCATGGTTCTGTGGGGCCACGCGCCCAACTCGCAGACCCGGATGACGGAAATGAAGACGGCGATGGAGAAGCTGGACATGCTGGTCGTGATCGATCCGTATCCAACAGTTTCGGCCGTTCTGCATGACCGTACCGACGGCGTTTACCTGTTGCCTGCTTGTACGCAGTTCGAAACCCGTGGCTCGGTCACAGCATCGAACCGGTCGTTGCAGTGGCGCGACAAGGTGGTTGATCCGTTGTTCGAAAGCCTGCCGGACGAGGTCATCATGGCCAAGTTCGCCAATAAGTTTGGCTGGGCGGATCGGTTCTTCCGCAATATCGAGATGGAAGATCCCGAAACCCCGAATGTTGAAAGCATCACGCGTGAGTTCAACAGCGGCCTTTGGACAATTGGCTATACCGGTCAGTCGCCGGAACGTCTGAAAAGCCATATGACCAACCAGCATACGTTCGACAGGACCACGCTGCAAGCCATTGGTGGACCAAACGACGGCGAGTATTACGGTCTACCGTGGCCCTGCTGGGGAACCGCCGAGATGGGTCATACGGGGACACCAAACCTCTATGACATGTCCAAACCGGTGGCCGAAGGTGGCCTGACCTTCCGCGCCAGATTCGGCGTGGAACGTGACGGCGACAACCTGCTGGCCGAAGGGGTCTATAGCGTTGGATCGGAAATTCAGGATGGCTATCCCGAATTTACGATGCAGATGCTGATGGACCTTGGCTGGGACGGCGATCTGACCGCAGAAGAACGCGCGGCCATCGACGCAGTTGCTGGCGAGAAAACCAACTGGAAGACCGACCTTAGCGGCGGTATCCAGCGGGTTGCAATCGCCCATGGCTGTGCGCCCTTCGGGAATGCCAAAGCCCGCGCGGTTGTCTGGACCTTCCCGGATCCGATCCCGCTGCATCGCGAGCCGCTTTACACGCCACGTCGCGATCTGGTGGCGGATTATCCGACCTACGAGGACCGGCATGCATATCGGCTGCCCACCCTTTATGCTTCGATCCAAAAGAACGACTTTTCAAAGGATTATCCGATAATCCTAACGTCAGGTCGTCTGGTCGAGTATGAAGGCGGCGGGGATGAGACGCGGTCGAACCCGTGGCTGGCCGAGCTTCAGCAGGATATGTTCGTCGAGATCAATCCTCGCGATGCCAACAACCTTGGCATTCGTGACGGATCGCAGGTCTGGGTCGAAGGTCCTGAGGGTGGCAAGGTCAAGGTGATGGCGATGCTGACCAACAGGGTTGGTGCCGGTGTCGCCTTCATGCCCTTCCACTTTGGCGGCCATTTCCAGGGCGAAGACCAGCGGCACAAATATCCCGCCGGTGCAGACCCCTATGTGCTGGGTGAAAGTACCAACACCGCCCAAACCTATGGCTATGATTCAGTGACCCAGATGCAAGAGACCAAGTGTACTCTCTGCAAAATCTGGGCAGCGTAAGGAGGACGATAATGGCTAGAGCAAAGTTTCTCTGCGACGCTGAACGCTGCATCGAGTGCAACGCTTGCGTAACCGCGTGTAAGAACGAGCACGAAGTGCCATGGGGCATCAACCGCCGCAGGGTGGTAACGATCAATGATGGCAACCCTGGCGAACGCTCGATCTCGGTGGCCTGTATGCATTGTTCGGATGCGCCTTGCATGGCGGTGTGCCCGGTCGACTGCTTCTATCAGAACGAAGAAGGCGTCGTCCTGCACTCCAAGGACCTGTGCATTGGTTGCGGCTATTGCTTCTACGCGTGCCCCTTCGGCGCGCCGCAATATCCGCAGGCGGGCAACTTCGGATCGCGCGGCAAGATGGACAAATGTACCTTCTGTGCTGGCGGCCCCGAGGAAACGCACTCGACCGCGGAGTTCGCCAAATACGGTCGCAACCGGATCGCCGAAGGCAAACTGCCGATCTGCGCCGAAATGTGTTCCACCAAAGCCCTGCTTGCCGGTGACGGCGACGTGGTGTCTGCTGTTTACCGCGAACGCGTAGTGGCGCGCGGCTTCGGCTCGGGCGCTTGGGGTTGGGGTACAGCCTACGACCAGAAAGACGGATAACTCCGCTTTCATGAACCAAACAGGCGACCCGCATCCGTGGGTCGCCTGATCAGGGATTTTGACCGAGGTTCAGATGTTCCGCTTACTCTTCGCATTGCTGTTCACCATCGGGCTGGTCCACGCTTCCGTTGCCCAAACCAACGACGCTGAGGCACCCGCAACCACGAATGAACGCGCTTCGACCGGCGGAGCGACAACGCTTGAGGACATTCTGGCCCGTCAGCGCGGTGAGAAGGTCGATAACAGCTATCGGTCGGAAAATACCGGACAGGGCAATGTGGAAGGCCTGCTCGGGCAAATCGGCACGCGCGGCGTCGCCTCAGACAGCGATGTCTATCGCGCGCTGCGCTATGGATCGGCAGATGTCACCGTTTCATCCCATGGACCAGCAGACAGTGTTTTGATTCAAGATGGCGGTATGTGGTGGCTGAATTTCCGTACCGGGCCACTGCGCGAATACGGTACGTACATCATCGCGGGAATGCTTGCGGTCATCGTTCTATTCTTCCTGATCCGCGGAAAAATCCGCATTGATGGCGAAAAGACCGGGCGCAAGGTCCTGCGGTTCAATAGTTTCGAACGGTTCGGACATTGGTTATTTGCCGGTTCATTCCTGATCCTTGGCATCACCGGCCTGCTGGCGCTTTATGGCCGTGACTTCCTGATCCCGATCTTCGGCAAGGAAGGGTTCGCAACCATCGCTCAGGGGGGTAAATGGCTACATAACAACCTCGCCTGGGCCTTCATGCTTGGTCTGATCATCGTCACCGTGAACTGGATTTCACACAACATACCCAACAAGACCGACCTGAAGTGGCTCGCAGCCGGAGGTGGTTTGTTCACCAAGAACAGCCACCCGCCCGCAAAGAAGTTCAACGCAGGTCAAAAGGTGATTTTCTGGGCCTGCATACTACTCGGCGCCTCGATCAGCTTGTCGGGCCTTTCGTTGCTGTTCCCGTTTGAGCTGCCGATGTTCGCAAAGACATTCCAAATCGCCAACGCAACCGGCATTCCACAGATGCTGGGCCTGAACCTACCCGTGCAGATGTCGCCACAAGAAGAGATGCAATATGCTCAGGTTTGGCACGTCATGGTGGCCTATGTGTTCATTGCAATCATCATAGCCCATATCTACCTCGGCTCAGTCGGCATGGAAGGTGCTTTTGACGCCATGGGCACTGGTGAAGTCGAAGAACAATGGGCCCGCGAGCATCACTCGCTGTGGCTGGAAGAGGTGCAGGAAAAAGAGGCCAGCAAAGCGGCGGCCTCACCCGCTGAATAAATGCGCTGGCTGGTTCTGACGCTTGGCTTGATCCCCCTGCCCGCTTGGTCCGAGTTCTTCACGCTCAAAGGCCATGGCGGGCCGATCATGGGGATCGCAATCGCACAAGACGGGCGCATCGCAACGGCGAGTTTCGACAATTCGGTTGGCCTGTGGACCGGACAGACCCCGGAATGGCTGGAAGGCCATGAAGCTGCCGTCAACACTGTCGTGTTCAACGGCACCGCAATCTATTCTGCTGGTGATGATTTCACGCTACGCCGTTGGCCCGGAGGCGAAATCGTTGGACAACACAAAGGAAAGATCGTCGGGCTCGCTGCATCAAAAACTCATGTCGCCACGGCAAGCTGGGACGGAATGATCGGGCTTTGGCCGGTCGATGGGTCAGAACCTATGTTGCTCGGGCCAACGGGCAGCGGGGTAAACGCCGTGGAATTCACTGCTGATGGATCACAGCTTTATTCGGCGGGTGTCGATGGTTCGGTCCGCCTCTGGGATGTCGCGAGCGGTCAGGAGGTGGATCGCCTTATCGAGCACGGGTTCGGCGTGAACAGGTTGGTCTTGAATTCTATCGACAACTGGATCGCCTACGGTGCCGTCGATGGCGTCACCCGCATCCTTGACCTGGCAACTGGCGACGAACGCGATTTCACCCTGGACCGAAGGCCGATACTGGCGCTTGCCCTCAGCCCTGATCGAAGCCTTCTCGCCGTCGGTGATGGTGAAGGTTTTATCATGGTCATCGACACCCTGAACTGGCGTATCTCGCAAGATTTCAGGGCTACGCTACGCGGGCCTGTCTGGGCTCTGGCTTTTTCGAACGATGGGCAAAATATTCATGCTGGCGGAATTGACGAAGCGATGTATAGCTGGCCGATCGCGGCCTCGGAAGACCGCGAGCAGATGGCGGCGGCCGAACCCAGTTTCCTGAAGAACCCGAACGAGATGGGAAATGGGGAACGCCAATTTGCCCGCAAATGCTCAATCTGTCATAGCCTTTCACCGGATGACCAGCGGCGCGCGGGTCCAACCCTGTATGGGGTGTTTGGACGCAAAGCAGGGACAGTACCGGACTATCTTTATTCAGATACACTGCAAACTTCTGATATCATTTGGGATGAAGAGACAATAAACGCTCTTTTCGACAAGGGCCCGGATCATTACATTCCGGGATCAAAGATGCCAATGCAGCGGATTAGCGGATCGCAAGACCGCATTGATCTGGTCACCTTTTTACGACACGCCACGGCACCCGAAAACTGAGCCGGAGGAAATAATGAAAGCCTTCCTTTCCGCCGTCGTTGCGATGGTCGTCATTACCGCTGCCGCGCCGATCGTTCTGGACAAGATCGGATTCAGCGCTGCAGCGTCGGGTTCCGGCTCTTCGGTGCGTCTAGACTGAATGTCGCAATACCTGACAACACGCGAATTGGCGGATCTGCTGCGCATTGGTGAGCGGAAAGCCTATGATCTGGCGTCCTCTGGTGAAATCCCTTGCGTGCGGGCAATGGGAAAACTGCTGTTCCCGAAGGCAGAGATCATCGCATGGCTCAATGCCTCGCGCTCTGGTCCGCAGGTGGCTGAACCGCCCCTGCCCCCCATTGTCGCCGGCAGCCATGATCCGCTGCTGGATTGGGCGCTGAGGGAAAGTGGCTCGGGGCTGGCCACCTATTATGACGGTTCATTCGACGGGCTGAACCGCCTATCTGACCGCACAGCACAAGCGGCTGCGTTGCATATCCATGAACCCGAAGGCTTTAACACCCAGTCTTTGCGCGACAAAATGGGCAACGCCCCGGTGATCCTCTACCAAATCGCGCATCGGCAGCGCGGCCTGTTGCTTGCGACTGGCACACCTGAAATCTCTGGTATTCAGGACTTGAAAGGCCGTCGCGTCATCCTGCGACAGGACAGTGCCGCCAGTCAGCACCTTTTCGATGCAGA
This sequence comes from Ruegeria sp. YTSA064, assembly GCF_059610325.1. Taxonomy (NCBI): domain Bacteria; kingdom Pseudomonadati; phylum Pseudomonadota; class Alphaproteobacteria; order Rhodobacterales; family Roseobacteraceae; genus Ruegeria; species Ruegeria sp. YTSA064. The sequence continues at coordinate 162,030 of NZ_JBXWNK010000001.1, forward strand.
GCTTGGCAAGCATGGGCTCGGCCGAGAGGACCTGAATGCCCTCCCGATCTGCGCCCGCACTGAAGAAGAACTGGCGATTGCCGTACGGGATGGCAAAGCAGAAGCCGGGTTCGGCCTCGGTGCACTTGCGAGCCCTTATGGGCTGAGCTTTGTGCCCACTCACTCTGAACGGTTAGATCTTGCCATCTGGCGACGCGCTTTCTTTGAGCCGCCGATGCAGACTTTAATCCAGTTCCTGCAATCCGAGCGTTTCTCTGAACGCGCTACCGACCTGGGCGGATATGACCTCAGGTATCTGGGCCAGATTCACCACAACGGCGCAAGTGGCTGATCTTTCTGTCTTTCCAATGACAATTGCCAAAGATGAAATTCATCTTGCGTTCGGAAAGAACATCTGCTGCCCATCCAACTCATAGGATTCAATCGCCGCCTGACCATCAGCACCAATCAACCAATCAATGAACCTCTGCCCCGAAGTTGCACGAACTTTTGAGTGCTTCTCTGGGTTCACCAGAATCACACCATATTGGTTGAACATTCGAGGATCGCCTTCAACCAGGATTTCCAAATCACCTCGATTTCCAAACGAAAGCCATGTTGCGCGATCCGTCAGGATATAAGCGCCCATTCCGCTAGCGATATTCAGCGATGCGCCCATGCCCGCTCCAGCCTCGCGATACCATGTTCCCGACGCAACTGTCGGGTCGACATCTGTCACCTGCCAATAACGCATCTCGGCCTTGTGGGTTCCGCTGTCGTCGCCGCGCGAAACGAAGGGCGCTTTGGAGCTGGCCACTGCCGCAAGGGCTGCGATGATATCGGTATCGCCCTTGACCTCGGCCGGGTCAGATTTCGGGCCGACGAGAACAAAGTCATTATACATGACATCGAACCTCTCAACCCCCCAACCATCAGCAACGAACTGCTCTTCGGCTGATTTGGAATGAACCAACAGGACATCACCATCCCCGTTGATTGCATTTCGGATCGCCTGACCAGTTCCAACAGCCACAACCCGCACATCAATACCGGTTTCGGCCTCAAACCCGGGCAAGATATAATCAAGCAAACCCGAGTTTTGAGTAGAGGTCGTGGACTGCACGATAATAAAGGGTTCTTCCGCCAAACTTGCGCCAGCGGTTAGCCCAAGCGCAACAATTGATGCCCGAATGAAATCAGGGATCATCCCATTTCTCCATCTGTATAAATCAGGTAACGAGGCCACCGGCCAGATACCGGCGCGACTCGTCGCTTTCTGGTGCTTCCAGAACCTGCATTGCTTTACCGTGTTCAACAACTCGCCCTGCTTGCATCATCACTATGTCAGATGCCAACCGGCGTGCTTGTCCAATGTCATGCGTCACCATAACGATGCGTACGCCCCGCTCAGAGGCGCGCAGGATCATCCGTTCGATCATCTGCGTTGCGCTGGGATCCAGTGCGCTGGTGGGTTCATCCAAAAACAACGTCTCGGGGTCCAAGGCCAATGCGCGCAATATTGCGAGCCTTTGCGCCTCACCACCGGAAAGCGAACGCGCGGGTTGACGCGCCTTGCCACCTAGCCCGCCCTCATCCAGCAAGGATTCGATACGATGCTTCCTTTCCGCGCGCGGCATGGATCGCCGTTTCAGAACAAAGTCCAGATTGGCAGCAACAGAACGGCGCAGCAAAACAGGGCTTTGAAATACCATCGCCTGTCGTGCCTTGTGGCGGGCATTCAACACAGCACCGTTCTGACAAACCCGTCCCCGATCTGGTTGTATCAGTCCGTGCAGGCAACGCAGCAGCAGACTTTTACCCGCCCCATTCGGTCCAAGAATAAGGGTCGGGCCCGGACCATCCAGACAAAGGTGCGGGACGTCCAGCAATGCCTTGCCATTACGTGCAATACTCAGGCCGCTCACGTCCAGAATACCCGGCGCCCCGGTCACGACATCACGCATGGCGCAGCCCTTCCCGCTCGGCACGAAGTGTCAGCGCACTGACCATCGCGTTTACCGCCACGGCCAAGCCGATCAGGATCACCCCCAAGGCCAGCGCCATCGCAAGGTTACCTTTGGAGGTTTCAAGAGCGATCGTGGTCGTCATCACGCGTGTGACGTGATTGATGTTTCCACCCACTATGATCACCGCACCAACCTCGGCAATCGCCCGACCAAACCCAGCCAACAAGGCGGTAACCAGCGCCAACCGCGCGTCCCACAACAGCACCGGTACCGACGCCAACCGCGATACCCCAAGCGAGCGGAGCTGTTCGGAATATTCCTCGGCCAGCATTTCAACCACCTGGCGGGTAAGCGCGGCCATGATCGGCGTCACCAGAACCACTTGCGCTATGATCATGGCGGTAGGTGTGTAGAGCAGTTCCAACACACCCAATGGGCCAGATCGGGACAACATCAGGTAAACCAGCAATCCGACGACAACCGGTGGCAATCCCATCAGAGCGTTCATCAAAATGATAAGCGCGCGCCGCCCTGGAAATCGGGCGACCGCCAATGCGGCTCCGACAGGCATACCAATGACTGCCGAAATCAGCACCGCAAACACCGAAACACGCAGCGACAACAGAACAATCGCCCACAACTCGGCATCCCCATTCAGGATCAACGAGATCGCTTGATTGAATTCTGATGCAAAACTCTGCATTCTCTACCCAGTAGATGCCATAACATCACTAAATGCCGCTAATTTCAGTGAAAGACTATACCTTTCAACCAGCAAGTACAGGCACGAATCCGGCATCCACAACAGAAAACGCGGCCCCAATGGGACCGCGTTTAGAGTTGCGCGTTTTGCTGAACTTAGTTCAGCGCAGCATCCGTGATTTGGTGTGTCCAAGCACCATCCGGCTGCTTGGTGATAACTGGATCGGAACCACCGGCCAGCAGAGTCTCAACCGTACGATTGAAATCAGCCGGGTCCAGAGCACCATTCGACCCTGCGGTTAGCTTGGCAATCTCACCCATCATGCGTTTCTGATGCTCTTCGGTCTGGGCACCGGTTGCATCATTTTCAAGCACAATCTCAGCGGCCTCATCCGGATTCTCTTCGGCGTATTTCCAGCCTTTCATCGAGGCACGGACAAAACGCTCCATCTTGTCGGCAAAGGCCGCATCGCTCAGATTTTCCTCAAGCACATAGAGGCCATCCTCAAGCGTAGCGACGCCTTGATCTTCGTATTTGAAGGTCACCAGTTCCTCGGGCGTGACACCGGCATCGATGACCTGCCAGTACTCATTGTAGGTCATAGTGCTAATGCAATCGGCCTGGCGCTGCAGCAACGGATCGACGTTAAAGCCTTGCTTAAGAACCTCGACACCGCTGTCGCTTTTGCCATCGGTGCTGATACCCAGCTGGCTCATCCAGCTCATGAACGGGAATTCGTTGCCAAAGAACCAAACACCCAAAGTACGGTTCTTCAGGTCCTCGGGTGCAGCAATTCCAGCATCCTTCCAACAAGTGAGCATCATGCCTGAGCTTTTGAAGGGCTGTGCGATGTTTACCAGAGGCAGACCCTTTTCACGCGCGGCCAGCGCGGCTGGCATCCATTCGACCGTCACGTCTGCACCACCGCCTGCAATCACCTGAGTGGGTGCAATGTCGGGGCCACCGGGTAGAATTGTAACGTCCAGCCCCTCTTCTTCGTAGAACCCCTTGTCCTTCGCCACATAGTAGCCTGCAAACTGGGCCTGCGTGACCCACTTCAATTGCAGCGTCACCTCATCCGCAGCAAGTGCCGCGCTGGCTGCCAGGCTAAAGGCGGCAACCGCCCCGCTGAGTAGCTTCTTCATCATCATATCTCCTAGTTGCTTATGTTTGCCCCGTTTGTGGGGTCTGTTGAATTATTACATTTATCCTCGCTGAGACGGATGCCAGAAGGTCACCGCCTTTTCGATCATCGCCACAAGGCCGTAAAAGGCCGTCCCTGCCAGCGCTGCGACCACGATCTCGGCCCACACCATATCCAGCGACAATTGCCCGACGCTGGTGGATATCCGAAAGCCCATGCCCAGGGTGGGTGAGCCAAAGAACTCGGCCACGATAGCGCCGATCAGGGCGAGTGTGGTAGAAATCTTTAATCCGTTGAATATGAATGGCATCGCGGCAGGCAGGCGCAGTTTAAGAAAGCTTTGCCAATAGGTGGCCGCATAGGTCTCCATCAAATCCCTCTGCATCGCAGTGGCTTCGCGCAGCCCCGCCACCGTGTTCACCAGCATTGGGAAGAACACCATCACTACGACAACGGCCGCCTTCGAATGCCAGTCGAAGCCGAACCACATTACCAGAATAGGCGCTGTGCCCACGATCGGCAGCGCTGCGACGAAGTTGCCGACAGGAAGAAGCCCGAGCCGCAGGAAATCCCATCGATCCACGGCAATCGCCATCAGGAAGGCCGAACCGCAGCCGATGAGATAGCCACTCAAAGCGCCCTTGATGATCGTTTGTACAAAGTCCGCCCAAAGAGTTGGCAAGCTGTCCCAGAAACGAACCCAGATGACAGATGGTGCCGGCAGGATGACCAATGGCACCTCGAGGCCGCGCACGACCAACTCCCAGATGCCAATGACGGTTAAACCGAAGATCAAAGGCGCAAGAAACCGCACCATCCGTGTGTCGGAATAGGGTCCGCTGGCCAGACGGCTGTTCAACCACCAGCCCAATAACCAGACAGCTATTGCACCAAGAATAGGTATCATTGTGCCATCCCCATCCGTTTCAGAACCGTCCGCTCAATCAGCCCCAACAACCCTACAAGACAAGCGGCAAGAATGGCCGCTGCAAACAGCGCTGACCAGATTTGCACGGTCTGGCCGTAATAGCTGCCTGCGAGCAATCGCGCGCCCAACCCCGCCACAGCACCTGTAGGCAGTTCCCCAACGATGGCCCCTACCAAAGACGCAGCGACGCCAATTTTCAGCGATGTAAACAGATAGGGCATCGAGGCCGGCAGACGCAGTTTCCAGAACCCCTGCGAGCGGCTGGCATTATACGTCCGCAACAGATCAAGCTGCATGGCATCCGGACTGCGCAGCCCTTTCACCATACCAACAACGACGGGGAAGAAACTCAGATACGCCGAAATGATCGCCTTCGGAATGATCCCCTGCACGCCGACCGAATACAGAACTACGATGATCATCGGCGCCAGCGCGATGATTGGGATGGTCTGGCTAACAATCGCCCAGGGCATCACCGACAAGTCCATCACCCGGCTATGCACAATTCCAACGGCCAGCAGAATGCCCAGCCCGGTCCCGATAACGAAACCCAGCATTGTTGCACTTAACGTGACCCAACCATGATAGATCAGCGAGCGTTTTGAGGTGATTTTCTTCTGAACCGTGGTCTCCCACATTTCAATCGCAACCTGATGGGGCGCTGGAAGGCGCGGACGCTCTTGCTCCCATGTTGCAGGTATGGCGAAAGCGTTATTCAGGGCCAAACCGATCTCATCCATGTCTCGGCGATCTTTGGCTGAGGGCGGCTGGACTTCGGCCCCCGCACGCTCCTGTTCAGTCAGAACCCCTTTGATATTCATCGGGATACAGGCCACGTACCACACGATAACAATGGCGGCGAGGACAGTGAGGACTGCAATAATTTGCTTCATGCCTGCCACTCCATCCGTATGACAGGTACCGTGTCAGGCGGCACCGGAGGCTCCCGTCCCGTCTCGATAAACCCTTCGCGACGATAGAACCGCTGAGCGTCCACATTCGGCACATGCGTCGTTAGCCAAAGATGGTCGCGCCCCTCCTTCGCTTTATCCAACAACCGTTTTCCAAAACCCCGTCCCGTCCGCAGACAATAAAGCGCGCCCACTTTGTTCTCGACCGGATCAACCGACATGTAACAATCAGGCGGATCTCCGGCGACCCAGATGTCCCGGTTGGGAAACGCCTCACGGATCAGGCTTGCAAGTTCCTCTTGCGGCAGTTCATCGGGCATCCAGCCCGTCTGCTTCGCCCAGGTCCAAATGATCCGCGCGCAATCTGTCACTTCATCTAAAGACGCCCGTCTGATGCCGTCACCCGCCATCAAACATCATCCCCATGACCGGCCCTCAGCCCCTCGCGCACGCGATGAGCAACTTCGATAAACTCGGGCGTATCGCGGATATCCAATGGCCGCTCTTTCGGCAGAGGACTATCGATCACATCTGTGATCCGACCAGGCCGCGGGCTCATAACCACGATCTTGGTGCTGAGATACACCGCCTCGGGAATCGAATGGGTCACGAAACCGATAGTCTTCTCGGTCCGAGCCCACAGCGCCAAGAGCTGTTCGTTCAGATGGTCGCGTACAATCTCATCCAAAGCACCGAACGGTTCATCCATCAGCAAGATGTCTGCATCAAAGGCCAGGGCTCGCGCAATGCTGGCTCGCTGCTGCATACCGCCTGATAGCTGCCAGGGGAATTTGCCCCCAAACCCTTCAAGATCAACGAGTTCCAAGACCTTATTAACCCGCTCATCCTGCTCAGTAGACGAATATCCCATAATCTCAAGCGGCAGCTTGATATTCTTCGCAATTGTTCGCCACGGATACAGCCCCGCCGCCTGAAACACATACCCGTAGGCCCGGTTTCTCCGCGCCTCATCCGGGGCCATACCATTTACGGTCAAAGACCCGCCCGTCGGTCTCTCAAGCGCCGCGATGCAGCGCAGGAAAGTGGTTTTACCACAGCCGGAAGGGCCGATGAAACTGACAAACTCCCCCTTGCCAATCGACAAGTTCACATCTTTCAGCGCATGAATAGGCCCATCATTCGTCTGAAATGTAAGATCCAGCTGCCTTGCCTCAATAACGGGCTGAGTAGTATTTTCTGTATTCATTCCATTGCCTTGAAGAAGCTCAGACCTGGGTCGCCGGAAAGGCGACCCAAGGGGTTTACACACCCGTTGCCGGTATACCTGTCCGCTCAACAGGCCGGGGCGCTGTCAACTCTTTCCAGGTGCTCAGCGCCTTGTTCACATGGGTATTGGCCTCACGCGCCACGAACTTCCCGTGCCCTTCCTGAGTCTGAATCTCACCATCATGTACGGCCACCGCACCGCGGGTCAGCGTGAACCGGGGCAACCCGCGCACTTCCTTGCCTTCAAACACGTTGTAGTCGATGGAGGATTGCTGTGTCTCGGCCGAGATTACCTTGGCCTTGTCCGGGTCCCAAACAACCAAATCAGCATCCGCGCCCACAAGAATTGCGCCCTTTTTCGGATAGCAATTCAATATCTTGGCGATGTTAGTTGAAGTAACGGCCACGAACTCATTCGGCGTCAGACGCCCGGTATTCACCCCATGGGTCCATAGCATCGGCATCCGATCTTCCAACCCTCCGGTCCCGTTCGGAATCTTGGTGAAATCACCCACGCCATACCGTTTCTGCTCCGTCGTAAACGCACAATGGTCTGTGGCCACAACGCTCAACGTTCCAGACTGTAGACCATTCCAAAGGCTGTCCTGATGCTGCTTGTTCCGGAACGGAGGGCTCATAACCCGACGTGCCGCGTGTTCCCAATCGTGGTGGAAGTACTCGCTTTCATCCAAGGTCAGGTGTTGGATCAATGGCTCGCCCCATACACGCTTGCCCTGCATCTTGGCGCGCCGAATGGCCTCATGCGCCTCTTCGCAGGAGGTATGCACCACATAGAGCGGCACACCTGCCATATCTGCGATCATGATCGCCCGGTTGGTCGCCTCGCCTTCCACCTGCGGTGGACGGGAATAGGCATGCGCTTCTGGCCCTGTATTTCCTTCTGCCAACAACTTCGCACTCAGCTCAGCAACCACATCTCCATTCTCGGCATGGACCATCGCAGTGCCACCTAGCTCCGCAAGACGTTTGAACGAGGCAAAAAGCTCATCGTCGTTCACCATCAGCGCGCCTTTATAGGCCATGAAATGCTTGAAGGTGTTGATGCCGCGCGTCTCGATGACGGTTTTGATGTCATCAAACACCTGCTCACCCCACCAGGTCACCGCCATGTGGAACGAATAATCACAGTTTGCCCGCGTTGACTTGTTGTCCCAGCGTTTCAGCGCGTCCAACAAGCTTTCACCCGGATTGGGCAGCGCAAAATCCACCACCATCGTGGTCCCGCCAGCCAGCGCCGCGCGCGTCCCGCTTTCAAAATCGTCACTGGAATAGGTGCCCATAAACGGCATTTCCAAATGCGTATGCGGGTCGATCCCACCGGGCATGACATAACAGCCCGACGCATCAAGTTCCTTGTCACCACGCAGGTCCGGCCCAATTTCGGTAATCACGCCACCTTCAACCTTCACGTCCGCCTTGTAGGTCAGATCAGCGGTCACAACGGTTCCGTTCTTGATCACAGTGCTCATGTTAAACTCCCTGATGCGGTCTGCGCCGCTTGCTTCATCTGGCTAAAAATATCCCCCCGGGGGGGGGGCCCATCGGGCGACGGGGTAAAGCCCCCTATTCCACGATCTCGGCCGTTTCAACGACGGCGTGCAGCAAAACATCCGCCCCGGCTGCAGCCCAATCCTTGCTGATTTCTTCAGCCTCATTGTGGCTGAGCCCATCCACGCAGGGGCACATCACCATCGCTGTCGGGGCAACTCGATTGATCCAGCAGGCATCATGTCCCGCGCCTGAAATGATATCTGTATGTGAATAACCCAACCGTTCAGCCGCGTCGCGCACCGCAGCCACGCAACCTTCATCGAATTTTACTGGATCAAAGCCGCCAACCTTCTCGAATTCGATCTGCAGTCCCATCTCATTGACGATATCCTCTGCCGCGACGCGCAGCCGGTTCTCCATATCGGTGATCACATCCAACTCGGGTGATCTGAAATCGACCGTAAACACCGCCTTTCCCGGGATCACATTGCGCGAGTTCGGGTACACGTCGATATGACCCGCCGCACCAACGGCATGAGGCGCATGTGACCACGCAATCTCATCCACTTTCTCAAGAATACGTGCCATTGCCAGCCCGGCATTCTTACGCATCGGCATCGGAGTAGACCCGGTATGCGCATCCTTGCCAGTCACTGTGACTTGGGTCCAGCTTAGCCCCTGGCCATGCGTGACAACGCCGATATCCTTGCCCTCGGCTTCCAGTATGGGGCCCTGTTCGATGTGCAGTTCGAAGAACGCGTGCATCTTGCGCGCACCCACCTCTTCATCACCGCGCCAGCCGATACGGTTCAACTCATCCCCGAATTTTTTGCCCTCGGCATCCTCACGATCATAGGCCCAATCCTGCGTGTGCATTCCGGCGAATACGCCCGAAGACAACATCGCAGGCGCGTATCGCGTCCCCTCTTCGTTGGTCCAGTTGGTCGCGACGATGGGGTGCTTGGTTTTGATCCCAAGATCATTCAACGTGCGAATGATCTCCAACCCACCCAACACGCCAAGCACACCGTCGTATTTGCCGCCAGTCGGCTGAGTATCCAGATGCGACCCAACATATACCGGCAACGCTTCAGCATCAGCGCCTTCTCGACGGGCGAACATGTTACCCATCTGGTCCAATCCCATGGAGCAACCCGCGTCCTCGCACCACTTTTGAAACAATGCGCGCCCTTCGGCATCCTCATCAGTCAACGTCTGGCGATTATTGCCACCCGCCACACCGGGCCCGATCTTGGCCATCTCCATCAGGCTGTCCCATAACCTGTCGCCATTGATCCTGAGATTCTGCGCCGGAGCTGCCATCTTTTTCTTCCCTGTTGCTTGCGATTTAGCTCGCTTTTGGTGTCTTGATTTGACCATCTGGTCAAACTCACGCTATCACGGGTTCGACATCAGTCAAGAAAATGCATGGTATTGCCGAAATTTTCGACATATCCGCCACGCAGAAAACCAAAAATAGGCACAGGGAAACATGCCCAAGGACCGCGCGCCAACACGGATTCAGCAAAAAAACCGAGCAGCGATTCTAGACGCTGCCCTGAATGTGTTCTCTGCACATGGATATCGCGGGGCCACCGTTGACCAAATCGCCACCGAGGCGGGATTGAGCAAACCCAATCTGCTCTATTACTTCCCGTCAAAAGAGGCGATTCACACTGCCCTTCTAACTGGCTTACTTGAGGTATGGTTGGCACCTTTGCACGAGCTTGACGAAAACGGAGAGCCGCTGGAAGAGATCTTATCTTACGTCCGCCGAAAGCTTGAGATGAGCCGCGACCTCCCCCGCGAAAGCCGCCTGTTTGCAAATGAACTGGTTCAGGGAGCGCCTCGCATTCACGATGCTTTATCCAGCGATCTCAAGAAGCTGGTCGATGAAAAAACAGCCATCCTTACCCGTTGGATGGATCAGGGAAAGATTGCGCGCCTGCATCCCTATCATTTGATTTTCTCAATCTGGGCTCTGACCCAGCATTATGCAGATTTTGACGTGCAGGTTCGCGCAATCTTGGGCGATGAAGATCCTTTTGAAGGCGCCGAGACTTTCGTTGACACACTCTATCGCAAACTTCTAACGCCGTAGACGTTACTTCGCCGGTTTCAGGGCTAGAATACGCTTCAAAATCACGATGGTCATGGCCAGAATTATAGTCAAGTCGCCCATTGTATTGACTGTGTTGGTTTTGGGTACTTTTCCGGCATCCCGTACAATTGCGGTGTACATCTTGGGCTGCTGAACACCTACTGAATGCTCACGTTCGGATGCTTTAATGAAAGTGCTAAAGTCCTTAAGAGATTTAACCTTTTTCGTAACTTGGTTCAGAAATCTCTGATCCAGTTGCCGGTCCTCTTTCAGCTTCTTAAGCATCTCTTCGATCGAGCGTCGAAGTTTGATCAATTGTTCCAGATCCTTTTTGACCTGCTTTTGATGTTTCACAAAATTTTTTGCAGCAAGCGCGTCGCGCTGTTTCGCTTTGGAAAGGGCGACATTCTTCTTGGATGTATCCCGATCAAGCTTTGTGACCCGGTTGCCACCTTTGTTCCGACCCATTGGTGCCGCTGACATGACATGCTCCTTTGATCCTGTCCGTCAGCGGCAGTGTATCACCGAACCGGTTGTAGCGGGATTCCGGAATCTCTTACTCGGCGGCCTTGGCCATCGGATTGTTCGGATGCGTTGTCCAGTTGGCATATTCGGGATTAACCACTTTGCCCGTGCGCGGATCAACCTCTCCGGCCGCCATTGGCTCCATCGAGATACAGCCTTCGACCGGGCAGACATCGACACACAGGTTGCAGGCAACGCATTCTTCATCGATGACTTCGAATACCCGATCTGCCGACATCGAAATCGCCTGATGGCTGGTGTCCTCGCAGGCGGCATAGCAGCGGCCACACTTGATACACTGGTCCTGATCAATTTTCGCTTTTGCGATGTAGTTGAGATTCAAATATTGCCAGTCAGTGACATTGGGCACCGCGCGGCCGATCACCTGATCGATGCTGGTATAGCCTTTCTCGTCCATCCATTCTGACAAGCCTGCAGTCAGTTCGTCGATGATCTTAAAGCCATAGGTCATTGCTGCGGTGCAGACCTGAACATTACCACAACCAAGCGAGATAAACTCTGCAGCGTCGCGCCAAGTGGTCACGCCGCCGATGCCCGAGATCGGCAGGCCACGCGTGGCTTCAGCCCGCGCAATCTCTGACACCATGGACAAAGCAATCGGCTTCACCGCCGGACCACAATAGCCACCATGGCTGCCTTTGCCGTCAATCGATGGTTCGGGGCTGAACGTATCCAGATTTACACTGGTGATCGAGTTGATCGTATTTATCAGCGACACCGCATCCGCACCGCCGTTCTTAGCTGCCGCTGCGGGTTTGCGGATATCGGTTATGTTCGGCGTCAGTTTCACGATAACCGGGCGGTCGTAGTACTGTTTGCACCACCGGGTCACCATTTCGATGTATTCCGGCACCTGCCCAACAGCCGAGCCCATGCCGCGCTCGCTCATCCCATGCGGGCAACCGAAATTCAGCTCGATCCCATCCGCGCCAGTTTCAGCCACGCGTGGCAGAATGGCCTTCCACGCGGCTTCTTCACAGGGCACCATGATCGAGGCGATCAGCGCGCGATCTGGGTAGTCGGCCTTAACACGGGCCATTTCCTCAAGGTTCACCTCAAGTGGCCGGTCGGTAATCAGTTCGATGTTGTTGAGCCCCAGCAGCCGGCGGTCCGCCCCGTAGATCGCGCCATAACGCGGCCCATTTACGTTTACGACCGGAGGGCCTTCGGACCCCAAAGTCTTCCATACCACGCCGCCCCAACCGGCCTCAAAGGCGCGGCGGACATTGTATTCCTTGTCAGTCGGCGGCGCCGAGGCCAGCCAATAAGGGTTTGGACTTGAAATTCCCAGAAAGTTTGATTTTAAATCAGCCATTTATCCGGCCTCCCTGATGCAGGTTTGCATCTTTGCCTTTGAGTTTCACGCGCTCAGAGCAGCATGGATATCCATCGCTGCATCGCGGCCCTCGGCCACTGCGGTAACGGTCAGGTCTTCACCACCTGCTGCACAGTCTCCGCCAGCCCACACGCCGGTCATCGAGGTGCGTCCTGCCCCAGTCACAGCAATCTTATTGCCATCCAGCGTTAGCCCTTCCGGCGCACCGTCAAGCGCCTGACCGATGGCCTTGAAAACCTGATCGGCAGGCACACGAACGGTTTCTCCTGTACCGGTCAGTCGACCATCATGACTAGCAGTATACTCCAATTCGATTTCAGCCGCGGCTCCATTTCCGTGAATGGCCACAGGTTGAACGTTGCACAGAATTCGAACACCGTGCGACGCCGCCAAATCCTGCTCGTACCGGCTGGCCCCCATTGCGTCGCGACCTCGGCGATAGGCGATGGTGACGTGCTCTGCCCCCAGCAGCTTCGATTTCACTGCCGCGTCTACCGCTGTCATGCCGCCGCCAATCACAACGACATTCCGACCGACCGGGAGATCAGCCAGGTCGCTGGCCTGCCGCACATCCGAGATAAAGTCGACCGCCGGGCGCACCCCGTCTTTATCGACCCCATCTGCACGTAGCGCATTCACCCCTGCCAGTCCGATCGACAGGAACACAGCGTCATAGTTCTGTTGCAGCCCTTCCAGTGAAATCGTCTCACCCAGAACCGAGTCGGTCTCAATCGCAATTCCACCGATTTTTAGCAGCCAATCGACTTCGGCCTGCGCAAAATCATTGGTCGATTTATACGCTGCAATGCCGTATTCGTTCAGCCCGCCCGGCTTGGGTTTGCCTTCGTGGATCACCACATCATGCCCCAGCATCGCAAGACGGTGGGCGCAGGCCAGACCAGCGGGCCCTGCCCCTACCACGGCGACCGTCTTGCCCGTTGACGTGGCGCGCTCGAACGGATGCGCGCCCGAGGCCATCACGTCATCAGTTGCATATCGCTGCAGGCGTCCAATCTCGACCGGCTTGCCTTCGGCCGTCTCACGCACGCAAGCCTCTTCACAAAGAGTCTCCGTCGGACAGACCCGGGCGCACATGCCGCCTAGGATATTTTGTTCCAGAATCGTCTGCCCTGCTGCCTGCGGTTGCCCGGCCTGAATCTGACGAATGAACAACGGAATATCGATATCCGTCGGACAGGCCGTTACACATGGTGCGTCATAGCAGAAATAGCAACGATCTGCTGCCACGGCTGCCTCATGCGGAGCCAGAGGCGGATGCAGATCGGTGAAATTCGAGGTCAGCTCATCGCTGGAAAGCCGCCCGGAGACGATCCCGGGTGCCATCTGGCCCTGTGCCATCACTCTACTCCCTGTAGATATGTTTGTTATGAGCTTCAGCTTGCCACATTCTGATTTTTTATCAATTGGTAAATTTACCAAATGGTCAAAAAAATAGAAATCCGGGAAAAATGGCCCGGATTTCCTTAATAATTGCCCACATTGTTAGCACGTTTGGTGTCAGATCATCCCGCTTAGGTGGCCGGATTTGATCCAAACGCGGGCTCCACCCTCTCCTGCGATGGCTGTCGAGCGTGATCCAGGTGGTAGTCGCAGCCAATCCCAAACACCAAATTCTTCGCCTGTCTCGATAAAGCTGCCTTCGAGAACGAAGACCTCAAGCCCCTTGCCAGCGTCCAGTTCAATTTGCTCACCAGCAGCCCAGCATTGCACCTGAACATCCTCATGCGCATCCTTGAACAAATCGATATCTCCGCCCCCGTTGATGGAACGACGCACTTCGGTGCGGTCTTTGGGGTCGAACTGGTGAAGCTTGACGAGGATCGTCGCGCCTTTGCTGGCCGAGGGAGTGTGGGATGAAGTCGGAGGATTACGCACATAGCTGCCGACCGGAAAATCTCCGGTTTCATCCTGAAACACACCATCCAGCACCAGATATTCCTCGCCTCCGTCATGGGTGTGCGCTGAAAATGCGCTGCCAGGGGCAAAACGCACGATGGTTGTGGCCCGCGCCACTTCCTCGCCAATGCGGTCCAGCATCTTGCGTTCAACGCCGGCGGCCGGTGACGCGACCCATGCGGTTTGATCAAAGTGAACGGCGACCCGCTGGGTGAAATCTGCATTGACGCGCATCTGCAATCCTCCTGCGTTGCTGTCACATTAGATGGGAGCACGAGCCGGATTTGCAAACCGGTCATGTTTGGGGTTTTGACGCCCTTCACAGCTTGTTGTACTTCCGGTTGAGACCGGTGCCCAATTCCGGCCCGTTTAGAAAGCGCAAAAAGATGCAGGCAAGCCCAACGACGTTCAACATCCTCATCATCGGGCAAAACAACCGTCTGCAATACGAGGCACTCTTGTTCGCGGCATCGCTGCGCCACAGCTCACCCGGGTTTAGCGGACGTTTATTCGTTGGCGTTCCTCAAAAAGGCCCCTTGTGGCCCCAAGACCCGAGCATTCAGGATGAGGATGTGTTGCAAGCCTTGCGGCAATTGGGTGCTGAGATCCTTCCCTTCGAATCGCAAACCTTTGGAGCAAGCTATCCCCACGGCAACAAGATCGAAGCGCTGTTGGCTATGCCCGAAGGCGAGCCATTTGTCTTCTTCGACACCGATACATTGATCACCGGTGAAATTGCCGATGTGCCATTTGATTTCAACCGGCCCGGCGCCTCGCTCCGTGTCGAAGGCACATGGCCGAAGCCCACACTTTATGGCCCCGGTTATGACGGCATCTGGCGCGCGCTTTATGACCGATTCGGGCTGGATTTCGAAAGCTCGCTCGATTCCAGACAGCCACCGGGATATTGGCGACACTACCTGTATTTCAATGCGGGATACTTCTTCTACAAATGCCCTCACCAGTTTGGTCGGCGGTATCTTGATTACGCCCGTACCATTCGGGACGAAGGTATCCCGGAACTCACCGGGCAGGTCCTAGACCCCTGGCTGGATCAGGTGGCATTGCCGCTGGTCATCCACTCGTTCGGCGGTGGTCGGGATGCGCTGCCAAAAGGTCTGCTGGATGGGTCAGTCAGCTGCCATTATCACCTGTTTCCGATGCTCTATGCGCGAGAAAGCGATCATGTGGTCGAGGTGCTAGAGACCGTTGTGGCTCCCAACAAGATCAAGAAGGTGCTCAAAGGCTATGATCCGATGAAGAAATTGGTGATCCAGCGCAAAGGTGCAAAAATCCGGGCAATGTTCGACAGGAACAACCTGCCAGCACGCGAACAGGTCATACGCAAGACCATCAAGGCCAAGGGACTTTGGCTGCGGTGACGTGGACATTGTGTGGTGTAAAGCAATGTCCTAGAGATTTACTAACGCACATTCCAACAGGAGATTTCGAAGATGTCTGATGGCCCCACCTATGGTTTCGACACGCTGCAGATTCACGCCGGGGCGCGCCCCGACCCCGCTACCGGCGCGCGTCAGACTCCGATCTACCAGACTACGGCCTATGTGTTTCGCGATGCCGACCATGCTGCTGCGTTGTTCAACTTGCAGGAAGTTGGGTTCATCTATTCGCGTCTGACCAACCCGACCGTCGCCGTTTTGCAGGAACGCGTGGCAACGCTTGAGGGCGGTGTCGGCGCTGTTTGCTGTTCCTCGGGTCACGCGGCACAGATCATGGCGCTATTCCCACTGATGGGTCCGGGCTGCAACGTGGTCGCCTCAACCCGCTTGTACGGGGGCACGGTCACGCAGTTTAGCCAGACCATCAAACGTTTCGGATGGTCGGCCAAATTTGTCGACACCGACGATCTGGACGCCGTAAAAGCCGCCATCGACGAAAACACCCGCGCGGTGTTCTGCGAATCCATCGCCAACCCTGGCGGTTATGTCACTGACATCCGCGCGCTTGCGGACGTCGCAGACGCGGCTGGCATCCCGCTGATCGTCGACAACACCTCGGCCACGCCCTACCTGTGCCGTCCGATCGAGCATGGCGCGACTCTGGTCGTGCATTCAACCACCAAGTACCTGACCGGTAACGGCACTGTCACCGGCGGCTGTATCGTGGATTCGGGTAAGTTTGACTGGTCTGCGAATGACAAATTCCCCTCGCTCAGCGAGCCCGAGACTGCGTATCACGGCCTGAAATTCCACGAGACTTTCGGCCCGCTGGCCTTCACTTTCCACGGCATTGCCATCGGTCTGCGCGATCTGGGTATGACCATGAACCCGCAGGCAGCACATTATACCCTTATGGGGATCGAGACACTCTCACTGCGGATGGAGCGACATGTCGAAAACGCCCAAAAGATCGCCGCCTGGCTGGAAGCGGATGATCGCGTGGACTACGTGACCTATGCAGGCCTTCCCTCGTCGCCTTATCATGATCGGGTCAAAGCGCATTACCCGCGCGGGGCCGGTGCGCTATTCACATTTGCGGTCAAGGGCGGATATGACGCCTGCATCAAGCTGGTCAACGCGTTGGAAATCTTCAGCCATGTGGCCAACTTGGGCGATGCGCGCTCGCTGATCATCCACTCTGCCTCGACGACCCATCGTCAGTTGACGCCTGAGCAGCAGGAAGCTGCAGGCGCGGGCCCGGGAGTCGTGCGCGTCTCCATCGGCATCGAAGACGCAGACGATCTGATCGCCGATCTGGATCAAGCGCTATCCAAGGCGAGCGCCTAATCCAATGACCAAGCACGACACAAACGAACTGGGCCAGCCCATTGGCTTGCCGGTCACGGGCGAGTTTCCTCGCCCCACCCCGCCTTACACACCGATGCAGGGCCGGTTCTGTTCCGTTGTGCCGCTAGATGTGAACCGGCATGCGCCCGGATTGTACCGGGCGTTTGCCAGTGACACGGATGGCCATGACTGGACCTATCTGCCTTATGGCCCCTTCGCCTCTGAGGCTGATTTCACCACATGGGCGCAGAACAACTGCATGGACGCCGATCCCATGTTCCATACGGTGTTGGATGCCGACGAAACGCCGGTGGGTATGGCCTCGTATTTGCGTGTCGAACCAGCAGCGGGTGCAATCGAGGTGGGCCATATCCATTTCTCACCCCTGCTCCAACGCAAACCGCAATCAACCGAAGTAATGTATCTGATGATGCGACGGGTGTTCGATGAGCTTGGCTATCGCCGTTACGAATGGAAATGCGACGCTTTGAACGCACCCTCAAAGCGCGCGGCCGAACGCTTGGGATTTACGTTCGAAGGTATTTTCCGACAAGCGACCCATTACAAAGGGCGTAACCGGGATACCGCTTGGTTCTCTATTATCGACAGCGAATGGCCGCGCATTCGCGCAGCATTCGAGAATTGGCTTGCACCGGGGAATTTCGATGCGGCGGGCCAGCAGCGACAACCGCTGCAAGCCCACGTTGGAGCGTAGCTTAGTCCGCGATTTCGAACTCCATAGCGATATTGACTGATACGGAGATCTCTCCACCCGCTACCGGAACGCCACCGGCGTCAGACATCGCCATTTCGCGCATCTGGGCCATCGGGCGAACGCCCCCACCGTGATCGTTTATCGAAATCACAGGACCCAAAGTCACGCCTGAGGCCTCGGCCAATTGTTGCGCCTTATCGGTTGCGTCTACGACCGCTTTCGCGCGCGCTTCGGCCTCAAGCGGCTTAGGCTCCTGTACACTGAAGCTCAAGCCGCCAAAATCATTGGCCCCGTCCTTGATGACGGCATCCATAATCTGACCCAGTTTATCCAAATCCCGAACCCGAACAGAAACACGGTTTGAGGCTGTAAATCCGGTGATCCTGGGTGCTTCGTCGTTTGAGTTCCTGTGCCCAGACCAGACTGGTGACAACGACAGATCGCGGGTCTGCACATCCCGTGATTCCAAGCCCATCTCATCTAACCGTTTTAGAATCTGTGTCACAGCGTCAGAGGTCGCCTGCATCGCAACCGATGCCTGGGCGTCCTGGTTCGTCACGCCAAGCGTTATGGTTGCCATATCTGGCGCAGCCACGGCCGTTCCGGTTCCACTGACGGTGATGCGACGTTCTTCCGCATGGGCAGGCAACGCCGCGACGGCTGCGGTCATGGCAGCCAGAAAAGCAAGTGTCTTCAAGGTGATCTCTCCTTATGACTTGTCGCTAAGATGGGTGTCATACTCCGTACACGGCAAGGGGGAAACGCGCCTTTTTCTTTCCCTCGGCGAGTTCCTGCTCTAATCTCGTCGGGCAGACATCCAAGCGTTTGCATTGAAGCTGACAATTATGGTTCATCGCGATCATGAAACCCGCCTTTGTGCTGTCATTTTCTGAAAACGGTATTTCCTTGCATCACCAGTCGGATGGAGACTGGTACTGCATTGGCACTATCCCGTTGGATGCACCGGATTTCACTGATCAGATCCGGACCCTTCGCGATCAGGGATTCGCACTAGAAAACAACCTAAGCTGCAAGCTCGTGATTCCTTCGGATCAGGTACGTCTTTTGACGGTCGATACCGATGGAATGGATACCGAAGCGGCAACGCAGAAAGTTGAAGAAACATTAGCCTCAGCAACACCATACCAGTTGTCCGAGCTGACCTTTGTCGCAACTCCGAACGGTTCGGACATTCACGTCGCAGCAGTCGCGCAGCAAACTTTGAAAGAAGCGCACTCATTTGCGGTGGAACATGGATTTATCCCAGAAGGGTTCTGGCTTAGTGCCAATGGTGAAGACGCTCTATCAGGGTCCGTTTACGAAGTGCCTGCGTCTGAGATGGACTTCCAGTCAAATGAAATCAGCTCTGCGCTCGTGGCAAAATCGCCGGAAGCCACGCCTGATGAGGCATCGAGTATTCCCATTCATCCCATCGCGGATACCGCTGATCCGACCGCTTTCCGTTCCGCTCAAAGCGCTGAATCGCCCGCGATCTCTTCGTCGGTAGAGGTGAAAAAATATGTCATTCCGGCGGTTGCTGCATCCGTTCTATTGGGCATGGTACTTGGTCTCTGGTCACTGAACAGCGATGAACCTATGGTCGATGCCCCAGAACCAGTCGTGGCAGAGGCGCCCGTTTTAGTTCCAGAGCCACAGCAAGATGTCCCGACAACCGTGGAACCCAGCGCACCAGATGTTGCGGAACTCGCAATTGAACCTGAACCCGCCGAGCCGAACACCGGTGACGAAACTGATCTGTCTGCAACTGATGAGGCCATTCTCGAAGCTTTGAAGGTTGCTCCTGAACCGGTTGAAGAGATTTCTGGCCTGCCAGATTTCGGGACAGAGTTTCATGACTTCACTGGGACCGCGCCTGTTGAACCGAACCCGTTGGCCGAACCACCGCTGGAACAGCTTGCTGATGTCTATCTAACTTCGGTTGATCGCGCTGATCTGTCGACCGACACCGTTGCCCTGCCACCGCATGAAAGCCTCGAAACTGACGAAGCTTTTGAGTTGACCACCCTGCCCGGCGCCGCGGGTCAGAGGTTTGAGTTGGACGAACGTGGTCTGGTGACGCCGACCGCAGAGGGCACTCTGAATCCAGCCGGTGTGATGGTCTACCTGGGCCGCCCTTCATCGGTGCCTCCGGAATCCCCTACACGGTTTGAGACAGAGCCCGTTGTTGTTGAAGAGGTTGACGAAAGGCTCGCATCAATCCGACCCCGCCCAAGGCCCAACAACCTCGTTGATCAATTCGAAAGACAACAATTGGGTGGCCGGTCTCGTCAGGAATTGGCCTCGGTGCGACCAAAACTGCGCCCGAAAAGCCTGCAATCCAAGCCCGAGGTTGACGAAACACCAACCGCTCTGGCGGTGGTTCTTGTTCCACGCCCCAAGCCACGCCCTGCGAATATCGCCGCATTGGTTGCCAAGAAACCCAGCACCCAAAGTGCTTCGCTGGGATCGACCGCGAATGTGGCAACCAGCAGTGATGAGGCCGGTTCATTCCAGCCCAGGGCTGTAAAACCCAAGATACCGACAACCGCCTCGGTTGCGCGACAGGCGACCATCGACAATGCCATCAACCTACGCAAACTCAACCTGATCGGTGTATATGGCACCCCGGCCAATCGCCGTGCCCTGGTGCGCCTGCCCAGCGGGCGCTACAAGAAGCTGAAAGTGGGTGATCGTATCGATGGTGGGAATGTCGTGGCCATCGGAGATAGCGAATTGCGCTATCAGAAACGCGGTAAGAACATCACCCTCAAGATGCCACGCGGATAAAAGAAGAGCGCCCTGTTTGGTAAACGGAGCGCTCAGTTATTTTCATTGATCTCAGATCAGGCGGCCGAAATCTCACCTGATTCAATCTGCTCGCGTTCAATCGATTCAAACAGGGCTTTGAAGTTACCCTCACCAAACCCATCGTCGCCTTTGCGCTGAATGAATTCAAAGAAGATCGGGCCGATTACGGTTTTCGAGAAGATCTGAAGCAGGATCTTGGTCTCACCCCCATCAACAACGCCTTCGCCGTCGATCAGAATACCGTGCTTCATCATTCGATGCTTGGGCTCATCATGGCCAGACACACGGTCGTAAGACATGTCATAATATGTCTCGTTCGGGCCAGGCATGAACTTCAACCCCTTTTCGGCAATCGCATCGGTCGAGCCATAGATATCATCGCTACCCACCGCAATATGCTGGATACCCTCGCCATTGTATTTCTTTAGGTAAGAGACGATCTGCCCGGTTTCACCCCGGTCCTCATTGATCGGTATGCGGATGCGACCGCAAGGAGAAGTCAGCGCTCGGCTGAAAAGACCTGTATGTTTGCCCTGAATGTCAAAGAAGCGAATTTCGCGGAAGTTGAACAGGTCGCCGTAGAATTTGAACCACTTGTCCATGTTACCCTTGAACACGTTGTGGGTCAGGTGATCGAGGTAATAGAACCCATCACCGCGCGGTTTCGATTGCTCCAGCCACTCAAACTCCTCGTTATAGGGCGAGGTGTCATAATACTGATCGATGAAATAGATCAGCGAGCCACCGATACCCTTGATCGCCGGGACATTCATGGTCTTGTCGGCACCGTCATAGGGCTCGGCCCCTTTGGCAATCGCGTGCTCATAAGCCTTCTGCGCATCCACGACACGCCAGCCCATCGCAGGGGCGCAAGGACCATGCTCGGCGACGAATTTCGCGGCAAAGCTGTCCGGATCAGCATTCAGGATGTAGGTCACATCACCCTGTTGCCACAGCTCAACCTTGGGGGTGTCGCGGTGGTAGCCGACATATTCGAACCCCATCCGCGCAAACAGATCGCGCAGTTCCTGCGGTTCGGGGTGGGCAAATTCAACGAACTCGAACCCGTCGGTGCCGGCTGGGTTTTCTTCGCTGATGACAGATTTCGGGGCATTATGCGGGAAAGGACCCATGGCGCGTCTCCTTGGAAAACAGGAATTTCTTTGCTGATTCAAAAATACGCCTTATTCGGTGCTGTTTCTGCGCATTGTTTTCATGTAGACTGAATTTGAGCGCGGAACATCCGCACGAAACACACAAAAACCGGAGATTCACCGCACATGCTGGATGCAACAGACACACGACTGTTGTCAGCTTTGCAGAAAGATGCGCACCTGACGGCACATCAATTGGGTGAGATGTTAAACCTGTCGGCCAGTCAGGCGGGCCGCCGCCGACAGCGCCTTGAGGCTGAGGGCTATATCACCGGATATACGGCCCGGCTGGACCCGCTGATGCTGGGGTTGCAGGTTCAAGGGTTCATTCAGGTGCATCTGGGCACACATGGCCCCGAACAATCCGCCAGCTTCTCCCGCATGGTCAACACGCGCCCCGAGATCACGAGTGCCTGGACGATGACGGGTGAGGCAGATTACCTGCTTCATGTCTATTGTGACGACTTATCCGCACTCAACAGCTTGCTTCACGAAGTCATCCTGCCGCATCCTGCAGTAGCACGTGTGCAAAGCCAGATCGTGATGGACCAATTGAAACGTGACGCGCCGCTCCCGACCTGAGCGGATATAAGAGGACAATAATGGACGAGTTCCTTTATCAGGCATCGATCTATTTGGCAGCAGCGGTGATCGCCGTTCCGTTATCCGCGCGTCTGGGCCTGGGTTCGGTGCTGGGATATCTGGCCGCCGGAATTGCAATCGGACCGATTCTGGGCCTTGTAGGCGCAGAAACAGAGAGCCTTCAACACGTCGCCGAGTTTGGCGTTGTCATGATGCTGTTCCTGATCGGGCTGGAACTTGAGCCCCGCGCCCTTTGGGACATGCGCGACAAGTTGTTGGGGCTGGGCGGGCTGCAGGTTGGCCTGTCAACTGCCGCGATCGCAGCTGTGGCGTTCTACGCGGGCCATCAATGGTCGGTGGCGCTGGCTGTCGGCCTTACGTTGTCACTATCTTCCACCGCTATCGTTCTGCAAACCTTGTCCGAAAAGGGGTTGATGCAGACCAATGGCGGGCGAGCCACATTTTCGGTTCTGTTGACGCAAGATATCGCCGTCATACCTATTCTGGCCTTTCTGCCCCTTCTTGCACTGCCTGCCAGCGTCCACATAGAAGACGATGGCTCGATCAATCGAGGTGTGGATTCCGCCCACGGAGCCGATCACCACGCCACATTGTCGCTGGTCGAAGGACTGCCGGGCTGGGCCGTTACTCTTGTCACGATCGGAGTGGTCGTCTTTGTCGTACTGGCGGGCGTCTATCTGACCCGCCCCTTGTTCCGGTTTATCCACGCCACGCGATTGCGTGAGATGTATACCGCGCTTGCACTGATGATCGTGGTTGGTATCTCGTTTCTGATGACGCTGGTGGGCCTCTCCCCCGCCCTTGGTGCATTTTTGGCGGGCGTCGTTCTGGCTAGCTCGGAATTCCGACATGAAATGGAAAGCGACCTTGAGCCGTTCAAAGGGCTGCTGTTGGGCCTGTTTTTCATCACAGTCGGCGCTGGGATCGATATTGGGTACTTCTTCGCCGATCCATTTGATCTGATCGGGTTGGCGCTACTTGTGATCTTGGCCAAAGGTATCATCCTGTTCATCGTTGGGCGTGCTTTCAAACTACGTGGACGTGATCACTGGCTGTTTACTTTGGGATTGGCCCAGGCTGGCGAGTTTGGGTTTGTATTGCTGGCATTCTCGACACAGCAAAACGTGATCCCTCCGGGCTTGTCGCAAAAACTGCTTATGATCATCGCCCTGACCATGCTGATCGCACCTCTCCTGTTTATCCTCTACGATCTGCTTTCTCGCTATATCGGCGAGAGCAAGCCAAAGGTCGAACCAGATGAGATTGATGAGAGAGGGCCTGTCATAATTGCAGGGATCGGTCGCTTTGGTCAGATCGTGAATCGCCTGGTGCAGGCAAGCGGATTCAAGACCGTGGTTCTGGATCACGACATTGAAACCATCCAGCTTATGCGCCGGTTTGGCGTCAAAGGATTCTTGGGCGATCCGACGCGTCCCGAACTGCTGCGCGCCGCCGGGATTGAAAAAGCCTCGGTTTTGGTCGCGGCCATGGATGATTACAAACAGGTCACTCGTCTGGTCGGATATGCGCGCCGCCAGCGACCTGACCTGCACATCATCGCTCGGGCGCGAGATCGCACTCATGTTTATGAACTCTATCAGGCCGGGGCCAATGACATCGTGCGCGAAATGTTCGATGGGTCACTACGTGCCGGTCGCTATGTTCTCGAGAATATCGGCCTTAGTGAATATGAGGCCGCGCAAGCAGAGCAAACGTTCTATCACCACGACCGAGGATCGGTGCGCGAGTTGGCCGAGCTGTGGATACCCGGCATGCCCACGGCAGAAAACAAAAAATATATCGAGCGTGCGCGGCAACTTGAAAAAGATCTGGAAACCGCGCTGCTGGAACTGGCTGAGGAACACGCCAAGAAGTCGGCTTAACCGTCTGTAACTCCGGCCTCGGCAAACGTTGCCATGCCGGAATGACAGGCCACGGCGCTTTTAAGAATGTTGATCGCCAGCGCCCCGCCCGAACCTTCGCCCAAGCGCAAGCCAAGGCTTAGCAACGGTTCCTTACCTAGCTTGTTCAGCATTGCGGAATGTGCACCTTCGGCACTTTGATGGCCCGCAACAGTGTGATCCAGCGCAGTGTCCGAAAGTTGCGCCAAACAGGCCGCTGCTGCCGTACAGATGAATCCGTCCAGAATGACTGGAATGCGCAATACACGTGCAGCGGCAATCGCCCCTGCCATGGCCGCAATCTCGCGCCCGCCTAGGCATTGAAGGATACGCAGACCGTCGCCTTGACCGTGCAGGGCAACGCCTTCGGCAACAACGCGTGTTTTGTTCGCCAACCCTGCATCATCTACGCCTGTGCCGCGCCCGGTCCAGTCAGATGCATCTCCTCCAAACAGCGCACAGGCGATGGCGGCTGCAGGGGTGGTGTTGCCGATACCCATCTCTCCCACAACCAGCAGATCAGCCTGCGGATCGACGGCTTCCCAGCCTGTGCGCAGCGCGCGCAGCAATTCATCTTCGCTCATCGCGGCGGCTTGGGTGAAATCTGCGGTCGGACAGTCCAGATCCAACGCATGCACATCCATCTTGGCACCCGCAGCCTTGGCCAGTTGATTAATCGCAGCACCGCCGTGTTCGAAATTCATGACCATCTGAACAGTGACCTCAGGCGGAAATGCTGAAACACCCTGCGCGGTCACGCCGTGGTTGCCAGCAAACACAATGACCTGAGGCGCACTGATCTGTGGCCGCGCATCACCACGCCAACCCGCATACCATATCGCCAAATCCTCAAGCCGCCCCAAGGCTCCGGGTGGTTTGGTTAGTTGGCCGTTGCGCTCTTGCGCGCCCTGCACGGCAGAAGTATCCGGACCGGCCGCACCGGTCAGCGCGTCGCGGAAACTGTTCAGATCGTCGAGTTCAGGCAGCATTGAAAGCCTCGTTGCGTCAGAGTGGTCCTGTGTGTTTAACCAAACCTGACAAAGCAACAAGACCCTGAAAGGCCTGGGAGTGACCAAAAACGACACTGCCCCATTTTCCATGTGGGATATTCCGCTTGCGCTGGTCTTGCTGACACGCTTGCCCCTGCCACGCTTGCCGAAAGAGGCGTTTACTCGCCAGTCGCGCGCCGTCTGGGCATTTCCGCTTGCAGGGCTGATCGTTGGTGCCCTGGCGTGTGGTATCGGTTGGATCGCAATCTGGGCGCAGTTGCCCGTTTTCGCAGTCGCAGGCCTGATCGTTGCCGCGCTGATCGCAACCACAGGTGCAATGCATGAAGACGGGTTGGCTGATACGTTCGATGGCCTTTGGGGAGGGTTCACGCCCGAGCGGCGGCTCGAGATAATGAAGGACAGCCATATCGGCACCTATGGTGTGCTGGCACTGCTGCTATTTCAGATTCTACGTATCACAGCCATTGCAGCTCTTGTTGGTGCCGAGGTGATGACAGGTGTGCTGGCTGCATGTGTGTATTCCCGATCTCTTATGCCCGCCTTGATGACTTTTCTAAAAAATGCCCGGCACTCAGGGCTAAGCCATTCGGTCGGCGCACCGCCGATATCTGCGGTATTAGCCGGGTTGGTAGTGGCCGCAGTGTTGGCATTGGGCTTATTGGGGGCTCTGGCGTTGATCCCAATGCTTTTTGCGATGATCGCCAGCCTGATTGTTGCGAAGATCGCCAAGGCAAAGATCGGAGGTCAGACCGGCGACATTCTGGGGGCAACGCAGCAGATAACCGAGATCACATTCCTGCTGACGCTGATCGCTTTGATCTAACTGGCACCCCCCGTCGCAATCCGCAGCGTCGCGCCGCAGTGCTTGCAATGCACAGCGTCCGGGTCGTGGCGAAACAGACCACAGCTGGGGCATTTGTAACGCACTTTCTGCGGCATGAAGATCGCCTGCGCCAGACGCACGAACAGGGCCACACCAACAACCATGATGAAAACCGAAAACAGCTTACCACCCGGCGTCGACAACGTGATGTCACCAAACCCAGTTGTCGTCAGTGTGGCCATCGTGAAATACAGCGCGTCGATATAGGGCGTCTGGGTGTCTTCCGGCACAAAAAAGACCAATACAGCGGTCGAAGTCGCAAAGACAAAGACCAGCAAATTGATTGCAGCGATCACCGCGTCTTCATGCGTTCGGAAAAAGCTGCTGTCACGCCGCAAATCCCTGAGCAAATGGTATGAATGAATCAAACGCAAGGCGCGCAAAATACGCAGAAACGCCAAGTTGCCGGTCAGAAACGGATCAAGGAAAAGCGAAACGATAACAACAATGTCCGCCAACGTGTAAATCTGACGCAGTAGCTTCCAACGATCTTTCGATATCCAAAGCCGGGCAGAAAAATCCATGAGAATGAGCACACCGACCCCAATACTGGTTGCGGTAATACCCGGACCGTGCGGAATATGCGCGGTCACAACAAAGAACACGATCGTCGCGATGTCGAACAGGATCAGACCATACCGAAACCAGACCGAAATCGGGTCGTGGCTGATGTATAGAAACTTCACAGCCTGCTTCATCTTGACCCCGTATCCGCCTAATATTCAGAGAAAAATACCCTGAAACGACTACAGCACCAAGCGACGGTTCATAAAAAAAGCCGCCCCCGATACCGGAGCGGCTTTGAAATGGGTGGTGCATTTGATCAGGCAGCGCGTGAGGTCAGCACCTCATCCACCTGCTTGGCGGCCGAGATTTCATCTGCACCAGACACTGCAGCAACTTCGCGGGTCAGACGCTCAAGCGCCGCCTCATATAGCTGACGTTCGGAATAGCTCTGCTCGCGCTGGTCGTCGGTGCGGTGCAGGTCGCGGACCACTTCAGCGATCGAGATCAGATCACCCGAGTTGATCTTTTGCTCATACTCCTGCGCCCGACGCGACCACATGGCGCGCTTGACCTTGGCTTTGCCTTTTAGCGTTTTCATGGCCTGACTGATCACATCAGGAGAGCTGAGTGAGCGCAGGCCGGATTCGGTGACCTTGTTGGTCGGCACGCGCAGCGTCATCTTGTCTTTTTCAAAGGAGATTACGAACAGTTCAAGCGAGAAGCCTGCAACTTCCTGCTCTTCGATCGATACGATCTGTCCCACGCCATGAGCCGGGTAGACGACATAATCGTTCGGGCGGAACTCAAGCTTTTTCGATTTCGACATTCACATTCATCCTTCATTACAGATCGGGATATGAGACGACAAAAAGACCACAGCCGAGGCCCTAAACGGCCCCGCCAGGCGGCTTATTTGTCATAAAATCAGAACTCCAAAGCGAGCATACTTACGGAGCACATCCCAATCACAGTCATCATTCGACCCCAAGTATATCACAAAATTGCGACACTCAAAAGACCGACCTAAGGCAAATGGGAGATTCCCTTTTTACCTCAATGTATTATGGCGCAGATTGTTGTCTAACGTACGGTTAGGGGCCACCGAATCGGTTAACCACCTTCGCCGGGTGCTTCCGAGAAATATTTCTCCATCTTGCCTTCTTCGCCGTCGCGTTCCTCGGCCTCGGGCAAGGGGTCTTTCTTAGTCACAATCACCGGCCACATTTCCGAGTATTTCCGGTTGAACTCGACCCACTGCTCCATACCCGGCTCGGTATCGGGGCGAATTGCGTCGGCGGGGCATTCGGGTTCACACACACCACAGTCGATGCATTCATCGGGGTGAATGACCAGTGTATTCTCACCTTCGTAGAAACAATCCACCGGACATACCTCGACACAATCGGTGTATTTGCAGCCAATGCAGTTTTCGGTGACAACGTAGGTCATTTTGGAATTCCCGTTTGCGCTTTGGCGACTAGCTAATCCAGTCTGACCGCCTCTTCAAGGTCAGATCACCCCTTTGGGGTGCGAGAAAGATCAAGCGCGCGCCTTTCCTTCTTGGTTGGACGACCTTTTCCTTCAAATCCGGGATTCTTGGGCGGTACATCCTGCTTTTCAGTCATATCAAAGTACAAACCTTGCGCCTCGGGGGCCGGGCCACGGCGCTCTCCGAGCGCTTCGATACGCACAACGCGGACGATCCGCCCCTGGGGAAAGGTCAGGACGTCTCCGGGTGCCACAGCTTGCGCCGGTTTCAGCACCCGGTTTCCGTTTAGCCTGACATGGCCGCCGCTGACCTGTTTAGCGGCCAGGCTACGGGTCTTGAAGAACCGCGCCTGCCACAACCATTTGTCGATCCGCAGCTTGGCCTCGGCCATCGCGGATCAGTTACCGTCCTTCAGACCCATCAGCGCTGCTGCGAACGGGTTGTCGGGATCGATGGCCTTTTCCTTCTTGGGCGGCCGAGACGAGAAGGACTTGGCACCCTGAGGTTTGCCACCTTTCTTACCATGCGGCTTGCGACCATCTTGCGGCTTACCACGCGGCTTGCCTTTGCCCTGCCCCTGCTCGCGACGTGGGCCACGGTTTTGCTGGCGCTGGCGACCCCAGGTGAAGGTATAGAACACCTCGACCTCGGGTTCGTCCGCAGCAGGTGCCTCGTCTGCCGTCTCGGTGCTGTCGGTGGCCTCGGCTGACGCCTCGGCGGATGTCGCGACGTCTTCGGTCGGCGCATCTGGCGCAGAGTTATCTTCAGCGACAGGTTGCTCGGGCGCGTCTGTCGTAGTTTCGGGTGCGGTTTCGACCGGTACTGGCTTCACTTTCTCACGTTCGCCACGTTCAGCCTTGTAGCCCAGCCCCTGCATCAGGTCGGCAAACTGATCCAACGTCATACCAGTGATCGACAGCATATCAGGCTTGGCTTCGAAACCACCCCGGCTGTCCTCGGACCGCAACATGTCGGCCAAACGTTCTAGCATGTCGATCCGGATCGAGCGTTCGCCGGCATCACGATAACCGCACATGGTGTCATAGCCCTGCGGCGCATCCTTTGCGACGGGCACGGTGACCAACCCCGGAGGCGGCGCTTCGGGGAACTCCTGCAGACCGCTCGACAGCGCCCAAAGCACCAGACGCAGACGCGTCGGCGCAGGTTTCAACAGCAGTGGCATGAAGATGGTGAACTGACCAAAACGGATGCCGTGCTTGCGCAGCGCGCCGCGCGCGTCCTGATCCAGATCCTTGACCTCTTGCGCGACCTGCGCACGGGGCAGCACGCCAAGCGCCTCAACCATGCGGAATGCAAAGCCTTTGGCAAGACCGGTCAGCTCTTCGTCGCGCGACAGATTCAGCAGCGGCTCAAACAGCGCCGCCACTTTGCGGTCGATGAAATGCTGCAGCCGGCGCTGCACTTTCTGTTCGACGTCCGGGCCTGCGGCCTCATCGACAAAAACCTCGACAATTGGCTTGAGAGGCTCGGCCCCGGCAACCAGCTTGCCGACAGCATATTCGCCCCACATCAGTCCGCCCTGATCGGTGAAATCTATTTCGGTATCGGGCGCGTTGTAGAAGCGATCGGCACGCAGATGGAATTGCGGCGCGAGTGCTTGCAAAGAGGCCGATTTCAAAGCTTTCGCCTCGGTTCCTTGCGCGCTTTTGTCCGGCGAAAACCGGAACCCTTCCAGACGGCCGACGAATTCGCCTTCGACGGTCACTTCACCCTTGTCATTTACTTCGGCCAAAAGGGCCTCCTTCTGCTTGAGCCGGCGCAGCAAAACAGATGTACGCCGGTCCACAAATCGTTGGGTCAGACGGTCATGCAGAGCGTCCGACAGCCTGTCTTCTACAGTGCGCGTCTCATCACGCCAATGGGATTCGTCACGCACCCATCCGTTTCGTTGCGCAACATATGTCCAAGTGCGAATATATGCCAACCTTTTGGACAGCGCATCAATATCCCCATCCGTACGGTCGATCCGGCGGATTTGCCGCGCCATGAAATCGTCAGGGATAGATCCGCGCTCATGCAGGTGGCCATAGATCACCTCGAGCAGGCTGGCATGTTCGGCGTGGCTTATTCCGCGAAAATCAGGGATTCGGCATACATCCCACAGCAAGCGTACCGATGGTCCATCGCTGGCACGGGCGACAACTTCGGTGACTTGGGACAAAGATTTCAGAACGTTCAGGTCGTCGGCGGGCCGCGCCTTGATCAGGTGCTCATTGTCGGGGCTGATCTCAAGCGAGTCGATCAATGCCTCGATCGTGCCAAACCGCAAGGCGGCATTCCGCCAGTTCAGCTTCTTCATCGGTGTGAACCGGCTGTCCATAATGGCTTGGGCCACGCCCTCATCCAGCGGCGGAGCCTCACCAGTAACGCCAAAAGTGCCATCCGACATGCCACGCCCGGCCCGTCCTGCGATCTGGGCCAGTTCATTGGGCGCCAAAGGCCGCATTCGGCGGCCATCGAACTTGGTTAGGGATGAGAACGCCACATGGTTTACGTCCAGGTTCAAACCCATGCCGATGGCATCGGTAGCCACCAGATAATCAACCTCGCCGTTCTGGTAGAGGTCAACCTGCGCATTCCGCGTTCGAGGGCTGAGCGCCCCCATGACCACCGCCGCCCCGCCCTTCTGACGACGCAGCAATTCCGCGATGGCGTAGACATTGTCGACCGAGAACCCGACAATCGCGCTGCGCGAGGGCATTCGGCTGATCTTTTTGCTTCCAGAATAGACCAGTTGAGACATCCGCTCGCGCCGGACAAACTGCGCCTCGGGAACAAGCGCGGCAATCGCACCCCGCATAGTGTCAGAGCCGAGGAACAACGTCTCATTCGTTCCACGCGAGCGCAGTAGACGGTCGGTAAAAACATGGCCGCGTTCAGGGTCGGCACAGAGCTGGATTTCGTCGATAGCAACGAAATCGGCGCCCATTCCTTCGGGCATCGCCTCGACCGTGCAGACCCAATATTGCGCCCGCGGCGGCACGATACGTTCCTCGCCCGTCACCAGCGCCACGACCGAATGACCGCGAATGGCTACGATCTTGTCATAAACCTCGCGCGCAAGCAGCCGCAGTGGCAGGCCGATCAAACCTGTCCGGTACCCCAGCATACGTTCGATCGCGTAATGGGTTTTACCTGTGTTCGTTGGGCCAAGTACGGCCACGATTCGGGATGACCCGCTCACCTTTGCCCCCTGCGCCCTGAGACTTACAGCGCCTTGCCTTCAACCTGAGGCTTCAGCCGATTCACGGCATTGGTTACTTCTTCATGATGGGGATGTATAGCCAATGCGCGCGAATAGGCCTCGAACGCCTGCTCGGGCTCACCTACAATCTCGAAGATCAGCCCAAGGCCATAGATAGCCTCATAATTGTTTGGGTTAAGGGTCAAAGCGTGTTCAAGATCAGCAGCTGCCATACCAAACCGCTCCATGCCGAAAAAAGCCGATGCACGCACGTGCCAGCCTTCGGCGAATTCAGGTGCGTGATCAGTGAGCGCTGTCAGATGGTCCAGAGCAGCCTCGACATCGCCATCATCCAACGCCTCTCGCCCGCGCTCAAGCAGCAAATCAGCCGAGGCCGAACCGGATTGTGACCACAGCGCCTGCAATTGCCGATCCAAACCGATGGCCTGCTCGGGCGTCGATTGCGCCAGTTGCTCTAACAACGCCGCCTCGTCGCGCGAATCCGCCTCTTGCGCAGTGCAAGTGGTGGAAAACGTGACTATGACGGCAAGTGCCGCGACGGTACGTTTGAGATTGGTGATTGCAATACCCATAACAATGGCCAGTGTAGCGTTGCGACCGGGGATGTCCATTCACGGCGCATGAACAATATGAGGAAGACCATGAGCGATATTCTGGAAAAAGCCGCGGCGGCATTGAATGAGAAACTGTCGGGCGGCGATTTCGACGCATCAGCAAAGTTCGCCATCGCCGATCTGGGATCTATCATCCTGGATGCAAGCGGTGCGCGCGTCAGCGATGATGAGGCTGATGTGACCCTCAGCGCCGATGCGGATACCTTTGAACAAATCCTCAGCGGCGACCTGAACCCAACCGGTGCATTCATGTCCGGCAAGCTGAGCGTTGACGGAGACATGGGAATCGCCATGAAACTCGCCTCGGTGCTGGCCTGATGGAGTTTTCGCCGGCCCCCTTATTCGAAGACGTGGCCGGCGGCCCTGCTGGTGGAGTGGCCCATTGGCTGACTACCGAAGACGGCATACGCATCCGCGTGGCACATTGGCTGCCCGAAGGTGATGCGCGCGGCACGGTGATGCTGTTCCCCGGTCGTACGGAATATATCGAAAAATACGGTGATACCGCCAAAGAATTCGTGAGCCGGAGATTTGCCTGCCTTTCTGTTGACTGGCGCGGACAAGGTCTGGCGGATCGTTTGCTGGATGATCCGAGAATCGGTCATGTCGAACAATTCACTGATTATCAGCATGACGTTCGATCCACCTTGGCACTCGCCACGCAACTGGAATTGCCCAAACCCTGGTTTGTGATCGGTCACTCGATGGGTGGTGCCATTGGGTTGCGCGCGGTTCTGGAAGGAGATGACTTCGCTGCTTGTGCCTTCACAGGGCCGATGTGGGGTATTTTCTTTACACCGATCATGAAGCCTCTCAGCCAGTTGACCGCCTATTGGGGGCCGCGTCTGGGATTGGGAGAGAAAAAGCCGCCCACAACTTCGCTTGAAAGCTATGTGGTGTCGCAACCTTTCGAAGGAAACGTGCTGACGCGCGATCCAGCGATGTACCGAATGATGCAGGACCAGTTGGCCGCGCATCCCGAGCTGGCTTTGGGTGCCCCGTCCACCATCTGGCTGCGCGAGGCGCTGGATGAATGCACCTGGCTGATGGAACAGACCGCGCCCGACATCCCTGCCCTGACCTTCTTGGGTAGTCACGAACAGATTGTGGATCGCAAAGCGATCCGAGCCCGGATGGCCGACTGGCCCAGTGGTACTCTGGTCGAGATCCCCGACGGCGAACACGAAGTTCTGATGGAGGCACCCGAGGTGCGCGAGCCGGTCTTTGATCAACTGGCTGCACATTTCGCGGCAGCCGCGGCGAAACCAAAACCCGAGCCCTGTCATTAAGGCCCAAGCCGACAGCTTGCTTGTGATCCGGACGTGCCGCGCCTAAATGTTTGCCAACGCAGTTTATTCGAGGTGTTCCATGCGCGACCTTCCCTTTCCCGTCCGTGACGCAAATGCAGGCGGCGGTGCCGATGATCTGGGCGATTTGCCGGAATGGGATCTGACGGACCTCTACGCCTCGGAAGATGCACCTGAACTGTCCCGCGATCTGGACTGGCTGGAAGGCGAATGTGCGTCCTTTGCCGCAGATTATGAGGGCAAGCTGGCCGATCTGGACGCCGCTGGCCTTCTGACCTGCGTGCTGCGCAACGAAAAGATCAACGCCATCGCCGGGCGCATCATGTCCTTTGCCGGTCTGCGCTATTATCAACTGACCACCGACGCGGATCGCGCCAAGTTCCTTTCGGACATGCAGGAGAAGATCACCGTATTCACCACTCCGCTGGTGTTTTTCACGTTGGAACTGAACCGCATCGACGATGACGTGCTGGCCGCGCATTTCGCCGCCAATTCTGATCTGGCGCGATACGAACCTGTGTTCCGTCGCATCCGTGCGATGAAACCGTATCAGCTGTCCGACGAGCTTGAGAAATTTCTGCACGACCTCGGCGTTGTCGGTGACGCGTGGGAACGCCTGTTCGACGAAACAATCGCGGGCCTGACCTTCACCGTCGATGGTGAAGAGCTGAATATCGAAGGTACGCTGAACCTGCTGACCGAGCAGGATCGCGCCAAGCGTGAAGCCGCAGCGCGCGAACTCGCCAACGTTTTCCAAAGCAACATTAAAACCTTCGCGCGCGTTCATAACACGCAGGCCAAGGAAAAAGAGATCGTCGATCGCTGGCGCAAAATGCCAACCGCCCAGACCGGTCGTCACCTGTCGAACGATGTAGAACCCGAAGTGGTCGAAGCCCTGCGCGAGGCCGTTGTGGCCGCCTACCCCAAGCTGAGCCATCGTTACTACGAACTGAAACGCAAATGGCTTGGTCTGGACGTGATGCAAGTCTGGGATCGTAACGCGCCGCTGCCGATGGAAGACACCCGGATTGTTGACTGGGCCGAGGCCGAGGCGACCGTGATGGACGCCTATAACGCCTTCGATCCCCGCATGGGCGAAATCGCGGCCCCCTTCTTCTCGAAGGGTTGGATCGACGCGGCAGTGAAGCCCGGCAAAGCGCCCGGCGCTTTTGCGCATCCCACCGTGACCGAGGTTCATCCCTACGTGATGCTCAACTATCTGGGCAAACCGCGCGATGTAATGACTCTGGCGCATGAATTGGGCCACGGCGTACATCAGGTATTGGCCGCCGATCAGGGCGAGATGCTGTCATCGACCCCGTTGACCTTGGCTGAAACCGCCAGCGTGTTTGGCGAAATGCTCACCTTCCGCAAAATGCTTGATCAGGCCGAAACCCCGGAACAGCGCAAGGTGCTGCTGGCCGGCAAGGTCGAGGACATGATCAACACGGTTGTCCGCCAAATCGCGTTCTACGACTTCGAATGCAAACTGCACGCCGCCCGTCGTGAGGGCGAACTGACCCCGGACGACATCAACGCCCTTTGGATGAGCGTTCAGGCCGAAAGTCTTGGCCCCGCATTCGAATTCATGGACGGGTACGAGACCTTCTGGGCCTATATCCCGCACTTTGTCCACTCTCCGTTCTATGTCTACGCCTACGCCTTCGGCGACGGCCTCGTGAACGCGCTCTATTCGGTCTACGAAAGCGGTGCGGACGGGTTCGAAGATAAATATTTCGAGATGCTACGAGCCGGTGGCTCGAAGCACCATAAAGAGCTTCTTGCCCCGTTCGGACTGGACGCCAGCGATCCCGAGTTCTGGGACAAAGGCCTGTCGATGATCTCAAGCTTTATTGACGAACTGGAAGCGATGGAACGCCAAATCTAAGGGGCAGCCTGCAAGGGCTGCCTCATTTCTCTTTGGTTGATTTCATCGTCGTCACGAAAATGGCCGTCACGATCAAAACCGCGCCGACAATCGCAAGCGGTGTGATCGTTGCACCCAGAAACAGCGCCGAATTGACAAAGGTAAACACAACCGACGCGGCGAATAGCAGCGTCGCCGTCAATGTCGACACGCGCGCGGCGGCTTCGTACCAAAGATAATAGGCAAGCGCGGTGGGCAAAACGCCCAGAAGGATCAAGAAGATCACATCATTTGCGGTTGGCATCTGGAACGAGAAAGCCGCCAGTGGCATCAACAAGACGCCCGAACACAAAAAGATGCCAAACAGGAAGTTCAACCTTTCGGCGGTAGTTTCCGAGGTCTGCATCGCGCGGCTGCTGGAAATCAGGAACACCGCCCAGCTGAGCCCCGCCCCGATTTCCATCAGATCGCCCAACAGGGGCTCTCCCCCGCCTTGAAAATCCCGATAAACGGTCAGAAACACACCGAGGATCGCCAGCAGAGTCGCCAATACATCAGTCCGGCCAACGGCGGTATCCGCGAAAAAATACAGGAAAATCAACACGAAGAACGGCGCTGTATTCTCAAGCACCATCGCATTAGCAGCACCTGTATGTTCCAAGCCTATGTGGAACAGAATGTAGTTCACCACCGTCGACAACACGGCCAGCCGGAAGTTCCAATCCCTGTACTGGACCGAGACCCGCGCGCTCATCACCCGCAACATGCAGTAGATCGCAAATGCGGCTATGAACAGGCGTGATACGGCAATCTGTAACCCGCCGAGATCACTGGTCAGGTACCGCACGATAACGCTGTGCGTGCCCCATAGAAACGCGGCGAGGAACCCAAGAACCAACCCGTTTTGCAGTAATGATCTCTGCGGCTGATCCTTCAAAGGACGCTCCTAGCGTTACTTCAGCTGACTGTCTTTCGAACCCCGCCGATTGATCCCGCCGCGGGTCTTGAAGCTGCTGTCACGCTCTTGCTGGCAGTCCAGGCACAGCTTTACGCCTGGCAAAGCAAGGCGGCGTTTTTCAGGGATCGGTTCCTCGCATTCGGCGCAATGGGTCAGGCTTTCGCCCACAGGTCGCTTTTGCGCCTGCATCCGCGCCAGCTCATCCGAAATCGACGCTTCGATCTGTTCACTCACCGCGCCATCGCGCGCCCAACCGCCCGCCATTTGACCCTCCTGATCCGGTCGGGACAGGATACGCGAGACACCAAGGGCGTGGCAAGCTAGAGCGATACAGCTGTATCAAAGACCTGATCGATAACCTCTTGCGTGCCCCGCACGAATTCCAACGGACAGGGGTAGTCAGCCCGATCGCGGACTGAGCGGCAGAATGCCTCGACCTGCAGCTTATAGTGATCGTCCCCTGGAAAGCGCGTCACCTGTACCTCAAGCCCAGGGCGGTGCAACTCGACCCTTGCTTCGCCAAATACACGCGCATTGAAAGGCGCGGTCAGACGGATCAAACCACCTTCGCCGTGAAACACCATCTCCTGATGCGGATGCATTCGGGTCGAGACGTAGGCGGAGTAGGTAAAGTCGGGAAACTGCGCACGAATTTCGGTGAAGACGTCCACGTCATTCT
Organism: Ruegeria sp. YTSA064; assembly: GCF_059610325.1. Classification (NCBI taxonomy): domain Bacteria; kingdom Pseudomonadati; phylum Pseudomonadota; class Alphaproteobacteria; order Rhodobacterales; family Roseobacteraceae; genus Ruegeria; species Ruegeria sp. YTSA064. Next base: position 198,769 of record NZ_JBXWNK010000001.1, read on the forward strand.
CCCATCTGATCGCACCGCTGACCGAGATCGGCTCTTGCCCCGTCGCATAGCGTGCGCCGCCGATCACATACACCCCGATATCGCGCAGCCCACCCCCGCCGGTTTCTGCGCGGTTGCGAATGTTGGCAGTATCCGCCCGGTTGTCATAGCTGAACGCGCCGCTGACATGGACCAGCTTCCCGATTGCTCCGTCGGCGATCATATTGCGGGTCAATTGCCACTGCGGATGATGTACGATCATGTAAGCTTCGGCGGCCAGCAATCCGGTCTGATCCCGCTTGGCAATCAGAGTTTCAAACTCATCAGCCCGCATGGTCATCGGCTTTTCACATAAAACATGCTTGCCCGCATCCAGCGCCTTCAGGCTCCATTCGACATGCAAATGATTAGGTAATGGGATGTAGACAGCTTCGATCCCCGGATCAGCCAACAGCGCGTCATAGCTATGGAAAACGCTGATATCGGGGCAAAACTGTTGAAATGGCGCTGCTTTGGTCGGATCGGACGTGGCCAGCCCAGCAAGGCGAGCACCATCAGCGGCGTGGATAGCTGGCCCCATGTGCTGAAGCGCAAATTTCGAAGCCCCTAATATGCCCCATTGAACCGGCTTTTGCATGATCACCATCTCCTCGCGATGTTAGCGCCACCAATCATTAGCAGCGAAGGACAGGACTGTCATACCCCTTGGGCAAGAAAAAACCGGCCTGACGTGGATCAGACCGGTTGGCGCTTCGAATGCGAGCGGCTCAACTTGAACTCAACATGCCCTTCTCGCGCGCAAGCTCTCGCATCTTCTTCTGCAACTTCTCAAATGCACGCACTTCAATCTGACGAATCCGTTCGCGGCTTACATTGTACTGCGTGCTCAATTCTTCGAGCGTGACGGCCTGATCCATCAGACGGCGCTGGGTCAGAATATCTTTTTCACGATCATTCAAGACATCCAACGCAGCGGCAAGCAGCTCGCGCCGGGCTTCCAGTTCATCGCGCGCCTCGTAGTCGCCAGCCTGATCAGCATCTTCATCCTCAAGCCAATCCTGCCATTGCATGGTGCCTTCGCCTTCTGACCCGACAGTCGCGTTCAGCGAGGCATCACCACCGGACATCCGGCGGTTCATGCTGATGACTTCTTCTTCAGTTACGCCGAGGTCTTCCGCGATCTTGGCCACGTTTTCAGGACGCAGATCGCCTTCTTCCAGCGCGCCAATACGCGCCTTCGCCTTACGCAGGTTAAAGAACAGTTTCTTCTGTGCCGAAGTTGTGCCCAGCTTCACCATCGACCAAGATCGCAGAACATACTCCTGAATCGAAGCGCGGATCCACCACATGGCATAGGTCGCCAGACGAAAGCCCTTTTCGGGGTCGAACTTTTTGACCGCCTGCATCAGGCCCACGTTGGCCTCGGAAATCACTTCGGCTTGTGGAAGGCCGTAGCCACGATATCCCATAGCAATCTTGGCCGCCAAACGCAGGTGTGACGTGACCATCTTATGTGCAGCCTCGGTATCCTGCTCCTCGACCCAGCGCTTGGCCAGCATGTACTCTTCCTCTGGCTCAAGCAGAGGAAACTTACGAATCTCCTGCATATAGCGGTTCAGTCCACCTTCAGGTGTAGGTGCTGGAAGATTTGAATAATTTGCCATTTATTTCTGCCCCTTGGACAAATGTTTAAGCCCTTAACATGGGATATGGGTACCAGACCCGGTACATTCAAGAGGAACTAATACAAGTCTGGAATTAACCCTATGTAAAGGAAAGCTGAAATTGCGATTTTCACAAGCCTTTGCAGATTATTTCAGCGGCTTTCTCAGGTTTTCCAACAGCGTTGACATATCCTGCGGCAACGGCGCCTCAAATCGCAGCATTTCGCCGGAAACGGGATGTTCGAACCCTAGCACCGCTGCGTGCAATGCTTGGCGTGGGAATGCACGCACAGCTTCAATCGCCTCAGGTGTGAACGCGCGCGCTGCCAGCTTGCGTTTGCCACCATAAACCGGGTCACCGACAAGGCCATGGCCAGCGTGTGCCATGTGGACACGGATTTGATGTGTCCGGCCCGTCTCGAGCCAACATTCGACTAACGATAGGCTACCGGGCGATCCGAACACCTCGACAATCCGCGCTCGTGTCACCGCATGCCGACCACCGTGAAACAGCACAGCCTGCTTTTGCCGATCCGTTTTGTGCCGCGCCAGCTGAGTCGTCAGACGCATAATATTGCCGGGCTCAAAACTAACGCCCTTTATCCCGCGCAATCGGGGATCATTGGCATCGGGCACACCATAACATATGGCGCGGTAGTAGCGCTCGACGCTATGCGCCTCGAACTGAGCCGCCAACCCATGATGCGCTGCATCCGATTTGGCCACGACCAGCAGGCCACTGGTTTCCTTGTCGATCCGATGTACGATTCCCGGGCGCTTGACACCTCCGACTCCTGATAGATCTTCGCCGCAATGATGAAGCAGCGCATTGACGAGCGTACCGTTCGGAGAGCCCGGAGCCGGATGCACCACCATCCCGGCAGGCTTGTTGATCACGATCAGATCGTCATCCTCATAGACAACTTCCAGAGGGATATCCTCGGGGCCGATATGGCTGTCTTCGGCCTCAGCCACTGTAATCCCGATCTGTGCATCTTCGGAAATTTTGGCCTTGGGGTCTTTAATGACCGCCCCATCGACGGTGACTGCCCCCTCGCTGATCAATCGTGTCAGTCGGGTACGCGACAGGTTCTCTTCCGCTGGCACATCCCGCGCAAGCGCCTTATCAAGGCGGGGCGGCGGAGCGGCCGCGATTTGAAACTCTATCAGGCGGGTGCCCATGACTGTCCCTTCCGAACCTCAGGAACCGCAGGAAACACCGCAGCTTCGACTGCTCCGGCGCATGGTCATGCTGCTGACCGCGGTTATGATTGGCGGGGTTCTAGTGACATTCGCCCTGATTGTCATCCGCCTATCCGATCGCACACCGAAGCTACCCGATCAGATCGAGTTACCTGACGGAGCAAAGGCCCAAGCATTGACGATCGGCAACAACTGGTATGCGGTCGTGACCGAGGACAACCGTATTATGATCTTTGACAAGACAACCGGAAAACTGCGGCAAGAGATTGCGCTGGACTAGGGCCGCGTCTACCCCGAAATCCTGTTCAACTGATTGGTAAACCGCTTGTAGGGCGGATAAAGATCGCGCGCTTTCTCTAGATACGGCCGCGCCTTTTTCTTGTTTCCACGTCGCATGTGGATCTGACCCGCCATACCCTGTATGGCGACGCTGACTTCATCCTGATCAGCGGCTTGCAAGATCAGCTTCTCGCCCTGCCCGATCTGGCCCGTCCGCTCCAGCAAACGGCCCATTGCGTACAGAAGAAATGGGCTTTCGGGGTCGCAGGCCAGCGCCTCGGCCATTGTTTTTTGGGCGGCGTCGGCATCGCCCTCCACTTCATAAAGCTCGGCCAGTCGTTTCTGATACAGTGTATTTTCCGGCACTTCGGCTACTATCCGACGTGTTCTGTCGATGGCCTGCGCGTCAGAGACCTCGCCCAGATGCTTTTGCAGTACCACCTGCGCGCTCTGCAATCGCGGGTCGTCTGCGGGTACGTCAGGCAGATCGTCCAAGGCTGAACTCAATGCTTCCAGCCTCTTACGCTGATCAAACAGACGTCTTGCGCGTTGATCCAGCGCCAGTTCCGCCCAATCCAGCAGAACGAAATCAAAGTTGCACGGCCGCCATGATACCACCTTGTGCTGAACAAGATAAAGATTGTTGAACGGTGGAAAACGGCGCTGACGCACCATGCGCTGCAACGACCAGTCGACCGGCGGCAGCAGTCGATGTGCCAGATGTGACCGGTACAACATTCTGGACCCCAGCACTACAACATCCGGCCGTAATGGCTTGGCCCAGAACGCTTTTGCGAAATGCCGTGTCGCCGCCCAGCGTTTGCCCTGCACACCCAGAATGGCGCCACGCAAAGCGCACATAACTGCATAATCTTCGGGCCAGAGATGCGGATTCTCCAACCCCTCACGGGCAAGCGTCTCGCTTTCCTGCCACTTGGACAGGTAAAAACAATTCAGTGATTGCAGCAACGGCATAAAGGCGTTGTCGGCCCCAGTGTCTAGGATGGGTTTGGCACTTTCATACGCCTCTTCACAGCGATCCTGAGCCGATAGATATTGCGCCGCTTTTGCATAGATATGCGCAGCCTCCGATGGGTTCAGAAACTCTGCCGGTCCTTGCGCGACCCGCTCGATGACGCGCTCATTCGCCCCTTGCAATTCCTCCTCAGTCAATACATCGCGAAACACCTTGCGCTGCTGCCCCGATATCCGCGCCGCTGCCATCGAAAAGGCCGAAATATAAGGTGCAATCACCTGATCCGCCCGCGACATTGCGTAGAGTTCCAGAAAGTCTCGTTGCGCTCGTGTCAGACCCGACAAATCAGCAATGTCCGACATTTGCATAAGCTGCGGAAACCGCTGCTTAAACCGTACGATCAACTCGGGCTGATCTGAGAACATGATCGCCGTCTGGCCCCTGGATTTTTCCAGATGGGCCTCATAAAACTCTTCGGGCTCGATCTTGGCGGGCCAGGTTGAGTGTTTCCACGGCAATCCATTCAAGATATCGCCACGACGGATGTGATAGGCAGAAACCCCCTGCCCTGAAAGTTTTTCATCCGCCCGATCCATGATCTGACGAACCTTATCGACGAACCCAACACCGCGGATGAAATCGCGATAACGGGGGCGGATGGCTTCGATATCCTCCCAAGGGAACGCCAGCACCTCAAACCCTTCTTCGACCAGTACCGAACGGCCCGAGGCTAAATGGTCCATCAACCGCTCTGGCGATGGGTCGTTCTGGAAAGCCCAAATCGGCTGAGCGGTCTCATTCAGTGCGTCGAACTCTGGCTGATTAAGAAAATGCGCATCCATCCAATCAGAAGTGAACAGCTCCTCGGGCTGATCCAGTTCCGGTGCGTCCGCGCCCTGTGGGAACCAGTTCACGCGGTAGTCGGTCTCAAAATCTTCAGCCAGACGAATACAGGTCAGGATCATTAACAGGCGCGCGCCCATACGATCCTTGCGCTGCCCAATGAAAACGCCTCGCTTCTGGGTCATGGCAAAGTCCGGGCGGCCGCCCTCATGTCGATTTTGCCAATATCTTGAAACATTAGGACATTCCCAAACCGCGTTTGCCTAACGTCTTACACAACCGCAGCGGCTGCGGCGAGATGCGAAATCTGTGGTGTCATGAGTTTCGCCAAAAATGGCGTTCAACCTGCAACAACCGGTCGGGCCTGTGACAGATCCGGGGAAATTCGAATGGCCTGCGTGATCGTGCTCAGATCAGAGATGGCTCTTTGCGAGATGATATCTCCGGGAATGCGCGTTGCCGCTGCCAAGGCATCGGGCAGAGATATGCCAACTTTTGTCGTCAACACACGCAAGGCAGTGGTCAGATCAAGATCAGCCCCAGCCAGTGTTCCGTCCTGCAAGGTTAGCCTGCCGTTTTCTCGTTGGATGATGCGTCCTTCCAACTTGAACGCGGTCAAGTCTGTCCCGGCGACGGCCATCGCGTCACTGACCAGAAACAGGCGGCCCGGCCCCTGCTTGGCGGCGAAGGCCGCGCGCATTGTCTCTGAGTGAACATGAATCGCGTCTGCGATCAGACCTGCGGACATTGCACCTTGGGAAAGGACGGCGCCAACGAGGCCGGGCTCGCGGTTGCCCAATTGGCTCATGGCGTTGAACAGATGCGTCGCACAATGCGCGCCTGCCTTAACGTACGTCACACAGGTTTCAAACGCAGCATCACTGTGCCCCATTGAGACGATGACTCCCGCTTTGGTAAGCGTTTCGACCTGAGCCGTCGTGACACTCTCGGGTGCAATCGTGACCATGAGCGCAGGCAGCACCTTTGCTGCATCTAACAGTTGCTGAAGATCGGCACCTTCCATGGGCCTGATCAGTGCAGCGTCATGCGCGCCTTTGCGACGCACGGACAGGTGCGGGCCCTCAAGGTGCAGCCCTGCAATCCCTCGCACCCCCTGTTTGATGGCCTGCGTTGCGGCCGCAATGGCGGCTCTGGTCTTTTCAGGTGTATCCGTAATCAACGTCGGCAAGATCGATGTCGCCCCAAGTTGGCGATGTGCCCCTGCGATATGCCGCAGTGTTTCGACAGACGGATCATCATTGAACATGACACCTCCGCCTCCATTGACCTGCAAATCTACGTAACCGGGGCTGAGAATGTCACCCGACAGGTTCTCGATCACTTCACCCGCAGACAGTTGAGATTCGGGCAATATGCAATCCAACCTCCCGTCGACGAAGCGGGCCGCGTGCCCTTCTACCAGCATTTCGCCGTCGAAAATCGGCCCTCCGGCGAAGGTGATCGTCGCAGCGGTCATACCGTTTCCGTCACTTTCCGCAGGTGGCGTGGTGCATCAGGGTTGATACCGCGCCGCGTGGCTACTGCCTCGACCATACCGTAGAAAGACGCAATCGAGGCGACCGGGTCCGTCATCCAGTGCGATGTGCGCACATGCGGCAGCGACGCAGCATCAGCCACCTTGTTGGTTGTCGCAAAGACCTTTGCCCCTTTGCCCGCAAGCGCATCTGCAACCTCGGCAATATTGGCCTCGGCCGCATCACCTGAGGCGAAGGCAATCACTGGAAACCCCTGATCGACAATCGAAACCGGACCATGCAATACCTCGGCCGAGGAATAGCTTTCCGCGTGGATTTGGCAGGTTTCCTTGAATTTCAGAGCCGCCTCATTCGAAATTGCCCAGGACATGCCACGCCCAAGCGTGAAAAGTGATTGGCCATCAACGGCGTCTACGACAGCACCCCAATCGCATGTGATCGCGCGCGACAAAACATCCGGCAGTTTGTGGATCGAAGACAGCAATTCCTCATCGCCCTTGACCTCGGCCAACAACCAAAGCCCGGCAACCAGAGAGGTGACGAACGTTTTGGTGGCAGCCACGCTCAGTTCAGCGCCCGCGTGGATCGAAAGAGCCGAAGAGGCGACCTTGGCCAAGGCCGATCCCGTATCATTGGTAATTGCAACCGAGTATGATCCGCCTTCAGTCAGGGATTTTGTCAATTGAACGATGTCTGGGCTTTGGCCCGATTGTGACACCGAGATACACAGAGCGCCGGGGCAGCGCATGTCTACCCCGTAAATCGATTTGACGCTCGGCCCGACCGACGCCATGGGCAGGCCCAGCAGCAGTTCAGACGCGTATTTCAGATAGCTGCAGGCATGATCCGATGATCCGCGTGCGACTGAGATCAGGAAATTAGGATCATGCTCGCGGATCGCGCCAGCAGTCGCGGAGATCGCCCTGGCACCTTCGGTTAAAAGTCGATCAACGGCAAAGGGTATCTCGTTGATTTCCCGCCGCATTTGAGTTTTTTCGGTGGACATATGTCCCGCCTTTCAGGTTGATAGACGCAGCTCTGCCACAAAATCGTAGGCATCGCCGTGATAGATGGATCGGGTGAGTTCGGCGACGCGCCCGCTTTCGAGGTATGAGGTACGCTGAATGCGCAGCCCCGCTGTACCCTCTGCAACGTCAAGCAAGCATGCCTCGGTGGCTTCAAGGTTGATGGCCGAGATCTTTTGGATCGCGCGCACCGGACGGTTCCCGGATCTTTCCAGGAACGCATACAAGGACCCAGTGACTTCGGTCGGGTTGGGCAGGATATCCAGTGGCAAAGCTGCACGCTCTAACGCCATTGGCCGTCCTCCGGCAGCGCGCAAACGATGAATTCGGGCGACCTGATCATTGGTCGATAGCCCTAGTGCCAACATCTCGTCCGGAGAAGGCAGAAACACCCCGCGCTCCAACCAGGTTGATGTTGTTTCAAAACCACGTCGCTCCATATCCTCGGTAAACGAGGTCAGGTGAGACAATGATTGCTCAACCCGTGCAACGGGCTGACGCACGAATGAGCCTGAACCCTGCCTCTGTTCAATCGCACCTTTGCGCACCAATTCCTGAATCGCCTTTCGCACCGTGACGCGCGACAGATCCGTGAGCTCAGCGATCTCGCGTTCGGGTGGAAGTGAACTGTTCGGGGCTAGAATGCCCTCTTCTATCCCCTGCTCCAACCGATGGCGCAATTGCACATAACGCGGACCAGCGGTCTGACCCAGCCATCCTTCAGGTTTCAGGAAGTCAGCAACGCTCATGTTCGATCTCCTCATGAAACGCACGGGCCAGCGCGATTGCACCGGCCAATGGATCGCCTAGTGGTTCAGTCAGGTCCTGCTGCATGATCTCTGAAAGGTAAGGCGCGTATTGCGGACCGATCCCCCCGGTCAGACAAATCGATAGACCGGGCTTCCAGCCCATCGCCTCGATCTGATCCGCCAGATATCGTGCACCGGCCTCCATGATAGCGCGCGCAAGCGCATCCCCCTGCTCAGCGCTAAGCGTGACTACAGGGGCCAGCGCACCAAACTCGGTGGGCGTCATCATGGATGCAGCCCCTACAATCCCGGCGGCACCATCAAAGCGTGCCAAAAGACCATTCGCCATGTCGGAGGTCGGCGCGATGCCATCGACACAATCGAGAGTGCGCGCCAAAGCCTGCCGGCCAACCCATTGCGCCGAAGCTTGATCCCCTAATACCGGCCCCCAGCCACCGGCCAAGCGAATCTGACCATCTCTCTGCGACGCGAGAAACGACCCCGTACCACAATGCGCCACGAAACCATCTTTCGACCCAAGCGCACCCCTCAATGCGGAGGGCCTGTCATCTTCAATTCGGGCGCGTTCGAACGGCAGCCTCGCTGCGAGTCGCTCTGCCAGCGTTTTGCCAGTGATCCCAGCCAACCCCAAATAGGCCGACGTCCCTGCAATCTGTGCGCCATTTAATCCGGCTTGCTTGGCCAGATCCGCAATACCGCGATTCAGCTCGGCACAAGCTGCTTCGAAATCGGTCGAGACGTTCGCAGCCCCCACCTCAACTTGGCGAGCAACAGAGCCATCAGAAACAGCGATACGACAACGCGTACCACCGCCATCTACAGCGAGCACTATGGTATCAGCAAGACGACTCATAGAAATACCTTTATAATACCTATTTAAGTTTTTGAAGACCCAATTGCGACCAAATTGCAGAATTATGGCTGAAATTCTGAAACATATCGACACAAAAAGAAAATGGTAGACTAATGGTATCTAAAAGGTATGATGTCCAGAACTGAGGGGAGAATCACGTGGCCACGCCAGTAACGGAACAACTGCACAAGGATGCGATCGGGCTAGACGCGCGCCCCTTGGCCGAAGTTGCCGAGTTGCTGGCTCGATCCCAGTCTGAGGCCGCGACCACCCCGCTCACCTCGCTCACCCCCATTTGCACCGGAGCAAAAGCAATGGCGCAAACGATCCGCACGGGTGGTGTCTTGCATTATCTCGCGGCGGGATCATCTGGCCTGATGGCCGCTTCGGATGCACTGGAACTCGGCGGAACTTATTCAATACCTCCAAGCCAAATACGCATTCATATGGCAGGTGGTATGCCAACGGGTGTCGAGATGCCCGGAGATACTGAAGATGCGACCAGCACTCTTGCTCGTGATCTTGTGGATCTGTCCCCCAAAGACACTTTGATCACTGTTTCTGCCAGCGGTACGACGCCGTATACTGTTGCCGCAGCCCAGATCGCGCGCGACAAGGGTGCCCCTATCGTCGGGATCGCGAATAACGGCGATACCGAACTGTTGCGGCTGTCTGATCACCCCATTCTGCTTTCCACACCGCCCGAGCTGGTTTCGGGTTCGACCCGCATGGGGGCAGGCACGGCACAAAAAATCGCGCTGAACATGCTGTCGACCCTGATGGCAATGGAGTTGGGGCATATTCAGGACGGCATGATGATCAATCTGCGTGCTGACAATGATAAGCTCCGCGCCCGCGCCAAAGGGATTGTTTGTCAACTGGCCGGCGTTGACCCCGAACAAGCCGAAACAGCATTGATGACGGCCAGCGGCAATCTGAAATGCGCCGCCTTGCTTGCAGCAGGGGTCCCGACGCTGGGCGAGGCACAGGCCATATTGCACGACGCGAATGATCACCTCCGTCCCGCCCTGGAGCGGATTAAGCAAAACCAAGAAACCATCAACCTGGGAGAAACCAAATGACACGCAAAGTTCTGAGCCTTGCTCTGATGAGTACGGCCTTGGTCACAAGCGCCTATGCACAGGAGGCCACCCTGACAATCGAAAGCTGGCGCAATGACGATCTGGCTCTGTGGCAGGAAAAAATCATTCCGGCTTTTGAAGCCGAGCACCCCGACATCAAAGTGATTTTCTCGCCCTCTGCCCCTGCGGAATACAACGCCGTTCTGAATTCGAAGCTCGAGGCCGGATCGGCTGGTGATCTGATCACCTGCCGTCCGTTTGATGCGTCGCTCGCGCTTTATGAAGACGGCCACCTGACGGATTTGTCCGATCTGGACGCTATGGGCAATTTCTCCGACGTCGCCAAATCTGCCTGGCAAACCGATGACGGTTCGGCCAGCTTCTGCGTCCCGATGGCGTCGGTGATTCACGGCTTCATCTACAACAAGGATGCGTTCAACGAGCTGGGCATCGAAGTTCCTACCACCGAGGCTGAATTCTTTGCCGCCCTCGACAAGATCAAGGAAGACGGCACCTATATCCCGATGGCGATGGGCACCAATGATCAGTGGGAAGCCGCCACAATGGGCTATAACAACATCGGCCCGAACTACTGGAAAGGTGAAGAAGGCCGTCAGGCGCTGATCAAAGGCGAGCAAAAGCTGACCGATCCCCAGTGGGTTGCCCCATATGCGACGCTGGCCAAATGGGCGGACTATCTGGGCGACGGGTATGAAGCGCAAACCTATCCCGACAGCCAGAACCTGTTCACGCTGGGTCGTGCAGCGGTCTATCCAGCAGGCAGCTGGGAAATCTCGGGCTTCAACACGCAGGCCGATTTTGAAATGGGCGCCTTTAAGCCACCGGTCCAGAACGCGGGCGATACCTGCTATATTTCGGACCACACTGATATCGGCATCGGTATGAACGCCGCGAGCGAAAACCAAGAAGCTGCGCGCACCTTCCTGGCTTGGGTCGCAAGCCCCGAGTTTGCCAGCATATTCGGTAACGCCCTACCCGGTTTCTTCCCGCTATCCAGCACTCCGGTCGAGTTGGAAGATCCACTGGCCAAAGAAATCGTTGGCTGGCGCGAAGAGTGCGAAAGCACGATCCGTTCGACCTACCAAATCCTGTCGCGCGGCACGCCGAACCTCGAAAACGAGACTTGGGGTGCATCCGTTGCAGCCATCAAGGGTGCAGAGACACCCGAAGCGCTGGGTCAGCAACTGCAAGACGGTCTGGCCAGCTGGTACGCACCGCATCAGTAACACCTAGGCCACTCACACCGGACGCGACCGCCGCGTCGCGTCCGGACCTTTTTCCCCGGAGATTCCCATGCAGACCCGCCGCATACGCTGGCACATTGCCGTTTTCCTCGCCCCTGCGGTGTTGGTCTATACGGCGGTGATGATCTTCCCCTTGTTCAACACTCTGCGCCTCGCACTGTTCACCGAGGTTGATCAGACACGTATCTACGTGGGCCTGCAGAATTTCCGCACCCTGTTCTTCGATCCAATCTGGTCCGAGCAGTTCTGGAACGCTTTGGGCAACAACTTCTGGTTCTTCCTGATCCACATGCTGGTGCAGAACCCAATCGGTATCGCTCTGGCGGCACTACTTTCGCATCCCCGCCTGCGGTTTGCGGCGCTCTACCGGTCCGCGATTTTCATTCCGACCATTCTGAGCTTTGTCATTGTCGGATTCGCGTGGAAATTAATCTTGTCCCCGCTTTGGGGCATTGCACCTTCGATGCTGGACGCCGTTGGTCTTAAGTCTCTGTTTGCACCATGGCTGGGCAAGGAAGAATACGCGCTGACGACACTGGCGCTTGTCTCGGTCTGGCAATTCGTCGGCATCCCGATGATGTTGATCTATGCCGCCCTGCTGTCGATCCCCGAAGAGATCCTTGAGGCCGGAGAAATAGACGGCATCACCGGAGCCTCGGCATTCTGGAAGATCAAACTGCCGTTGATCATTCCTTCAATCGGAATCATCTCAATCCTGACTTTTGTAGGCAATTTCAACGCATTCGACCTGATCTACGTCTCGCAAGGCGCACTGGCAGGACCGGATTTCTCGACCGATATCCTCGGCACCTTCATGTACCGCACCTTCTTTGGCTTCCAGCTGCAACTGGGCGACCCGCATATGGGCTCCGCCATCGCTGGCGCCATGTTCGCCATAATCTTGATCGGTGTCTGCATCTACCTCTTCGGCATCCAGACCCGAATGCGCCGGTATCAACTGTGAGGGTGAACGCATGAACAAAGCACGCCAAAACCCGCTAAACACGGCCGCCATGCATGGGGCGCTGATCCTCTACACGTTGATCGCCCTCTTCCCGGTCTTCGTGATCATCATCAACAGCTTCAAAACCCGACGCTCGATTTTCCGCGAGCCACTCGCCCTGCCCGATGCCGAAAGCTTCTCGCTGATCGGTTATCAGACGGTGATGAAACAAGGGGATTTCTTCCTTTATTTCCAGAACTCGCTGATCGTGACCGTGGTATCGCTGGCTTTTGTTCTGTTGTTCGGCGCAATGGCTGCTTTTGCGGTGAGCGAGTACAAGTTCAAGGGCAACACCCTGATGGGCCTCTATCTGGCACTTGGGATCATGATCCCGATCCGCATCGGCACCGTTGCGATACTTGAGATGATGGTTGCTACAGGGTTGGTGAACACCCTCTGGGCACTAATCCTTGTCTACACCGCACAGGGCCTGCCCCTAGCCGTGTTTATCCTGTCCGAGTTCATGCGACAGGTTTCGGACGATCTGAAAAACGCGGGCCGCGTCGATGGCCTATCCGAATACACCATCTTCTTCCGGTTGGTCCTGCCCCTCGTCCGCCCTGCTATGGCGACCGTGGCCGTGTTCAACATGATCCCGATCTGGAACGACCTCTGGTTCCCACTGATCCTCGCCCCAGCTGAGGAAACCAAAACACTGACACTGGGCAGCCAAGTCTTCATCGGCCAGTTCGTCACCGACTGGAACGCGGTTCTGTCGGCGCTCAGCATGGCGATCCTGCCGGTGCTGGTGCTCTATGTCATCTTCTCACGCCAGTTGATCCGCGGCATCACTTCAGGAGCTGTGAAATGACCAAAGTTCTGATCGCCGGCCTTGGCAATATGGGGCTGAGCCACGCTTTGGCCAACCATCACCACCCGGACGCTGAAGTCGTGGGGCTCGTGAACCGGTCTGGCCGCGTAGACCATCCTGACTTGTCAGAATATCCGGCCTTTTCCGAATTTCAGACGGCTCTGTCAGAGACGAACCCGGATTTGGTAGTCGTCGCCACCTATTCTGACAGCCATGCTGATTACGCCTGCACTGCGATGGAGGCCGGAGCGCATGTCTTCGTTGAAAAACCACTAGCGACGACTGTGGCTGATGCCAAACGCGTTGTAGCGAAAGCCATTGAAACCAAACGCAAACTGGTCATCGGCTACATCCTGCGCCATCACCCCTCATGGATTCGTCTGATTTCCGAGGCGCGCGACCTGGGCGGGCCGTACGTCTTCCGCCTGAACCTCAACCAGCAAAGCAGCGGGGCCGAGTGGGAGACGCATAAGGCCTTGATGCAGACCACCTCGCCCATCGTCGATTGCGGAGTGCACTATGTCGACGTGATGTGCCAGATCACGGACTCAGACCCCGTGCGCGTCCACGGCATGGGCCTGCGCCTAAGCGATGAGATAGCCGAAGGCATGTATAATTACGGCCAGTTTCAGGTGATCTTCGAGGATGGCTCCGTCGGTTGGTACGAAGCCGGTTGGGGCCCGATGATGTCTGAAACCGCATTCTTCGTGAAAGACATTGTCTCACCGAACGGTTCCGTCTCGATCACCGATGGCAACAAGGGTGCGTCAGCCGATATCGACGGACACACCAAGGTCGGCGGCCTTCTGGTCCATCGCCCCGACGGCGACCAGACAATCGACATGCCGGATGAACCCGGCCATCAGGAGCTCTGCGATGCCGAACAAGCCTATATGCTGCGCGCCATCGCTGAAGACATCGACCTGACCCGCCACATGAACGACGCCGTGCAATCGCTGGCCATCTGTCTGGCTGCCGATACAAGTATCCGCACCGGCCAACCAATTTCGCTGAAAGAGGCAAACACATGACCGCCCTGACGCTAACGAACGTGAACAAGTCCTTCGGCTCCGTCGAAGTCCTTAAGGATATCAACATCGAAGTCGAAGACGGAGAATTCGTCGTCTTCGTTGGACCTTCGGGCTGTGGCAAATCCACTCTTCTGCGCGTGATTGCGGGGCTCGAAGATGTGACCTCGGGCGAGGTTCGCATCGGCGGAGAACTTATGAACCTAACCCCGCCCTCCAAACGCGGCATCGCGATGGTGTTTCAGAGCTATGCACTCTATCCCCACCTGAATGTGCGCAAAAACATGTCACTGGCACTGAAACAGGAAGGTCAAAGCAAGCAGGTCATAGAAGAGCGCGTTGCCAAGGCCAGCAAGATGCTGAACCTTGAACCATATATCGACCGTTACCCCTCGGAACTGTCCGGCGGCCAACGTCAACGTGTCGCCATTGGGCGTGCCATCGTGCGCGAACCCAAACTGTTCCTGTTCGACGAACCTTTGTCCAATTTGGACGCCGCCCTGCGCATGAACACGCGGCTGGAAATCGCAAACCTGCATCAGCAGCTCGATGCATCGATGATATACGTCACCCACGACCAGACCGAGGCGATGACGCTAGCCGACAAAATCGTCGTCCTGCGCGACGGGCGCGTTGAACAGGTCGGTAGCCCGATGGAGCTATACAACAACCCCGCCAACCAGTTCGTCGCAGGCTTCCTCGGTGCGCCCTCGATGAATTTCTTCCCTGCCAGCGTGATCGGCGACAGCGCGGACACGATACTGGGAATACGCCCCGAAGACCTATACCTGACCGACGAGGGCCCCCTGACCGCGAACGTGACTCATGTCGAGCATCTGGGCGGAGACACCAACGTGATCGCGATGATGCAAGACCATCAGATCACCGCGCGCTTATTCGGCCAACATCAGGTTAATGCAGGTGAATCCGTACATTTCGGCTATGCTCAGGATCGAACCTATCGCTTCAACCCACAGGGTGCCCGTCTCACCTGACAATATCGGGTAACGATTTTAGGATTTTGGTGCGGTCGAGATGTATTGAAAACTTAAACACGCCTGTTTCCGGACTCCTCGAAAAACCAGAAGAATAATTTTAAAACAACATAATGAGGCTTCCAGTAGTCTCTAGATGGATCACTGTGTCTCATAGTAAAAGTTGGACCTTGGGGAGGACCAATTATGCAGTCAACAAGCTGTTATCTTTGCAAGTGAAGAACACTCAAACCGGCTAGTACTAGGATGGCGAGAACCTCTGGCTGCCAAAAAGGACGGTGATGCTGGCAAGTAGTTGCTTCGGGTCCATGTCTACAGGCGTCGCAGAGAGATGGGTTTGGGCGCTCTGTCAGCCATAGCTCTGAAGATTCACGCCAAGAAGCAGAGAAATGGCGACCCGTAGCCCGTCAAGGCAAAGACCCGATCAAAGAACAAGAACGGATACACCGGGAAGCTGCTTAGACCGATCACGCTCTGACCGTGGTCGCGAAAGAAACCTCCAGGAAATCAGAGAGAAGCGAATACGCCAAATCTCGCATCTGATCAAATTTCGAGAAGAAGCTTACGGGTTCTTTCTCAGAGTTGTTGCCGCCGGGTAGGCACTGAGATCGGACGAAGTAGGCCAAAAGCACAAAGGTTGAACGTCTGATGAACGAGCGCGCGGATCTACTTAAACCAGAAAAATGAAAAACTCAGGGCGTTCAAATGTATTTTTTACACCAACAGCCTGGCCTTAATCACCATCCATATATGCAGTTTTTCATCCGATATTCGCCGCTTGACGCTCCGACATTTCAGCCATTTCAACGGCCTTGTCTATCAAGAACAACGCCTCCATCTTGGTTTTGGCTTTAAGCATAACTTCTTCGCTAACTTGGAAGCCAATTGGCCGACCTGAAGTGGTGTCACTGGAAATTTCTTTCAATGCCTCCGGAAGCGGTGCTCCCAACTGGTCCACACTCAAATCAATTTGATTGTCATAGATCATCAAGAATACGCCATTTCCCCAATAGGTCGCTACTTTGCGCCCTTGCTGATTGGCTGTCAGAAGCGCGGTACCAGCTAAAGTCATGGCACTACGGAATTCACTGACCGTGCTCGTCTCATAGATTTGTTCGGTGCCTATGCATTTCACCGCCACAAGCTTTGCAGCCATGGAGTGCATCGTTGAAAGCTGAATTACGTAGTTCTCAAATTCAGCTAACCCAATGCAACCGGGCAAATCTCCGAAACATTGCGGATCACTTAAGCGAACGTCCGGACTATTGCCAAAACACAACTCAGAATCCGCTTCAGCTTCCAGCACTTCGATTGCGGCTCTGCGTTCCGCTGCCATTCTATAGGCGTCAGACAACCTCTGCTTCAGATCCGAGAACTCAAAAGGCTTTGTAACGTAGTCCGTTGCCCCAACTCCGAATGCTTCGTCGATGTACTCTTTTTGCACCATGGCGGTCACCATGATAATGGGCGTGTACGTGTATTCTGGTAATTTTCGCACTTCTTCGCAAAGAGTTATGCCGTTCATCTGCGGCATCTGCACATCAAGCAATAAGCAGTCGAACGCTTCATTTGGTCTCGACAGTATTTCAAGGGCCTCCCGACCACTTCTGGCGGTAACGACATCTTTGTACCCGAACGCTTCTAGAACTTTATCAAGCAACTCCAGGATGCTAGGATCGTCGTCTACAGCAAGTATACGCATAACTTTTCACCAACCTCTTACACCTCTCCAACCGTTGGGCATTGCAGACTTTAAGGCAACGGCTGGCTGGCGCATAAAACACTCAGGGATTACTCATCCTCTCTCATTTTCTTCTACGAAGGTGGCAAAACGGTGACATTAGGCAGACTTCCTTATGTCTGCACATTTTTTTTAATCTGTACAAATTTCTCAGCCCGAGGACGCAATTAGAAAAATAACTCCCTCCAAATTTGGATGTCATTTTGATGACTGCTTTTATCAGCAGTCAGGGCTGCCTTGAAATTTCATCAGACAGCGAGACGGCACTTGATCCAGCGTAAGCTCTAATTGAAAGAGCAAAAAAAAGCTTCTTTTCAAAATGTTGCTGCACACGCGGAAATGAATGAAGCCTACGGTTGAAAAGAAAAGTTAAAAAAACTTGCGTAATTGATCTGTCAGGGAACTCAACCATTGGGAGAGAGGAGATTTGGACACACCCATTCATCAATTCGGTTAACTACCGCATAGGTTGGTGGACTTGCCGAGCTGAATCTTGTCATAAGTGCGTCAATAATATGAGCAAAATATGGACCGTCCACTCAGGTTTAAGCAGACATACTCGGTCCCGGAGGGATTTCCGGAACTGACACCCGCTAACGCCACTTCAAGCGCTCCGAGTAAATCGGCGCGAATAGAAGTTTTCGCGGTTAGAAGTAGCCAGCCAATGCCACGTAGTGACGTTGGCAATATTCGTGCGACTACGCTTAGCTTTCGCAATATTCACGAGTATGGCCCACTGCTGGCAAAATACCTCGAAACCAGAAAGTCAATTTTTATAGATCAGCTAAAGTGGCAAGTCGGCGAAGCTGACGGGATGGAATTCGACCAATACGACACGCCAGCCTGTCGGTGGGTTGTGCTGCACGAGTTTGGTGAAATTTTGGCAGGTGTACGACTTCTGCCCACGACTGCACAATGCGGGGTATACAGTTATATGCTGCGCGACGCACAAAGAGGTATTCTTAAAGATATCCCATCTGACGTTCTGTTTGTTGAAGCCCCGGTAAAGCAATCTGTCTGGGAAGCATCCCGTTTCTTCGTGACAAAAGATGTCGCTTCATCACGCAGGCAGCAGGTTCAACAAGAGTTGTTTCACCAGATGACTACTGTCGCAATGGAAGGTGGTGCATCCAGCATATTGGGCATCGTTCCTTCAGTCTGGGCACGGTGGTCACGGCGTCTGGGTGTCAATGCCTCGCCTGTCGGCGCAAAGTTCTCTATCGATGGCACCGTCAGTCAGTCGGTTTTGTTCAACATCTACAAGTAAATTGAACAACCCCGCCGCTGGATGGTCTATTGTACTTTCTAACGCCCGACGCTGACTTCATTGCGACTGGGGTTTATTTTCAGGCTATAGGGAAACCGTGGCTATAATGCATGTTAGCAGCGCTACCAGAGTTGATGCTTAAATTCCCTATCGCATTTCAATTCCGTTGTTTTGAGATCGTGAATTGTTCTTAGACACAAACAAATTGCCGAATAAATAGCACCAAAAAAGCGCCACGGCCGCTCAAAACAAAAAACAGGCAACTCGTCGCTGAGGCCGTTTGCGCCAAACAAAGGTCAAGAAAAAACCCCTTTCTACGAAGAATTTCTCAATTTTTGCCGCGGTTTCGACCCACTCACCTCATAGGTTCAACCCGTTATGAGGATATCGGCGGTTCACCAGTTATGAGACATTCCACATTTGGCAGTGATCGGTTCCAAAGAAATCTAGAGCATCGAGCACAAAGAAAGACCGCACTTACTGTACTGGCGGTTGATGATGATCCTGACATCTTGAAATTGCTCCAATCAGCGCTTCCTGAACTCGAAAACTGCAATGTGGCTGCTGCCAGTTCAGCTGATGAAGCGCTTGGGATGATAGAAGCAGCAGAATCCCCGTTCGACTGTCTGCTTGTTGACATTCAGATGCCTGGAACCTCAGGGATAGAGTTGCTTTCACAAATCCGGAACCTGCCGGAAAATCTGGAAACACCTGTCATAATGCTGACTGCACTGGATGACAGGCAGAACATCGAGAAGGCATTTTTAGAAGGCGCGTTTGATTATGTAACTAAACCCTTCGACTTCTTTGAACTGCGCAGCCGTATGAACGCTGCTCACCTTCTGATGATGGAGAGAAAGAAAACCCAATCCTCATCGGCGTCGATAGAAAATCTTCGCAGTGAATTGGATTTCAACCAGAAATTCAATTTCAAGGATCCTTTGTCTATCGACGAGCAGGAACAATGCTTGGGGTATGTCGAATTCGACAACTATGTCGAGCAGCTTTCACGGAGGCGTCGATTTGACACCTGGGTCACCGCAATCAAATTTCGTGACGCCGAGTATCACTTTGATCTGGGAAATTTTGGTGATTTTCGGCGATCTGTTTCCGACATTGGATTCTGCATTGAAAGAACAACACAGGCTGCTGGAGGAATCTATTCCTATCGCGGGAGTGGCACATTTCTCGTTGTTACACATGGGCGGGAACGCACCCAGAATATTCCGACCGAAGCTTTCCTAAACCAAGAACTAGGGACTGTTCTCAGCAACCGCTGCGCATCTGTCCATCTTAAAGTGGTGAAAGGTACACCGGTATCGCTTCGTTCATTTACGAAGGTTGGAGCATTCGCCTCTTTGGACATGGCTATCAAAAAAGTGAATCATCGCGAGGCCAATCTCAGAAAGGGCCTGGTTACAACTTCCTCCACATTTTCAGAGCCCACACCGGATCGCAAAGAAATGGTCAACGATAGATTGTTTGATGTAGTCTTGCGTGAGCTGTACGGCGATAACACTTACCTCACTCGCCGGCAGTAAGCTAATTCTGTCGCCAGGCCTGACGTCGATCAAAGGTCAGGCACTGGAGTGTAAATATCGACTTTATTCGCGAACCCGTTCGGCATTGAGGATGAGTGGGCCACTCGTACGCATGGTGAATGTCAAAACTGGTTCCGGTAATTCAGACTCTGTAATCGAAAAATTTATTTGGCGGAGCACCGAAGCCATAAGTACCATGATTTCAGTTTCAGCGTACTGAGCACCAATGCAGATTCTGGGACCATCTCCAAATGGAATGTACTGACCTCGAGGCAGTGTAGATCCCAAGAACCGTTCCGGTTGATAGTGGTCAGGAGCATCCCATAGTTTTTCGTTTCTGTGCAAAGAGTAAACTGGGAAGAACAGCGCGTCACCATTTGCAATCTTTACCCCTTTGATTTCAAGGTCGGCAGATGCGTCTCTAGCAAAGAACGCGGCTGAAGGGTAAAGCCGCAGCGTCTCTTTTACATGGGCGCGCAGGAGTGGCATTGCCTCCAGGTCAGAAAACTCGATTGGGCCTTTTGGGCGAACCGACCGAATTTCTTGTCTAACCCTAGCTTGCATATCTTGGTGCAGCGCCAGCAGATAATACCCCCAGGCCAGAGCGTTGGCGGAAGTTTCATGACCAGCGACAACAAAGGTTAAAAGGTTGTCGACGGTTGTCGCTTCATCTTCGAAATCTGTTTTCAACGCCTCAATCATGAAATCGAGGAAGTCCTGTGGTTCGCTGCGGCATTCGGCGCGACGCTGATCAATGACCTGTCTGGCGAGGTTCCGCATATTAGTGACCGGGGCCAGGCTGCGTAGCCAATTCTTGCGCGGCACCCACTTTGGCAAACCCATTAAGTCGAAAAGAGACAAATCAGAAATGTACTCAAAATACTTGATCAGCCCCACGCGTATTTGCTCTGAACTGACTTTCTTGTTACCCGAAAAAATCACCCTAGAAATATTCGTCAACGTTGATGCAGGCGCAATTTGTGCAACATCTACGGGGCCTTCGTGTTCCGCCAATGAATCTGCAATCTCGACACCAGTCTCTGCAAAATGCCGAGCCAGAACCGGGAGGTTCCTGGCGGCGAATAGTGGAGAATACCTACGCCGCTGCTGACGCCATTTTTCCCCTTCAGAGAGTATCAACCCGTTGCCTACAGCCGATCCAATAATGTCTTTAGTGAACTTGGCTTTGGGAAACGAACGACCCTGCCCGACGAGTAATTCGGTTATCATTTCAGGATCGCAGATATAGTGTATGTTCAAAGGCCCGCGAACATAAGTTTCACGCAAAGTTTCGGCCGGGATGACTTCAAACATGTTTCGGCCAGCGGACCTTGCAAACTGAAGCAGTGTCACCGGCTTTTTTGCAAGCCTAGCCGAAACAGGAGCGACAGCGCCCTGTCCCAACTTCGTAAATTCAACTGCAGTCAAACCCCAACCCTTTTAGATTTTCTCCGTCTTTCTGGCACATTAAGATAAAAAAAAATGTACTTAGCAACGAGATCGTCAAATTTGGGCGCCCCACACTGCATTTGCGCAACAAAAATTTTTTTAACCTCTCACACCAGAATCTTGCGTGAAAAGCCAACAATCCCAGTGGCCTTCAAAGGATTAGCGCCAAACTGTGAACCCAATTCAGACCAACTAAGTCCTCATTGTGCCGGTAATGGTATTTTCCAAGCGCGAAAAACGAAGACATCTAGATGACAGCCATCGACGCCAATCTGCCGGACCGGGACTCCGGTGAAACGGAAAACCGGCTTCTGCAAAACATCATAGATTATACTGCCATGAGCTTTGCGCTTCTGTGGCAGCGGCAGGCTATTTATCTGGCCACGACCATTTTGACTGCGTTCTTCTTCGATCCCATTAACGCCATGCTGTTCTATGGGACAATCCTCATTTGCGAAGCGCAAGATTTATTGCTGGCCAAACGCGTACCGCGCTTGAAGCCAGATCAGCACAAAGCAATTAGTATGATGGTTGTTTGGATTCTGTTGAACACGATCCTCAGCGCGGCCGCAATCTGCCTGTATGCTGTTTCAGTTGCTTTCGCACAGCCCGCCGGTGGTCACTTTACTCCAATGTTCTTCTTGTTTGCTGCTGCGTTGTTTGCAGCAATGAACAACCATCAGTTTCTGTGGGCAATGATTATCCGTCTGACAATGTACGGCGTATCGTTCATGTTGATTGTCGTCAAGGATATCTGGACCGAACGCCCCGAGCTTTCATCTGAACTCTGGCTGCACTTCTTCACCGTTATCTTCGTAATGTACTTTCTGATTGACTGTTCGATGGTGTTTCTGAAGCTCTACCGCAGGAATTTGGAACAACTCGAAAAGCTCAAAGCAGAGCACGAAAGAACAAAAGCGGCCTACATTGCGAAAACTCAGTTCATATCGACAGTTAGTCATGAACTGCGTACGCCTCTGACATCGATCAAGGGATCACTTGACCTAATCAACACAGGCGCATTGGGTGAAGCTCCAGAATCAATGCAAAGCCTCATACATTTAGCAGGTAAAAACTGCGAACGGCTCGCATCCCTAATCAATGATGTGCTGGACATTCAAAAAATGGAAGCGGGCGAGATGAACTACCGTGAAGGAACTGTTGATGTACATGCGCTGATTCAGGAAGCGATTGCCTGTAACATGGGATACACCAGTGCTCACAACGTAGAAATTGTAGAAGACTTAAGGGGAAACAATGATCTGTACGTTAAAGGTGATCCCTCCCGCCTTCTTCAGGTGTTGGCCAACATTATCTCCAACGCAGCTAAATTCTCCCTTGATGGAGGCGAGATAACCGTCGGATGCGAGAAAGTCGGCGAGAATATTCGCCTCTTCGTCAAAGACCATGGCATCGGGATACCTGAGGGGAGCCATGACAAAGTTTTCGATCGATTTTCCCAGATAGACTCCTCCGATGAACGTCACGCAGGCGGTACAGGGCTCGGGATGCACATTTCAAAGGAAATTGTTGAGCATTTTGGCGGAACAATAGACTACAGAAGCAAACTTGGTGAAGGCACAGAGTTTTTCATTAAATTCCCTGCGATAAGCGGACATGAAGTAGGTTCCACCGGAGAAGAGCACACCTCACCACCCTGCGCCACGCAACCGGAGCAACGATAACGAATTCCTGCCAAGCAATTTCGATGGCACAACACTTTGCATTTTGAAGCAATCCCGTGATTCAGTAGCGGATTTTCGGTTGTGAAGTTATCCCTATGATCACAAGACCTCGTGGCACACTCGAGATCGTCAGTGGTAAAATGAGGGAGCCTGCATATTGCCAAAGCAACTCCAAAAAGAAAATGCTGTCCCGATCATACGATCGAAACAGCACACTCGTTACCAAATACACTTCCGAAGATGCAGTAGATTTACAACTTTCGGCAAATAGGCCTACTACTTGCAGGCCGCGATATTACTACGAACATCATAAGGGATGAGCTGTCCAAGCACCGAGAAATTCTCGTGTTTTGTTCGTTTTAGTTGTTCTAATTGATGTAATCCGGAAACAAAGAAGCCAATGACCGCCGGACTGTCAACATATTCAGCTTCTTCATCGATTGGGCGCACTCTATTTGAACTAATTCACTCAAGTTTTGACGCCCAACTCTGATTGTATGGTCGTCACAGTTCTTAAGCCCGTGTTGCACGTCTATCTCAATATTCTCGGCTAATCAGCCTTCACAAGTGCGGCAGCTAATTTCGTTGACGCACTCATACAGCCATTTAACCAGCAGTCGAGGTTCCTCCTCGATAAACAGTAATGGTGGAAGCCATTTATGTACTTGATCGGTTGTCGGGCACTCTACTCGACGATCGGAGGTATCAGTGCACGCGTGCAGAAGCAGCGAAAGCGACTACGTTGCGCTGATGACCAAATCACAAGCCTTTAGGTGGACCAAGATCGTTCACGCCAACATAATAAATTGAAATTACACAACGAGATGGATTATTTGGTGCGGTCGAGAAGACTCGAACTTCCACGGGTGTTACCCCACAGCGACCTCAACGCTGCGCGTCTACCAATTCCGCCACGACCGCACTGCCAATGACTTGGTAGAGGGGCGTATAGACGCTGTGCCACGCGATGTGAAGAGGCAAAAACACAGCCGATTGAATTCGCGCGCTTTAGCAATATCTAAACGCGACCAATGCAATCTGGAGCAGCCCATGCCCTCGCCCGATCCCCGCCCTACCGTGCAGATTGATGTCGTTTCGGATGTGGTCTGTCCGTGGTGTATAGTCGGCTTTCATCAACTCGATGCCGCACTGAAGCAAGAGAATGTTCTAGCCCGGTTGCGCTGGCATCCGTTCGAATTGAACCCCAGCATGGGGCCCGAGGGGCAGAACCTGCGAGAGCATATTGCCGAAAAATATGGCTTGACGCCCGAACAAAGCCACCAGGCGCGCGAGCGGTTGACCGCGTTGGGGGCTGAACTTGGATTTACCTTCAATTTCACCGATGACAGCAGAATCGTGAACACCTTTGCCGCGCATCAACTGCTTGATTGGGCGGAAACGAAGGGGCGACAACATCCGCTTAAGCTGGCCTTGTTCGATGCTTATTTCACCAGGCAACAGGATGTCTCTGACGTCGACGTGTTGTTGGGCGCGGTTGAAACGGCGGGGCTCGACACAGTGGCAGCGCGCGCGGCGCTTGAATCGGGTGCACATGCCCAACCGGTGCGTGAGAAACAACGGTTCTGGACCAGCCGAGGCATTTCGGGCGTCCCTTCGATGGTTTTCGAAGGGAAATACCTGCTGACCGGCGCGCAAGGCGCTGACACCTATGCGCAGGTCTTGCAGCGTTGTCTGGCCGAGGCCGCCTGACCCCTTCCCCCTGCCCCTCAGAAGGTCTAAGGAACCGACATGGAATGGAAAACCACTGACGGGCTGATCGACTACGACGAGGCCACCGCCTTCATGGAGGCACGCGTTGCAGCGATTGCGGCGGGCGAAGCGGATGAATGCGTCTGGCTGTTAGAGCACCCGCCACTTTATACCGCTGGGACCTCTGCCAAGCGAGAAGACCTGACCGATCCGGACCGCTTTCCGGTTTATGAAAGTAAACGTGGTGGTCAGTACACCTATCACGGACCCGGTCAGCGTGTGGTCTACGTGATGCTGGATGTGGGCAAACGCGGCCATGATGTGCGCCGCTTTGTTCAGCAGCTTGAGGCCTGGGTGATCGCCGCACTGGCAGAATTCAATGTCACGGGTGAAATAAGAGAAGGCCGCGTGGGCGTCTGGGTTCAGCGGCAGGACAAGCCGCTTTCGATAGCGGGACAGACCGCCGAGGATAAGATTGCAGCCATCGGAATACGCCTGAGGAAGTGGGTTAGTTTCCACGGAATATCAATCAATGTTGAACCAGATCTGTCTCATTTCGGTGGGATTGTACCTTGCGGCATACAGGAACACGGTGTGACATCTTTGGTCGACCTCGGGCTTCCCGTAACGATGGATGACGTCGACGTGGCACTAAAAAAGACCTTTGATGATGTGTTCGCCTCCGAAGGCGTTTGAAAACTAGGTGATTCCACGTACTCGGAACGATCCGGAAACATTACCCAAACAACAATGCTGAATTTCGATGCGTTCTGTTTCGAAAATCATAGTGGCTTGTCCTTCAAATCGCCCCAATTCGCCTCAAATTCAGGGATTCTTCACATCCACTCCTTACAAACGCCATTTGACCACGTAGTATGTAATGACCGTTCATGAGTGAGTGGTGTGTTAACCGGTGATCGCAGGGCTGCCCAGCGAAATCCGTGAAAGTGTTTGGTTACGAGTCTGCCGTTCCGACCCCATAATCGGAACGGCAATTCTCGTTTTAGGGCCTCGGTATTGTATGAATCCCTTGCCTTTGCGGCCTTTCGTGCAGCTTATCGACCCCACGTGCCAGCGGAACTTTCTTGGAATTCAACCCAATGCTGCGCGGATTTTGTCAGCGTGTTTGGCAATCAGATCAAAATCACCCATCTTGCCCGGTGGACGCATCGATACGCCTTCGTAACGGGGCAGGACATGGAAATGTAGATGAAACACCTCCTGCCCGCCCGCAGCTTCGTTGAACTGCTGAACAGTTACACCATCAGCTTCAAACGCGACCTTCACGGCCTGTGCTAATTTCTGAACCGTCGCTATCACTGCCGCAAGTTCTACGGACGACGCGTCCAGCATGTTGCGGCACGGTGATTTTGGGATGACCAACACATGCCCATCAGAGCGCGGCATGATGTCCATCAAGGCGACTGTCTCATCATCTTCATAAACTCGGTTCGACGGGATTTCCCCACGTAAGATCTTGGCAAAGACGTTTTCGGGATCATATTCAGTCATCACGGGCCTCCGGTATTGCGCTTCTTTGCTGTTCTGTGCCGCCCCCCGATGCGGGTCAAGCGGGATTCCCCCATCGCCACTTGAATTCGCGGACTGGCCCCCCAAATCGC
Source organism: Ruegeria sp. YTSA064 (assembly GCF_059610325.1). Lineage (NCBI taxonomy): Bacteria > Pseudomonadati > Pseudomonadota > Alphaproteobacteria > Rhodobacterales > Roseobacteraceae > Ruegeria > Ruegeria sp. YTSA064. The sequence continues at coordinate 225,056 of NZ_JBXWNK010000001.1, forward strand.
TAGGATCAGAGGTTGAAATGCCGGGCTGCGTGGGCTGCCCGCGACAATTAATCTTGATCCAGATCAAACTCGGCCATTGAAGGTCGCCCCCTTGCAATCTAAAACCAGCAGGAATCCCGCGCGTTGGAGAGGTCCGACTGCGCGGTGTAGTTGCAACAGGAGGCACCTAATGGCAGACGCAGCCATTCATGGTCACGAGCATGAAGACCAGCGTGGGTTCTTTACCCGTTGGTTCATGTCGACCAACCACAAGGATATCGGGATTCTGTACCTGATCGTATCGGCGCTGGCCGGTTTGATTTCGGTTCTGATGACTGTCTACATGCGGCTCGAACTGATGCACCCCGGTGTTCAGTACATGTGCCTCGAAGGTTTCATGGCCGATCCATGTACCCCCAACGGACACCTGTGGAACGTCATGATCACCTATCACGGTGTCCTGATGATGTTCTTCGTGGTTATCCCGGCCCTCTTCGGCGGATTTGGCAACTATTTCATGCCGTTGCAGATCGGTGCGCCGGATATGGCGTTCCCGCGGATGAACAACCTGTCCTTCTGGCTGTACGTCGCCGGGACCTCGCTGGGCGTCGCCTCGCTGCTGAGCCCCGGTGGTAACGATCAGCTCGGTTCGGGCGTCGGCTGGGTTCTGTATCCACCGCTGTCCACGACCGAGGGCGGCATGTCCATGGACCTTGCGATCTTTGCTGTGCACGTATCGGGCGCCTCCTCGATCCTCGGCGCGATCAACATGATCACCACCTTCCTGAACATGCGTGCCCCGGGCATGACCCTGTTCAAGGTGCCGCTGTTCAGCTGGTCGATCTTTGTCACCGCGTGGCTGATTCTGCTGTCGCTGCCGGTTCTGGCGGGCGCGATCACCATGCTGCTGATGGACCGCAACTTCGGCTTCACCTTCTTTGATCCGGCCGGTGGCGGCGATCCGATCCTGTATCAGCACATCCTGTGGTTCTTTGGCCACCCCGAAGTGTATATCGTGATCCTGCCGGGCTTTGGCCTTATCAGCCACGTGATCGCGACCTTCGCACGCAAGCCGATCTTCGGTTACCTGCCGATGGTCTGGGCGATTATCGCGATCGGTGTTCTGGGCTTTGTCGTGTGGGCGCACCACATGTACACCGTTGGCATGTCGCTGCGTCAGCAAGCCTACTTCATGCTGGCCACGATGGTCATCGCGGTTCCGACCGGCGTTAAGGTCTTCTCATGGATTGCGACCATGTGGGGCGGCTCGATCGAGTTCAAAACCCCGATGCTGTTCGCCTTCGGCTTCCTGTTCCTGTTCACCGTTGGCGGTGTGACCGGCGTTGTGCTGTCGCAGGCCGGCGTGGACCGTGCCTATCACGACACCTATTACGTCGTGGCGCACTTCCACTATGTGATGAGCTTGGGTGCAGTCTTCGCGATCTTCGCTGGCGTATACTTCTACTTCTCGAAGATGACAGGCCGTCAGTATTCCGAGTTCTGGGGCAAGGTTCATTTCTGGCTGTTCTTCATCGGCGCCAACCTGACCTTCTTCCCGCAGCACTTCCTGGGTCGTCAGGGCATGCCACGTCGCTACATCGACTATCCCGAAGCGTTCGCGCAGTGGAACTTTGTTTCGTCGATTGGTGCATTCATCTCGTTCGCTTCGTTCCTGCTGTTCTTTGGCATCGTGATCTACGCCCTGCTGCGCGGCGCGAAAGAGACGCGGCCGAACCCGTGGAACGAATACGCGGATACGCTGGAATGGACATTGCCAACGCCGCCGCCTGAACACACGTTCGAGCAGCTGCCGAAGCAGGAGGATTGGGATAAAGGCCACGCGCACTGATCCCGACCTGAATGACAAGAAAACCCCGCCCATTGAGGCGGGGTTTTTTGTTCCTGCCTGACCTGTGTAAGCGGGGCAGTCGCCAGAACAGCAAAAATAGAGTATTCTGGTCCGGGCAAAATATCCGGCCAACCGAAGGGGTTTACGATGCCCGAGATCGACTTTTGGTTCTCAATAGGTAGCACCTACAGCTTCCTGACGATCAAACGCCTGGACGATTGGAGTGCCGAACACGATGCCACCGTGAACTGGCGGCCGTTCAATGTGCGGACCGTGATGTCAGAACAGCAGAACATCCCCTTCGCTGGCAAACCGATTAAATCCGCTTACATGTGGCGGGATATCGAACGCCGGGCGGCCAAGTATCATATTCACGCCAACTTGCCAGCGCCCTACCCAATCTCGGACCTCGCATTGGCCAATCAGGTTGCCCTACTGGGAATGACCGAAGGCTGGGGAAAGACGTATACACAATCGCTCTATGGTCTCTGGTTTGAAGACGGCATAGAAGCCGGGTCCGAGACAGCCATCACCGAAGCCCTGCATCGTTGTCAGCAGGACCCCCGCCTAGCCCTCGCACGTGCGCGCAGTCCGGACATTGTGCAATCTCTCGAAAACGAGACCAACACTGCCATCCAACTGGGTGTGTTTGGCGCGCCCAGCTTTGTCGTGCGCGGCGAGGTGTTTTGGGGTGATGATCGGCTGGACGACGCGCTGTCATGGGTGCGTGTTGGACACGTTGTGTGACAGATTGCACTTCGACTCAGGCAGTTGCTGCGCTAGGTTTCGACCATGCCTTATCGATGGATCAAGAATTCAGATACAGAGCAGGAGTTGCGCCTTTGGCCGCATAACTCCTTACCGCCGCGCGGCGCGATGGGGGTTGTTCTCGCGGTCTTTCTGTTCGGTCTGATTCCGCTGTTTGCAGTGCTCGGATCTGTTCTGCTGTGGGGCTTGCTGCCCTTCCTGTTGCTGACCGTATTAGGTCTCTGGCTGGCATTTGAGATGAACTATCGCGCACGCAGCGTGTTCGAGGTTCTCACGTTGGATAAAACGCAGGCGCGCCTCGTGCACCGCAATCCACGCAAAGACGATCTGGAATGGTCCTGCAATCGATATTGGGCGCGCCCCGAAATGCACGCGAGCGGTGGTCCGGTGCCCCATTACGTGACACTGGTCGGAGACGGCCGGGAGGTCGAAATTGGTGCATTCCTCACTGAAGAGGAACGGATCGCGCTTTTCGATGACTTAACCCGGAAACTGCGCGATTCTGCTTGATTAACCGCCGTTTGATGCGGCGCAAAGGTGATCTTTGACCATTGGCCCGACCTTGCCGAAATCCATCTGACCGGTATAGCGCGTTTTCAATTCGCCCATCACCTTGCCCATATCGCGGATTGACCCCGCGCCGGTGGCCGTGATGGCCGTCTGAATAGCTTTGCTGACCTCGTCATCATCCAGCTGCTTGGGCAGGAATTCCTCGATCACTTCGACTTCGCGCAACTCACGCTCGGCCAAATCCAGGCGCCCACCCTCTTCATAGGCGCGCGCGCTTTCCTTGCGCTGCTTGGTCATTTTTCCAAGAATATCAAGCACCTCGGCATCGCCACAGCCTTTGGCCTCTTCATTTACGGATGCGCGCGAAGCAATGTCACGATCCTTGATCGCGGCATTGATCAGGCGCAGCGTCGATAGGCGCTCGGCTTCTTTGTCTTTCATTGCTTGCTTCAGGGCGGCATTCACCCGTGATCGCATATCCATATGGTCTGTCCATCCCCATGGCAAAGGAACCTCGACCATATCGAAACAAAAAGGCGGGCACAACAGGGGCGATACTTTCCTAAGTTATTGATTTTAAACAATAGCATAAAATTTGAACAGGCTTGACCCGACGCGCTAACCCCCTTAGGTATGCGTCCGTTTACCTTGCAGGAGAGTCGCGCCATGGCCCAGAACGCCCCGTCCAAGCCCACCGCATGTCTGGCATTGGCCGATGGAACGCTGTTCTACGGTATTGGCTTTGGCGCCACCGGCCAGACGGTGGCCGAGCTGTGCTTCAACACCGCCATGACCGGCTATCAGGAAATCATGACAGACCCCTCCTACGCGGGCCAGATCGTGACATTTACCTTCCCGCATATCGGTAATGTTGGCGTGAACCCGGAGGATGACGAAACTGGCGATCCAGTTGCCGCGGGTATGGTGGTCAAATGGGACCCGACCGAGCCTTCAAACTGGCGCTCTGCCGAAGAGCTAAAAGCATGGCTGGCCCGTCGCGGCCGCATTGCGATTGGGGGCGTCGACACCCGCCGCCTGACCCGCGCTATCCGTCAGCAAGGTGCACCGCATGTAGCGCTCGCGCATGACCCCGAAGGTAACTTCGACATCGAAGCTTTGATCGCGGCTGCGCGCGGGTTTGCCGGACTTGAGGGCATGGATCTGGCTAAGGACGTTACCTGCGCACAAAGCTATCGTTGGGATGAGATGCGTTGGGCCTGGCCTGACGGCTATCAGCGCCAGGAAGCTCCGTCACATAAGGTTGTCGCTATCGACTATGGTGCCAAGCGGAACATCCTGCGCTGCCTGGCATCGGCAGGCTGTGACGTGACCGTATTGCCTGCGACCGCGACAGCAGCAGAAGTTCTTGCCCATAAGCCCGACGGTGTTTTCCTGTCCAACGGCCCGGGCGACCCGGCGGCCACTGGTGAATACGCCGTGCCGATGATCAAGGAAGTGTTGGAAACCACTAACCTGCCGGTCTTTGGCATCTGCCTTGGCCATCAGATGCTCGCGCTGGCTTTGGGCGGGCAGACCGTCAAGATGAACCACGGCCACCACGGCGCGAACCATCCCGTCAAGGATATGGAAACCGGCAAGGTCGAAATCACCTCGATGAACCACGGCTTTGCCGTAGACGCTCAATCCCTGCCCGATGGCGTGATCGAGACGCATCGTTCATTGTTTGACGGCTCAAACTGCGGCATCCGCATGACGGGTCGCCCAGTCTATTCGGTGCAACATCACCCCGAAGCCTCACCCGGACCACAAGACAGTTTCTACCTGTTCGAACGTTTCGCCGCTGCAATGGCCGATCAAAAAACACAGGCCTAAGTGCGATTTAGTCGAGTTAACTCGGCGTTAACCCTGTTTGAGCAACCCTGCCGTCTGTGAAGCGCGGCAGGGTATTCTTATGGTTGAACTGAATCTGAAACGCCAGATACCGGCGGAACCGGTTCCCGGCCTCCATTCACGCAAACCTCTTGGGGCCTGCCTGCGGGATCAAGGGGTGATATCAGAGGCTCAGCTCCAACAGGCGTTGCATTTACAAACCCGCCAGAATGCCCCGTTGGGGGAAATCCTTGTTGGTGAAGATTGGGCCAGTCGGGCCGAAGTTCTCTCTGCCCTGTCCGAACAAACAGGCTTGCAAATTGCCGATCTGGATCAAACTCCACCTCCCGAAGAGCTTTGCGCGCTGAAACCATTGGAGTTTTGGCTAACCCACAACGTTCTGCCTTGGATGCGAGTTGGACCAATTCTGCTAATTGCAACGGCGCGGCCTGACCGGTTCGATACGGTTTCAACTGCGTTAAGTGATACAGGCTATACGATCGTCCCGGTTCTAGCCGGGGCCGAACAGATTGATACCGCAATTGCGCGCCATTTTGCCGCCGATCTGACGGAGGCGGCTGAAACGCGCGTCGATTTGCAACAAAGCTGTCGCAACTGGTCGGCAACGGCTCGGGCCAGACCTATCACGTTGGTCGTTTTGCTAATCACTTTATGCAGCTTATTCCCAATGCTGGGTCTCACCGCTCTACTTTGGACAACGCTTGCGACATTGGCGTTGTTCCTCTTCCTTCGTGTCTCGGGGCTGATTGCCCATCTGACACTTCGAAACCCTCGTCTTGTCACAGCAGATCCGATCCGCCTGCCCTGTGTGTCGATACTGGTGCCGCTTTTTAAAGAAAAAGAAATTGCAGAAATCCTGATCGCCCGTCTGCGACGGTTGACTTACCCAAAGGCGCTGCTCGATATCATATTGGTGCTTGAAGAGCAGGATAGCGTCACCAAAGCCGCACTGAATAACATCGAGCTTCCCAGCTGGGTACGGGTACTTGAGGTGCCGAAGCGGGGTAAACTAACGACCAAGCCTCGTGCGATGAACTATGCGCTGGATTTCTGCCGTGGGGATATATTGGGTGTCTGGGATGCCGAAGACGCCCCGATGCCAGATCAGATCGAATCCGTTGTCCGGCATTTTGCGGCCGCGCCCGAAGATGTTGTCTGCCTGCAGGGCGTCCTGGACTATTATAACCCGCGCACCAACTGGCGGTCGCGGTGCTTTACCATCGAATACAGCGGTTGGTTTCGGGTGATTCTCAGCGGCATCGCCCGATTGGGCCTTGTGGTTCCGCTGGGTGGAACCACCTTCTTTTTTCGTCGAGACAAACTGGTCGAGCTGGGCGGATGGGATGCCCATAATGTTACTGAAGACGCAGATTTGGGCGTTCGTCTCTGCCGGGCTGGCTACAAGACTGAAATCGTCAGCACTGCCACCTATGAAGAGGCTAATTTTCGGGCCTGGCCCTGGGTCAAACAGCGCTCGCGCTGGCTAAAGGGATTCATGGTTACATATCTGGTCCATATGCGCGCGCCGTTAAGGTTGCTGCGCGATCTGGGACCGCTCCGTTTTCTGGGCTTTCAGGCCTTTTTTCTTGGAACGCTCGGGCAGTTTCTACTTGCCCCGGTGTTATGGGTATTCTGGCTGACATTTCTCGATCTGCCGCACCCCTTTCAGCACATCACAACACCTGACTTTCTGCGAAACTGCATTTACTTATTGCTCGCTGCAGAAGCTGCAAATCTTTTGGTTGGCATGCTGGGCGTCATCGCGGGCAACAGGCGCTTTCTGCTGCCCTGGGTTCCGATGATGGTCCTCTATTTTCCACTGGGTGTTCTGGCGGCCTATAAGGGCTTGTGGGAACTAGCGGTACGGCCATTCTTCTGGGACAAAACCCAGCACGGTCATGCGGTCGAGGAAAGCGAGGCTGCTATTTCTCGCGCCGGATCGCATCCTGTTTCAGCCGGGTCATGAACGCGACCGAGATATGGTCCTGCAGGGCTTGTTGGGCCCCTACCTCATCGCGGGCAGCAATCGCGTCAACGATGTTTTTGTGCTCATTCTGCGCGATTTCACCGCGCCCCTCAGCCGCAAGGGATGTAGTCGCCATCAACGCCATGGTCCTGTGCACCAGATCAAGCTGTTGCACCAGATAGCGATTGTGCGAGGCCAGATGGATCTGCTCGTGAAACCTGCGGTTGGCACGCGAAAGCGCAGACGAGTCATTCACCAGCGCATCATCGGCATCTACCATATCTTGAAGGACCCGGATTTCTTCTTCGGTCGCATGCTTGGCCGCCAGCCTTGCGGCGAGCCCCTCCAATTCGCGTCGCACGACATATAGTTCTGCCATCTGGTTGTGGTCCAGCGACGCCACGATCAGAGACCGCCCGTCCCGTTCCAGCAGCGATTGCGTCTCTAACCGCTGCAACGCTTCGCGGATCGGTGTACGCGAAACGCCAAAACGCTCGGCCAACTCGCTTTCCACCAACCGGTCGCCCGGCTTGTAGACGCCCACATCGATTGCTTCGAGTATCAGGCTATAGGCATCCGTATTGGACTGTTTGGATTGGGGCATCGGCTATTATGTCTCCTGGTTCGGACATGTCTAGCCGCCTCACGCCCCGGCAATCAAGTGCGGCATTGAAAACCGTCGTTCATCGCCCTAAACCCAAACCATGGTCAAACCTGCCTTTACTCACGTCACCCAATGGGTGTTCGACCTCGACAACACACTTTACCCACCGCATATGCGCCTGTTCGATCAGATTGAGGTGCTGATGACGGATTACGTGGTGCAAGCGATCGGCGTCGACCGACCCGAGGCCGATCGGCTCCGTTCGCACTACTGGCGTGAATACGGCACCACGCTTGCCGGCCTGATGTCCGAACACGATCTGGACCCAGATCCCTATCTGCACGCAGTGCATCAGGTGGATATGAGCCATATGGAGCCTGACGCGACATTGGCCGATCACATTCGTGCGCTGCCGGGCCGCCGCATCGTCTATACCAATGGGTCAGCGCCTTACGCACAGCGTGTTTTAGCTGCACGTGGGCTGGATGGGCTATTCGATGCGATCTACGGAATTGAGCATGCGGGCTATCGCCCAAAACCGCAAAAGGCTGCATTCCAAGCCATCTTTGCTCAGGACGGAATCGAAGCCACACAAGCAGCCATGTTCGAGGATGATCCACGCAACCTGGCAGCGCCGCATGAGATGGGAATGCGTACCGTTCACGTCGCCCCTGATCCACACCATGCAGATCACATTCACCATCACACGGACGATCTGACCGGATTTCTGGGCCGCCTGCGATAGGCTGTCACACTGCGACGATCTGTGCGTTTCGCAGTCGCAGCATCAGCCCCATATGCAGCTCAGCGACGAACAGAATTGGAGATCCCAATGACCGCGCTCGATATCCCAGCGCGCCCGCCTTTGTGGCAGCGCCTGTTGTTTGCAATCCCGCTTTTTGGCTGGATGGCCCGGGATGTGGCCAATGCCGAGGCCGAAGACCTGTACTACTCGGCCGCAGCACTCGTCAGTATGTGGGGGTGTTCCATCCTTCTGTTCGGCCTGCCTGGCCTTTACATCCCTGCACTGATGATGGTGCCGACGATGTTCCTTGTCCTGATTTTGATCTCTCGCGGATAAGGCACGAGACAGGATGTCACTTGGCACCCACCTCGCAACAGCACTAGTGTCTGCGGCAACGGAGACATATTCATGACCGACAGCTGTGACATCCTGATTTCTGGCGGTGGAATCGCCGGATTGACCGCCGCCGCCGCCTTTGGTGCTGCCGGGTTTGACGTGATTTGCCTCGACCCTTCACCACCGATCACAGAACGCGACGTGGATGGCTCGGATCTGCGCACTACTGCCTTTTTGCAGCCCGCCCATGGGTTGCTAGAGCAATGTGGACTTTGGGCGCGTTTGGATGCACATGCTGCCCCTCTGCAGATCATGCGCATTGTGGACGCAGGCGGTGATGTACCCGAACCCCGCGTGGTACGCGATTTCAACGCCGCTGATATCTCGGATCAACCGTTCGGCTGGAACCTGCCCAACTGGCTGCTGCGGCGTGAGATGGTGGCACGGCTGGGGGAATTGCCAAACGTCGATTTCCGACCCGGTTCTGCCACGATCAGCCTGTTCACCCGCACCAATGAAGCACGTGTTGGTCTGAGCGATGGCAGCCGCGTCCGCTGCAAACTTGTCATCGCCGCAGACGGACGAAACTCGCCGATGCGGGAAGCCGCCGGAATTAGCGTGCATACCACCCGCTACGGCCAGAAAGCTCTGGCCTTCGCCGTTACTCACCCAATCCCGCACGACAATGTTTCGACCGAAATCCATCGGTCCGGTGGGCCCTTCACCTTGGTCCCCCTGCCCGATTGGCAGGGTCAGCCGTCGTCTGCGATTGTCTGGATGGAACGCGGCCCACGCGCGGTCGAATTGCTGAACCTCGGAGCCGAGACATTCGAGGCTGCGATGACTGAACGCTCCTGCGGGCTGTTCGGACCGCTGAAACTCGCTTCGCGCAGGACAATCTGGCCAATCATCAGCCAGTCGGCGGAACGTCTTGCTGGTGAACGCATTGCCCTGATGGCCGAAGCCGCACACGTGGTCCCCCCTATCGGCGCGCAGGGACTGAACATGTCGCTCGGCGATCTTCGTAGTTTGATGGAACTAGCGCTGGCTCGGCCCGAAGGCTTGGGTGACGCGCAAATGCTGGATGCCTATCATAAGGCCCGCCATACTGAGATCGGACTGCGCGTCAAAGGTATCGATCTGCTGAACCGCGCCTCGATGATCGAGGCGCGACCGCTGCGTGATGCAAGGGCGATGGGGCTAAATGCGCTCTATTCCTTACCAACAGTGCGGAAGACGCTGATGCAAATGGGCCTCGGCGTCCGCTGATCCGTCAGGCGGGCTTCTGCCCGCGTTGCCGGTTACAATACCTGATCCAAAACGCGTGTCAGGCGCGAAATCGTGCCGTCGACATCATAAAGTTTGTCCAAGCCAAACAGCCCCAGACGGAATGTGCTGAACCCAGCCGGTTCATCACATTGAAGCGGCACACCTGCCGCGATCTGCATGCCCAAAGCCGCGAACTTCTTACCGTTTTGAATCTCGGGGTCGGCAGTGTAACTGACGACCACTCCGGGCGCGCCGAAACCTTCGGCTGCCACCGACATCACGCCTTTATCCTTCAGATAAGCCCGTACGCCATCCCCCAAAGCCCACTGCGCCGCACGCAACTTTTCGAATCCATACTCACGTGTTTCAAGCATGGTATCGCGAAAGGCACGCAGAGAATCCGTGGGCATCGTGGCGTGATAGGCATGGCCGCCATTTTCATAGGCCTGCATGATCTGTCGCCATTTCTTCAGATCAATCGCAAAACTGTCAGATGTGGTTTCGGTCAACCGTGCTTCGGCCCGCTCAGACAGCATGACAAGACCGGCACAGGGCGTCGCACTCCACCCCTTTTGCGGAGCCGAAATCAGCACATCCACACCGGTTGCCTTCATATCGACCCAAGCACAGCCCGACGCGATGCAATCCAGTACCATAAGCGCACCCACCTCATGCGCGGCGGTTGCCATTGCGTTTACATAGTCATCAGGCAAAATCACCCCAGCAGAGGTTTCGACATGCGGGGCAAAAACGACATCCGGGCGTTTCTCACGGATTGTCGCGACAACTTCTTCTATCGGAGCAGGTGCAAAGGGCGAAGGGCTGGCATTCCCGGTCTCTCGGGCTTTCAAAACCGTCGTCGAACCGGTCAATTCACCTGATTCTATGATCTGGCTCCAGCGATAGGAAAACCAGCCGTTGCGGACCACGAGAACATTTGCCCCGCGTGCAAATTGTCGCGCAACCGCCTCCATCCCGTACGTCCCGCCTCCAGGAACAATGGCGACACCTTCAGCGTTGTATACCTCGCGCAACATATCAGAGATATCGCGCATAACCTGTTGAAAGTTTGCAGACATATGGTTGAGCGAGCGATCAGTAAATACGACCGAGAATTCCTCAAGGCCATTGGGATCAACGGTTCCGAGTAATGCAGGCATCATGCGTCCTTTCCTATCGCCACTTGTTTCTGCCTGTTCCTTGCCTCGGGGTAAAGCTTCAATGCGCCAAGATTGGTTGACCTTAAGTAACCCGCAACCTTAAGTTTTACTTTGAGATTTAACATGCAACAATTAGCAGAAATGACGCCAACTAGTGTCACCATCTCTTTACACCCTGACGTGTTTCTGACCAGATACACTCACTTTGAACAAGAATGGATTTTTTAGCTCGTGACTGCGCAAAAGCGGATCAATTTTCAGGTCGTCCGGGACGAAGTTAAACGGCGGATTGAATCACGTATTTGGCCACAGGGCTCACTTCTGCCCACCGAAACCCAACTTGCGGAAGAGTTCAATTGCGCCCGCGCTACAGTCAACCGGGCGTTGCGAGAACTTGCAGAACAGGGCTTTGTCGAGCGTAAACGCAAAAGCGGGACGCGGGTTAAGAAAGAGCCGCGCAAACAAGCCAAACTTGAGATTTCACTGGCACGTCAGGCAGTTGAGAATCAGAACTCAGCCTATCGCTACGCACTGGTGGAACGTAGGGTGGTCTACAGCCCCGGCTGGCTGACCTCTCAATTGAATGTCGAGCCGGATGCGCGTGTCTTGCATGTGATTTGTATGCACTATGCTGACAATCGTCCCTTCCAGCTTGAAGAGCGCTGGATCAATATTGAAGCCGTTCCCGAGGTTGAACACGCCGATCTGAACAAAAGCGGCCCTCATGAATGGTTGCTGAACGCAGCACCTTTTACCGAAGCTGAGATCGCCTTTTGCGCCATCTCTGCCGATGGGCGCTTAGCTGATTTCATGGGCACCACGACTGGGACATCGATGATCCAGCTCGAGCGGACCACATGGAAAAACGGCCGCCCCATGACTTTTGCCCGCATGACCCATCATCCCGGATTTCGAATCCGCTCAAAGTACTAACCAATCGGTCCTGGAAGGCGCTCTTCGCTTAGCAATACGTTGGCCTCGACTTCCCCGGCCCCGGGCAGAGTCATAACGCGTCTCCGCAAGACTCTCTCGAAATCAGCCAGGTCCCGCGCCACAACCCGCAAGCGATAATCGTAAAGCCCTAGCACATGCTCGACTGTCTGCACTTCTGGAATGGCACTGACGGCGCGTTCAAAATCCTCAAGGCTAACCTGACCTTTTCGCGCTAGTTTCACGCCCAAAAACACCGTTACCCCGAACCCGAGCGCTTCGGCGTTCAGCCGCAATCGTCGACCTTTGATCACACCCGCATCTTCCAGACGCTTAATTCGGCGCCAGGTGGCGGGCTGAGACAACCCGAACTTGCGCCCCAATGCACCGGCGCTTTGGGTGGCATCCTGCCTCAAAGCGCGCAAAATCCTTCGATCGATTTCGTCCAATTCGATCATATCGGCAATGCCTCATCCTGTTTGACTCGAGCAATGTGCATCAAGGCCTCAATATCTGCGATATGCGGCAGTGTCAGGATGCGATCCCGATAGACCTGTTGGTAATGGCTCATGTCCTGTGCCAGCACTGAAAGGCGCACATCGACGCGCCCCAGAAAGGTCTGAAGTTCGATCACCTCGCCCACTTCACGGGCAGCTTCGGTAAATTCATCAAAGGCCCGTGCCTGCGTCTTGTCCAAGGTCACGCGCAGCGACACTTCTACCGCATATCCCAGAGCGGTCCAATCAATTACTGCCTCCTGCCCTTCGATGATACCCGCCGCCTGCATCTTTTCGATTCGCCGCCCGCAAACTCCCTGCGTGCTGCGGCAACGTTCGGCCAGTTCCGCACCGGACAAACTCGGCTCGGCCTGCAGATGGCGTAATATTCGGCGATCCAGATCATCTAACATGAAATTTACAAGAATAGCATTTTTCAAGAATAGACAAGGCATTTATTCTTGATTTTCCAAGGATAGAGCCATCGCTATCCATGGAAATACAAAGTAAAAACCACCGCAATCGAAACAGAAAGGACCGGCAAAATGCGCGTCTATTACGATCGCGATTGCGACATCAACCTGATCAAAGACAAGAAAGTGGCCATCCTGGGCTACGGCTCGCAAGGTCACGCCCACGCTCTGAACCTACGTGACTCGGGCGCCAAGAACCTTGTCGTAGCGCTGCGCGAAGGTTCGCCTTCAGCGAAGAAAGCCGAAGCGGAAGGTTTGGAAGTGATGGACATCGCTGAAGCCGCCGTTTGGTGCGACGTCATCATGTTCACCATGCCCGACGAACTGCAGGCCGAGACGTACAAGAAATACGTGCATGACAATATCAAGCCGGGCGCCGCGATTGCGTTTGCCCACGGCCTGAACGTGCACTTCGGCTTGATCGAGCCGAAAGAAGGTGTCGACGTCATCATGATGGCCCCTAAAGGCCCCGGCCACACTGTGCGCGGTGAATACACCAAAGGCGGCGGTGTTCCTTGCCTCGTCGCGGTCGACAACGATGCGACCGGCAAAGCGCTGGAAATCGGCCTGTCCTATTGCTCAGCCATCGGTGGCGGGCGTTCGGGCATCATCGAAACCAACTTCCGCGAAGAATGCGAAACCGACCTGTTCGGCGAACAAGCCGTTCTGTGCGGTGGTCTGGTAGAGCTGATCCGCTGCGGCTTTGAAACGCTGGTCGAAGCTGGCTACGCGCCCGAGATGGCCTATTTCGAGTGTCTGCACGAGGTGAAGCTGATCGTGGACCTGATCTATGAAGGCGGCATCGCCAACATGGATTACTCGATCTCGAACACGGCCGAATACGGCCAGTACGTCACCGGCCCGCGTATCCTGAAATACGACGAGACCAAAGCACGAATGAAAGAGGTTCTGAACGACATCCAGCAGGGCAAATTCGTTCGTGACTTCATGCTGGAAAACGCCGTTGGTCAGCCGACCATCAAAGCGGCCCGCCGCGCCAATGACGAGCACATGATCGAAGAAACCGGTGCCAAACTGCGTGGTATGATGCCTTGGATCTCGGCCGGTAAAATGGTCGACAAAGAAAAGAACTAGGCCTGACGTCTGTTAGTGAAAGGGCGGCCCATGTGGCCGCCCTTTTCATTTGCCCACCGCATCGGCAAAACAGGTCGCAAGTACATAATCCCAGCCACTGTTATAGCCATCTCGCTTGGTTTGTGCCTCAGCGGCCCAGACCTCCCAACCAGAATGGGTCAACGTAACTTTGGTTTGTCCCTGCCCATGATCCTCGAACTTCACCTCGACGCGGGTCTGTTTGTCTGGATCAGTGCCCGGATGCCAGCTCATAGCAAAGTGGCGACCGACCTCATAATCCAGAACCTCCCCCCATTTGGCCCGTGCGCCATCATGCATCACTTCATAGACCGCGCCGCCAACTTCAGTTTCAATCACGACACCCAAAGCCGCCTTGCCAGCTCCGGCAGATACCGCGTGCCGGTTCAGTGGCCACCATGATGCCGTGCGCTTGACGAATATGTCGAAAGCCTGTTGTGGCGCTGCATTTACAACTACAGTTTTGATGATTGGATCCGTCATATGTCCTGCCCCCCTTCATTTACCTCAATTGCAAAGCTTTCCAGAACATCAGACCAGTAGCGCTCTAACCACGCCCGCATTTCATTCAGCCCGCCGGGCCGCGCCGCATAAATCCGTCGGGTGCCTTCAGCGCGGCATTCGACCAAACCGGCGTCGGAAAGCACTTTCAGATGCTGGGATACCGCAGGGCGACTAACGGGCAATTCACCTGCCAGTTCACCTACTGCACGGGGCTTGTCAGCTACCGCTTCGAACACCTGCCGGCGGGTCGGATCACCTAACGCATAGAACGTATCATGGTAAGTCATGACTAACGGTAAGTAAATACTTACAAAAAGTCAAGATCGCATCGTGACACCGACCTGATCGCAGGATAAGGGGATGGAATGGTTCAACAACCCGACCACCGCGACTGGAGCGGCATCGCAGCGCTCGGTCTCATCTGGGGGGCCACTTTCATGGTCGTGGCCATAGCTCTTGAAGGCTATGGCCCCATTACTGTGGCCACCGCGCGCACAACTCTGGGCGCGGTCACACTGCTGATGTTGATGCGGATCACACGGCGCAAAATGCCCGCGATGAGTGCTCAACTTTGGTGGTTCGTCACTGTTATCGGAGTGCTTTCTACTGCCCTGCCCTTTGTGTTGCTGAGTTGGGGCCAGCAATATGTGCCATCGGCATTTGCGGGCCTGTCGATGGCCGCGGTTCCGCTCATGGTGCTGCCATTGGCACATTTCTTTTCGGATGAGCCTATGTACGTGCGCCGCTTGGTTGGGGTATCGCTGGGATTTTCCGGTGCGCTTGTTCTGATCGGCCCCGGCCTGGCACAGCTGGGCCAAGGGGCCGAGCCACTGGCCCAGCTTGCCTGTATCGGCGCGGCATTCTGCTATGCCAGTTCATCCGTTATTACACGCCGTTGTCCGCCAATTGACCCGATAACGTTGTCTGCACTGACACTGGTCGTTGGCGCAGTGATCTTATTGCCGATCATGCTGATGACTGAAGGAACACCCACATGGCAAGGCACACGCTCAGGACTTGCCATCATAATTCTGGGGCTGATACCAACAGCCTTCGCCACACTGCTTCGCGTTTCGATCATCCGTAGCGCCGGATCGGTTTTTATGACCTTGGTGAATTATCAGGTGCCCATCTGGTCAATGGTATTCGGAGCGTGGATTCTGTCCGAGGCTTTGCCTCTGCGCTTCTACATCGCTCTACTCATGATTCTGACCGGTTTGGCGATCAGCCAATGGTTCAGCCTGCGTAAAATGCTGATCGGGCGTTAGCCTGTGGCGGCCTCGACCTCGGCCACGATCCCATCAACAACCTGGTTCAGCAGGGCGGAATCTTCGCATTCAGCCATAACCCGGATCAAAGGTTCGGTTCCTGATTTGCGGATCAACAGGCGTCCCTGACCATTCAGGCGTGCTTCGGCGTCGGAAATAGCACTTTGGACGCTGGCGGCCTCAAGCGGCGCCTGACCGGCACCAAAACGCACATTTTTCAGCAGTTGCGGCACCGTCTCAAACTGGCGCGACAGTTCCGAGGCCTTCTTTCCGGTCTGTACCATCTCGGCCAGAAAATGGAGCCCTGCCATAAGCCCGTCGCCGGTTGTGGCATAATCGCTCATAACAATATGGCCCGATTGTTCGCCGCCCAGATTGAAGCCACCTTCGCGCATCCGTTCGACTACATACCGGTCACCAACGGCAGTGCGTTCCAACCGCAGCCCTTGCCCCGCCAGATACCGTTCCAGCCCGAGGTTTGACATCACCGTTGCCACCAGCGCACCGCCTTTGAGCTGGTCGGCGCGGGACCAGGATGACGCCAATAGAGCCATCAGCTGGTCCCCATCAGCTACGGTCCCGGTTTCGTCGATCACAACCACCCGGTCGGCGTCACCGTCCAGACAGATCCCCACATCCGCTCCATGCGACACCACCGTCTCAGCCGCTACGCGCGGCTGTGTCGAGCCGCAATCGAGGTTGATATTCTTGCCGTCAGGTGCAGTCCCAACCGGGATCACATCCGCACCCAGCTCCCACAGAACCTCGGGCGCTGTCCGATGCGCCGCCCCATTTGCGCAGTCGATCACGACCTTCAGCCCGCCCAGCCGCAGATCGCGCGGCAACGAGGATTTCACCCGCTCTCCGTAACGAAAGCGCGCATCATCGACCCGACGCGCACGGCCGATGTTCTGTGCCTGCGCGGGGCTTACGCCTTCTTCGATCAGCCGTTCGATATCAATCTCTGCCTGATCAGACAATTTGAAGCCATCTGGCCCAAAAAACTTGATACCATTGTCGATCGCCGGGTTGTGGCTGGCCGAGATCATCACGCCCAAATCTGCACGCATCGAACGAGTCATCAACCCGACTGCGGGCGTCGGCACCGGCCCCAGCAACAGCACATTCATGCCCGTAGAGGTCAGGCCCGCCGTCAACGCGTTTTCCAGCATATAGCCAGACAGCCTTGTGTCCTTACCAATGACCACCCGATGCACGCCTGACGCATCCCGGCGAAAATACCGACCCACAGCAGCACCGATACGCAATGCCATTTCCGCCGTCATCGGGTGCGTGTTGGCGGTGCCCCGCACTCCGTCGGTTCCAAACAGCTTGCGCATAAGTCGTTCTCCTGAAATTCCTTGTGTCCGGATTACCGGACGGCGGCCCATAGACGCAAGGCCTGAGCCGTCTCGGCCACGTCATGTACCCGCACAATCTGCACGCCCTGTGATATTCCCGCCAGAGCAACCGCGATTGATCCCGGCGCGCGGGCATCCTTGCGCGACTCTTTGCCGATCTCGCCAATGAACCCTTTGCGCGAAACGCCTAACAGGATTGGGCAGCCCAACCCGTGGAACAGGCTGAGATTACGCAAAAGGGTTAGGTTGTGATCTGTGTTTTTGCCAAACCCGATGCCGGGATCGACGATAATCAGATCGCGGTTCAGGCCCTGCCCTACCAATTCAGTGATTTGCCCATCTAGGAAATCGTAAACGTCCAATAAAACGTCGTCATATTGCGGGTCATCCTGCATCGTGGCCGGATCACCCTGCATATGCATTACGCAGACCGGAGCCTCGATCTGTGCGCAAAATGGCGCAAGTTGCGGGTCGAAAGTGAACCCCGACACGTCATTGATCAGCCCTGCGCCTGCCTGATACGCGGCTCTGGCAACGCTGGCTTTACGAGTATCGATCGAGATCAACGCATCGGTTTCGGAGCGGATCGCCTCGATCAGGGGGCGCGTACGCGCAATTTCTTCGTCCTCCGGCACGAAATCAGCTCCGGGGCGTGTGGACTCGCCGCCGATGTCCAGAATGCTTGCACCATGCGCCACCATCTCGACTGCAGCGGTGCGCGCTGTGTCAACCGAGTTATGCACCCCTCCATCCGAGAAGCTATCGGGCGTTGCGTTCAGAATGCCCATGATCTGAGGCTGCGCCATATCAAGCCCGGCGACTGTTGTACGCGCGCGCGTCAACGAATCCAGATATTCCGGAGGAATATCAACGACATTCACGATCTTCCTGACGTTGTTCCGCTCGATCTTTTCGGCCTGCGTAAACCACAGATTCTGACCGGCCAGAGGTACTGAACCCTGAGGACGCAAGGAGCCGTGCTGAACCAATGGTCGATAATAGACAGTCACAGTTGCGCCTGTTCGACCGGAACTGCACGCAACGGCGTTTTAGGGGCCTCGGGCAGGTCTCCGCCGATCACCAGCATTTCGCTGGCTTCAAATGTTGCCGCGAACCACGCAGCCAGCGCCACTGCATCCGACGGTGCCGCAGACGGGCCATCTACCGCATCCAACACTACTTTCGACGGTGCCCAAACGCATATCTGACCGTTTTTCATCGCCCAATCCAACTCGGTCCGTGTCGAGACGACTACGCAACGGAAATCCCTTGCGGCCAACACCCAGGCGTTCTGCTCGATCGCCAGCAGATCAATCCTGCGTTGCGTCATGGCATGGCCGGTCTGCGGCACCGCCAGATCAGAGGCACCAACACACAAGATCAGCGGGCGCTGACGGTTCTCGAGCTGATCGATCCAGCCAGTCAGGTTTTCGGATTCAATCGCGGCATTTGACAGGAAAACAAGCCGCGGATGAGGCCGCTCTTCTTCGGTCACGTCGTGATGCACCGCATCCTTTCCGCGGACGATCTCGACCCCCAGCGCACCGGGGCCGCGATCCAATTTTTCAATTCGAACAAAGGCTCTTACGGCCTGAGGCTCATGCAAAATTCGCTCAGCCACGCGGTCAGCCAGTGTTTCTAGAAGATTCAACCGCTCAGCCGCCAATTCGAACGCGATCGCTTCGGTTACTCTGTCATAAGACAGAATGCGATCCACATCATCATCAATAGGATCGCTCAACGGACGCACTTCAACGACGATGTTGAAACAGATACGTTGGGTTGTGCCGCGTTCAGCCTGAAAGGCACCGATCTCAACTTCGACAATGTGATCCCGCAAAGAAATACGATCCAAAGGACCGCGAGGTGCGGTTGCCTCGGACCGCTCAGAGGGATGCGCGAAGGCAAGGCGGATTTCAGAGCTCATACGTCGGACCTTTTCGGGCTCGGTGGACTGATCACAGCCCACTTTAGGCGTTTCGCGGGCGTATAGCACCGTAACATGCGCCTTTCCAGCTATCGATTGCGGCGTTACATGACCCGAAACCAGCTCATCATTCCCGATGCCGCATGGCCTAGCATGTGACAATGCAACAGCCAGTTACCTGGATTGTCGGCGACAAGCGCCACCTGCCGCACCTGCCCACGCTCGACCAGAACAGTGTCACGCCACGGCCCCAGCGTACCATCCTGCAAGATTATGCGAAAATGGTGGCCATGCAGATGCATGGCATGTGGAAATGCCGTTTCATTTGCAAATTCAATCCGATGAACCGATCCCAATCGCACATCCAGAAACGGATCATCCGGCCGCTCTGCATATCCGTTCAATGCCCAGAATCGCCCAAGCTGTGCCAACTCACGACCTGAAAGCTCCGCATCGCCCAAGTTGGCGCTTTCCAACCAGCGCATTGCCCCACCTTGCATCGTCATACGATGCAGCGGAGTGTTCTGCAGTGTAATTTCGGGCATCTGATTTACCGGTAGCGGATCAATTTCAGTCCGCGCAACACGTGATGAAACTCCTGACACATCAAACTTGAGCAATCCGTATGCGCCGTCCCGCTCCACGCTGACAATGCTCGCCGCCTGGCCCGAGTTCGCCAAAACATCAACGATCAGGTCAGCCCGCTGCGCGGGTGCCAATGGGAAACTGTTTTCAACCCGCAATGGAACCTCAAGCGGCATACCGTCAAGCGCCACGATCCAGCCGGCGAGCCCGTCGAGCGTGACGTCGAATACCCGGGCATTCGCCGCATTGATCAGCCGTAAGCGTAATCGTTCAGACGTCTGTACCGGATAAGAAGGGTCAAACTTTCCGTTCACCGTTATAAGGTTGCCCAGCCGACCCGCATGGCTCAGATCATGACCATTGTCGAACTCGCCTGAAATCTCTGCGCTTTCGGGGTCAAGGCGCCAATCGTCCAGCATCAGGCTCAGGTCCTGATCAACATCGGGTCCGCTGGCCTCTTCGACGATCAAAGGGCCATAAAGCCCTCGCGCGACCTGTTCCATAGATTGATTATGCGCGTGGTACCAATAGGTCCCCGCATCCGGCACCTCGAAATCATAGTCAAAACTAGCCTTCGGCTGCACGACCTCCTGCGTCAGACCGGGCACTCCATCCATCGCATTGTCAATCCGGACGCCATGCCAGTGAACAGTCGTTGGTTGGGGCAGCATGTTAACAAGCTTGCGACGCACTCGGGCGCCCTGTGGAACACGGATTTCGCTACCCGGAACACCACCGCCGTAACTCCAGATCGGTGTTTCCGGATACCCTTGGGGCGCGATCTGCTGCATGGAAGTCTGTGCCACCAACTCGGAGGCCGATGCCATCGCCACGCGTGGCATCATCGACAAGGCCAAGGTCGATTGCAGAAACTGTCGGCGTGATATGGTCATTACGAGCCTCCTGGCTCGCAACATAGTCGGTAAAACGCCTGTAGCCAGCACCTTTCCAGCGCTGGTGCGTCAATCAGTTGCTGGCAGTGCGATAGTTGTGCTTGTAGAAAATATGCACACCAATCCGCGCAGTTTCCTTGTAAACCCGTGACCAGGACGGGCGAACTGCCTTCGTGTGATAGTGTGTGGCACCCGCTGTCATCTCTTCAGCAACGCCATCAATCGCCGCACGGGCAACCTTGGCGACACGCTCGTAAGCACGCTTTTCGTGGATGACCTCTTTGTGGCCATCGCAGGTGTAAGTAAACTGGCACTGATACTTCTTGCCGGTTCCCTGCTTGATCACACCACAAAGCGAATTCGGAAAGCGTCCGCTTTCGACGCGGTTCATGATCACTTCGGCTACGGCAAATTGCCCGCGTACGCTTTCACCACGGGCTTCGAAATACAGCGCCTCTGCAAGACAACGGAAATGTTCATCTCCGTTTGCGTTGGGCTGCTGATCCAACCAACCTTTGGTGTAAGAGATTTCAACCTTTTCCGGTGCCTTACGCGGCTTGAACAGCGTAAGATAGTCGCGAAAGTTCTGCGCTGGCAGCTCGTTACGGGCAACCAGTTCAACAGGTTTTTCGTCGTTCTGCCGTTCGGCGAACAACAAACTTGGCAGCACGGCTGCGGCCCCCACGGCGACAGCCATTATGTAGCGTCTCATCAGATAACCTCGCACAGGCACAAACGCGCCATACCCTCCCCCGGCGGGCGCGACGAGGCTCATACCCCACTTCGAGGCAGACGTCCAGTTTTCAAATAAATGCAAGTAAAAAATCGCCTACGCCACCGATT
Organism: Ruegeria sp. YTSA064; assembly: GCF_059610325.1. Classification (NCBI taxonomy): domain Bacteria; kingdom Pseudomonadati; phylum Pseudomonadota; class Alphaproteobacteria; order Rhodobacterales; family Roseobacteraceae; genus Ruegeria; species Ruegeria sp. YTSA064. Next base: position 246,487 of record NZ_JBXWNK010000001.1, read on the forward strand.
TTCATCGACAGCGGGGCAATTACTTCGCCACTATTTCTAGGTAGTGGACAGTTAGTCAACCCCCAAGTTTGGACGAAATCGCCAGTTGAGCGGCAGACAGCCTAGCGACCGGAACTCGGAAGGGAGAGCAGGACACGTAGTCAAACCCCAGAGCTCGGCAGATGGCGATTGATTCGGGGTTACCACCATGTTCACCACATACTGAAAGCGTAACGTCTGGCTGAGCCTCCCGACCACGTTCGGCCCCAAGCTTCAGCAATTCGCCAACCCCGTCCCCATCAAGAACGTGAAATGGATCTTCATTGAAGACCCCCAAATTCACATAAGCCGACATGAACCGCCCCGCATCGTCGCGCGACAATCCATAGGTCATCTGAGTCAAATCGTTGGTTCCAAAGCTGAGAAAGGCGGAATGCGGGGCAATCTCATTCGCGCGCAGACAGGCCCGGGGCGTTTCCACCATCACGCCCAACCGATAATCGAATTCCTGCCCTTGCTCCGTGGCAACCTCGGCCGCGACCGTATCGATCCGGGTTTTAACCAGCTCAACCTCGCGCTTGGCCGAAACTAGTGGGATCATCACCTCGGGCACCACGGGTGCGCCTTCCTTGCTGGCCTCCAACGTTGCTTCGAAGATCGCGCGCGCCTGCATGTCGTAGATTTCGGGTACAGTCACGCCCAAACGTACGCCACGCAGCCCCAGCATGGGGTTGTATTCGCTCATCGCCTCGACCCGACGCTCGACATCAGAAACGGGCAGGTCCAGCGCCTCGGCCAGTTCTCTCTGTCCACTACGGGTTGTGGGCAGGAATTCATGCAATGGCGGATCGAACAGGCGGATGCAAACCGGCTGCCCCTCCATGATACGAAACAGCTGTACAAAATCCTGCCGCTGCATCGGCAGCAGGCGTTCCAGCACCGCAGCACGCCCCGAGGGCGTTTGCGCAAAAATCATCTCGCGCATCACGGTCAGACGACCCGGATCAAAGAACATGTGCTCCGTCCGGCAAAGCCCGATCCCTTCTGCTTGAAAATTCCGCGCAGTCTGTGCATCGGCAGGCGTATCGGCATTCGCGCGGATCGCAATGTCCCGCTCGGCGTCGGCCCACCCCATCAAGGTTTGAAAGCAATCATCCAGCGCTGCCTCAAGCATTTCCGGCTGGCCTGCCAGAACCTGCCCGGACGTGCCGTCGATGGTCAGAATGTCACCTGTTTTGAACACCCGCCCATCCGGAGCGTTCAGCAGCTTTTTCTTGGTTTGAAACCGCATCTCGGACGCGCCGACAATACAAGGCAGTCCCAAACCTCGGCCGATCACCGCCGCATGGCTGGTAATCCCACCCTTTTCGGTCAACACCGCAACCGAGGCATGCATTCCCCGCACATCCTCGGGCGAAGTTTCACGGCGCACAAGAATACAAGGTTCACCCCGTGCAGCGCTGGCCTGCGCTTCGGCTGCGGTAAATACAATCCGACCTGTCGCAGCGCCCGGGCTTGCGGCGATGGCCGTGGCCAGAACATCACGTTCAGCGTCTGGGTGAACCTGACGGTGCAGCAGTTCATTCAGCGAGTGCGGGTCGATGCGCATCACAGCCTCTTGCGGCGGGATGATCCCGTCCTCGGCCAAACGCACCGCAATCCGCATGCCTGCGCGCGATCCGCGTGGCACCCGGACACCATCCAGAATATGTACCTGCCCGTTCTGAACGACAAACTCGACTTGCATCTCTTCGCGCAGCTTCTCTCGCATCAAGGCAGCATTGGCCTTGAGATCTGCGAAAGCTTCGGGAGCCACATCTTCCAGTGATGGTCCGCGCTCATCCTTCTCAAGATACAGCGCAGCAACGCCTTCGCCGAGCGCATCGCGCCCCTGGCTCTGGCTCAGATACCGCCCAGTGATCTGAGGCATGCCCGTTGCCGGATCAATCAGTTGCAGCACGCCCGATCCACATTCGCCTTGCCCCACGCCCGGGATCATTTCCTGAATCACCAGTCCAAGCCCGGCATCTGCGGGTGCCCCTTTGGCCTGTCGCAGCAACCGGGCCGAGGTTCCATCCCACGCCCGCGCCATCGACCGCAAGACACCGATCAACTGCTCACCCCGATCCTGAGGGAAGACCTCGTCGGTTTCATCTTCATACGCGCGCAGATACAAGCTCAGCCCTTCGCGACCATCCGTCTCGATATCATCGAATACATCCGGGTCCAGACGGGCCACATGCAGCGCGTAGCTCTGCACGAACCGAAGATAGAGCGCCGCCGCCGCTTCTGCGCCCATATCCGCCGATCGATCGAGATAACGCGCATCATTCATACCGATGTTCAGCACTGCGCCCGGGCCACCCCAATCTGGGTCTTCTGAACTAGGCCGTACACACAGCAGCGCCTCGGCATCGAATTGTTCCAGAATGGCGGCGATGTCAGGCACCTGACCTTCCGCGATGCGCTGCACCGCGTCAAAAGACAGCGCCACCGTGCGCGGCACCGGCATGTCCAGTCGGACCAGACGTTGCAGGCACTTCGCCCGGCCGCCATGGGTATTGGCGGCAACGGGCGCTTTAGGAGTGATAAGCGTGGTATGCGGATTATTCTGCACTGCGGCACCTTTTGGTTTGCCCGCAGCATAAGGCCCTGCGCCCATGGCGCAAGGGCGTTATCCTTCGATCCGGGTCAGATCAGCCACGCTGGAGCAGACCTTGCGGATCTGGCTCAGCAGGTTCAGACGGTTGCGGCGCAGGATGTCATTTTCGGTGTTGACCTGCACATCCTCAAAGAACGCATCCACAGGCTTGCGCAGTTCGGCCATGGCTGCCATCGCTGCCGGGAAATCCTCGGCCTTCAGCGCGGGATCGATCTTGGCCTCTGCCGCATCAAGTACTGCAAACAGCGCCTTTTCGCTGTCGGTCTCAGCAAATTTCACATCCGCGCCGTAGGAGTATTCCACCCCATCCTTCTCTTCCGCCTGAGACAAGATATTGTTGGCCCGCTTGAACCCCTGCACGAGGTTCTCTCCATCCTCGGTCGCAATCACCGCGTTCAGAGCACGCGCACGTTTGACCAACAGGTTGAGGTCGTCATTCCCCTCCATCGCGATACAGGCGTCGATGACATCATGGCGGATGCCTTCGTCTCGGAGGAAGACTTTGAGCCGGTCGTGGAAGAAAGAAAGGAGATCGTCAGACGCGTCAGGAACCTTTTTCTCAAGCTCAAGAAATGCTGTTGCGGGCAGTCCTTCAAGCTTTTCTTTGACTGTCTGGTATGACGCACCAAAGACACCATGTTCTGCGATTTCTTCCAAGAGATCGCGGACATTCGTTTCGGGCAAGGCGTCATTGATAGCGCTTTCTGCTCGAACAAGTTGGCTATCGAAGAAACGGTCCAACCGAAGGCGTAGATTGTTATTCACAATTAGTCGAATTACCCCTAACGCCGAACGACGCAACGCAAACGGATCTTTCGAGCCAGTCGGCTTCTCATCAATCGCCCAGAATCCGGTCAGCGTGTCCAACTTGTCGGCCAGCGCCACGGCCACCGAAAGCGGAGCGGTTGGCACGTCATCCGACGGCCCCAGCGGCGAGTAATGCTCTTGCGCCACAGCCGCGACGGCAGCGTCCTCGCCAGCCGCTTCGATGTAATACCGCCCCATAAGCCCCTGAAGTTCAGGGAATTCATAGACCATTTCGGAGTTCAGATCAGCCTTGGCCAAACGCGCGGCTTTCTCAGCCTGATCGGCATCCGCCCCGATCACCGGGGCGAGTTCGCGGGCCAGTGCGGCGATGCGGTCGATCCGCTCGGCCTGTGTACCCAGCTTGTTTTGGAAGGTCACATTCTCCAGCGCGCGGGTCCATTGGGCGATGTCCGACTTGGCAACGCGCAGATCGTTCTCCCAAAAGAATTTCGCATCGGCCAGACGGGCTGAAAGCACTTTCTGGTTCCCTGCCAGAATGGTCGCACCATTGTCGGCGGTTTCACGGTTGGCGACGGTAATGAAGCGTTCGATCCGGCCCGTCTTGGGGTTTTTCACGGAAAAGAACTTCTGATGCTCTTTCATCGAGGTCTGCAGCACCTCGGGCGGCAGCTCAAGAAACTCCTCATCAATCTGCCCCATCAGTACAACGGGCCATTCGACCAGACCGGCCACCTCGGCGAGCAGACCCTTGTCATCAACCACTTCCAGACCTGCGGCAAAGGCCATGTTCTGAGCGTCGTTCCAGATATGCTCGGCACGTTCCTCGGGCGACAGAACCACAAAGGCGCGTTTCAGCTTGGCGGCATAATCCTCGAACGAGGTCACAGAAAACCGGTTCGGGGCCATGAAACGGTGGCCCTCAGTCGTGTCACCGGATGTGATCCCCTCGACCTCAAGCGGCACGACCTGCACGCCTGCCTCATCTGTCAGGATACACAGGATCGAGTGCAAAGGCCGTACCCACCGCATCGATCCAGCCCCCCAGCGCATCGATTTAGGCCAGGGAAAGTTTCGAATGGTAGCTTCCAAAACCTCGGCGATGATTTCAGCGGCCGGGCGGCCCGCCTTTTCGATGGTGGCGAAATAGACTGCGCCTTTGGGCGTGTCGCGCTCTTCCAACTGATCTCGGGTCAGACCAGCGCCGCGCAGAAAACCTTCAATGGCTTTGTCAGGCGCGCCGACCTTGGGGCCTTTGCGCTCTTCGCGGATCGTAGGGCTTTCCGCAAGCAGGCCCTCAATAGCCAGCGTCAGGCGACGCGGCGTCGTCAGTGCAGCGGCAGAGGCATAGGTCAAACCAGCCTCGACCAAACCGTCCGTGATCCGTTTTTTCAGATCCTCACCGGCGCGGGCTTGCATCCGCGCGGGGATCTCTTCGGAGAACAGTTCGATCAGCAGGTCGGGCATAGTCGGTCCTTAGAAATTGACAATCGTCTGGATGACGATGGCATTGGCGATATCCACAAAGAATGCGGATACAAGGGGCAGCACGATAAAGGCAATAGGTGAAGGTCCATATCGCTTGGTTACGGCGGTCATATTCGCGATAGCGGTCGGGGTCGCACCCAATGCGAATCCTCCGAACCCAGCGGCCAGAACGGCGGCGCGGTAATTTGATCCCATCAGCGGGAACAGTGCCCAGATCACGAACACGACGGCAAACAGCGTCTGAGCGGTCATGATCACCGCGATTGCAAGGCCCAGCTCGGCGATGGTCCACAGTTGCAAGCTCATCAAGGACATCGCCAGAAATGCGCCTAATGCGAATTCCGATATCAGTGCCAGCGATGGTGTGCGCGAAACCGGCTTTGCGTTCGGTGCGACCATGCTGCGCAGATTGGCGATTACGATCCCCATGATCAGGCAGGGCACGAACAAGGGCAGCTTTAACCCAGCCGCACTGATCGCCTCGCTCAAAATCGCGCCGGAAATGATCGCGAGGTTGAGATACAGCAGAACCCGCATGATTGTCAGATGATCAATCTCGGACTTCTGGTCGACCTCATTGGGCAAGCCCACCGTATGCTCTTCCCCCGGCCGTTCGGGGCTGAGCTCGCGCCCCTCGATCAGCAGCCGCGCAATCGGCCCACCGACCAAGGCGGCCAACACAAGACCCAATGTAGCCACGGCCACACCCAACTCGGTTGCACCACTCAGCCCGGTGGCATCCGCAACTTCGGGTGCCCAGGCGATCGCGGTCCCATGTCCCCCGATCAACGCAGCAGACCCGAATAGCACCCCGGCTTGCGCCGGATATCCGAACATCACGGCCCCAGCAGCGCCGATCACATTCTGCGCGACGATGGTTAGAAGCGTCAAAATCAGAAGCAATAGCAATGGCTTGCCGCCCGCGATCAAATCGGACAGACGGGCGTTCAGACCAATCCCGGCAAAGAACAGAACCAATAGGAAATCTCGCGCGGTCAAGCCAAATGACAGCTCAATGCCAAATCCAAGATACAGAGCCAACACCACCAGCGAGGCCAAAAGGCCCCCGGTCACAGGCTCGGGGATGTTGAAGCTGCGCAAGGGCGCAACGCGGGCGTTAATCTCGGCCCCCAACAGGTAAACCGCAAAGCCCAGCGTTGCGGTCAGGAACTCCGGAATTTCAACAACCGTACCCATCTTCGTCAACCCTCGGGTCTGGGTGGGCATTCCTCGCCCACAACCGTGCCGTCATAGGCCTTTTCACCGCAATTGTTCAGTGCGTGCCAGATGTAGCCTTTACCATCCTGTGTAATGGCGACGATCTGATCGACACCATAATGGATGTTCTTGGCGCCCATGAAGGCCTGCGCCTGCCCTGTTTTCAACGCATCGGCAAGCGCGACCGCGTCGTAGCAGTCAAACCATCCCGGCGCAGTCAATGGCTCGGGGTTCTCGACAGGGATGAAATCCACCATCTGATCCGGCATCATCTCAGTTTCGAAACAGGCCCTATACCGGATCGGAGAGCTGTCGGCGTCAATGGCCTGGAACGCAGTGTAAGCGATGGGTTCGGGCGCCTCCGCCCCTCGCGCCAGCACTACCACATCCTGGCCCGGGCGTGGCTCGACCTCATAATAGAACCCATAGACCTGCAGATAATACATCCCGGCCCCTGCCAGAACGGCAGAAATCACAAGGATCAGAGCAAGCAGTTTTCCAGTCATCGATTACGCCGCCTCTTTCAAGTTCACAGAAAATAGGACAGGTTTCAAACTAGTACGAGCAGAAACGAGGCTACACGCATGGAAACCACCCTTGCCGTCGGATTTTTCGGCGCGCTGTTCGCGATCATGAATCCGATCACCAACCTGCCTGTGTTCCTGAGTGTTACGCAAGACCTGCCCGTTTCGGATCAACGCAAAGTGGCTGTGAAAACCGCGCTCTACTGCTTGATCCTTGGTGGAGCCTTCGCCGCAATTGGCAGTCAAGCGCTTGGGCTGTTTGGCATCAGTGTCGATGACCTGCGTGTCGCCGGTGGCCTTGTCGTCCTGATGATCGGGCTGAACATGCTGAACGGAAACGAAAGCAGCTCGCACCATGGGACCGACGGAGAAAAGAAATCCTACCCGGCCCCCGAGACGGTTGCCTTCTATCCCTTGGCCTTTCCGATACTGGTCGGCCCCGGCACGATCACGACCTTGATCCTCTACGCGCATCACATCAAGACACCGGTCGAAGCCATTGTCTATGCGGGTGTATTTCTGTTTGTCGTCGCTTTGCTGCTGGGTACATTCTGGAACGCCTCGGCGCTGGCCAAGCGGCTGTCGGACAATGCCCGCGTGGTCATGAGCCGCTTCATGGGCATGATCCTTGCGGCCATCGCAATCAGCATGATCGCAGACGGCCTGAAGGCGTTGTTGCCCGGTCTGGCCTAGGCGTTGCATAAAACCTCGAACCCGGCGGCCTCGGTCTGCACGAACGCATCGGCGCATTGCTTGGCCAATGCGCGGACGCGACCGATATAGGCCTGCCGTTCGGTCACCGAGATCACGCCTCGCGCGTCAAGCAGATTGAAAATGTGGCTGGCCTTGATGCACTGATCGTATGCAGGATGCGCCATGATGATGCGCTTGCCCGTCTTCGGGTCATCATGTTCCTGCGCCAGAATGGACGCGCATTCGGCCTCGGCCTCTTCGAAGTGGCGCAGCAGGACCTCGGTATTGGCCACATCAAAGTTCCAGCGGGCGTATTCCTCTTCGGTCTGCTTGAAGATGTCGCCATAAGTTAGCGGACTGGGTGATTGCGGATCGTTGAACGGCATATCCATCACATGATCGATGCCCAGTACATACATCGCCAAACGTTCCAGACCATAGGTCAACTCGCCCGAAACCGGCGTACAGTCGTGGCCCCCGACCTGCTGGAAATAGGTGAACTGGCTGACTTCCATGCCATCACACCAAACTTCCCAGCCCAGTCCCCACGCGCCCAGAGTAGGGCTTTCCCAGTCATCTTCAACAAACCGGATGTCGTGCAGGTCCATGTCGATACCGATGGCCTCAAGGCTGCCCAGATACAGCTCTTGCAGATCCGGCGGGCTGGGTTTGATCAACACCTGATACTGATAGTAATGCTGCAACCGGTTTGGGTTTTCGCCATAGCGCCCGTCCGTCGGGCGGCGTGAGGGTTGAACGTAGGCCGCGGCCCAAGCCTTGGATCCCAGCGCGCGCAGGGTGGTTGCCGGATGGAACGTACCCGCGCCAACCTCCATGTCATAGGGCTGCAGGATCGCACAGCCTTTCGACGCCCAATAGGTCTGAAGCCGCAGGATAATCTCCTGAAATGAACGAGGAGCGCTTTTGGGTTCGGTCATGACATTTCCCTTGGACGCCATTTGCGCCCTGTTTCAGTGGGTTTGGCCCTTCCTATGCAAGCCACCAAGGGGCGTCAACGGGCCAAACGGCACTGGCTGTCGCTGAGCAGCCACACCCAGAATTCCCCGTATTCCGGGCATGGCCATCGGGTCGCGATTCCGCGTACTCTGCGGCAAAGTGAAAACACTGCATAAAACGGGCAGACAATGACACGCGTATTTACGGTAATTACATTCTTTCTCTTCTTCGGTCTTCGCGCCGCTTTCGCCCAACAAGACGCCGGCGTTTGGATCCAGATTGAGGCACAGCCCTCGCTTCGCGAAGCGCGAGAGCGCGCTCAGGCTCACGCAAACGCCCTGCCAGATGTGAACGGATTTCGCCTGAACTCGGGCTGGTATGCCATTGTAATCGGGCCATATATTCGCGATGACGCCGAGCAGGTATTGCGGGTCTACCGGGCTGAACGCCAGATACCGTCAGACAGTTTCATCGCTTTTTCCAATGCGCTGGCTCAGCAGTTCTGGCCTGTTGGAGCCAACATTCTTGAACGGGGTGTGATCAACGCACCCGTACAGCCGGAACAGCAACCAGAACAGCCAGCGATTGGTTTGAGCTTGCAGGACGCAGACGAAACGCGTTCGGAAGCCCTGCAGGGTGAACGCCTGCTGACGGCTCAGGAACGCAAGGACCTGCAGACTGCGCTGCAGGCGGCCGGGTTCTACAACTCGACCATCGACGGTGCGTTTGGTCAGGGTACCCGTCGCTCGATGAGCGATTGGCAAAGCTTCAACGGGTTTGAGGCAACTGGCGTTCTGACAACATTGCAGCGCAAGACGCTGATGGACGACTACAACGCACCGCTGATCAGCGTCGGCTTGGCGCGATATTCCGACGTTCAAGCGGGGATCGAGTTGGACATGCCTCTGGGCGTGATTGCATTTGATCGCTATGAAGCCCCCTTTGCGCATTTCAAACCCGCCTCGGATCTGGACGCTCAAGCGCTGTTGATCAGCCAGGAAGGTTCACCCGCCACCCTTCGGGCGCTGTATCAGGTGATGCAATCGCTTGAGATTGTTCCGCTTGATGGCAAACGCGCCTTACGCGGGAACAGTTTTACGATAGAGGGGCGCGGCCAGGGAATAACCTCGCACACTCAGGCGGCCTTGAAGGACGGGAAGATCAAGGGGTTCACTCTGGTTTGGCCTGAAGGCGATGAAGCGCGACGCGCCCGCGTTCTGGCCGCAATGCGCGCTAGCTTCACCCCAACGGATGCGGTGCTCGATGCCAGTGCCGGGGCAGAGGCCGAACAACGCATTGATCTGGTCTCGGGTCTTCAGGTCCGCAAACCGCGACTGTCGCGATCCGGCTTCTACGCCGATAGCAACGGGACAGTCCTGACTGTATCGGAGGCTTCCGACAGCTGTAACCGCATCACTCTGGACGGTGGTCAGGAGGTTCAGGTCGCATGGCAAGACGCTGATCTTGGCGTTTCCGTTTTGCGCCCCAGCCAGACACTGGCCCCAATCAGCGTCGCCGAATTCCAATCAGACCAACCCCGTATTCAGTCTCAGGTCGCCGTTTCGGGCTTTTCTTACGAAGGCGCTTTGGGTGCCCCCACCCTGACCTTTGGCGAGATCGCCGATCTTCGCGGCTTGAACGGCGAAGATGGCGTCAAACGTTTAGCGCTGGCCGCGCAGCCCGGGGATGCGGGCGGGCCGGTCTTTGATGACAGCGGCAACGTGGTCGGCATGCTGCTACCCACCCCATCTGAGGGACGCACCCTGCCCGACTCGGTTAGCCTTGCGGCAAATGTCGATCGCCTGACAGAAGTCCTGAACAAGGCGGGTGTTTCCGGCCAAACCGCACAAAACTCGACCCAGATCTCACCAAACGAGCTAAGCCGCCGGGCCAGTGGAATGACTGTATTAGTTCATTGCTGGGACTGAATATCTGACATCACTGAAAAGGCGCTGGACCGAGGTGCAGCGCCTTTTTTCATGCCTCACAGAATTTCCGGCGTAATTCTGATCAGAGTTGGGCCGTTAGCAGTAAACGCCTTGCGAACTGCCGCCTGCATCTCATCCAGATTACCCGGTTCTGCCGATCGGGCCCCGAAGGCCTCGGCCAGTTTGCAGAAATCCGGATTGCGCGCGATCACCGCGTTGGGCGCGATCTGACTGCGCACCATGCTATCTTCGATCGCTTTCAGCTTGCCATTGTCCCACAGAATAATGGGCAAAGGCAGGCCCAACTCCACTGCGACGCCAAGCTCTTGCATCGTGTAGTGGAAACCATAGTCGCCCGCGATCACCGCTGTGGGTTTTCCACGTCGCGCCATGGCACCACCGATGCCTGCGGGCAGAGCATATCCCAGTGTGCCGAACCCAGTTGGGTGATGCCAGTGATAAGGATAATGCATGTCCCAGATCTCTTTCGAGACATAAGCGAACTGCGTCATATCCGAATAGATCATCGTCTCGACCGGCATCGCCTCGCGCAGCGCGTCGGACACCTGAACGATGCCCGGTAGTTCGGCGTTGATTTCCGCACGCCAGCGCGCGCGTGCCTCACTTACTTCATCCTGGGACCATCCGCCTGCCGGTTGAACCTTTTCGACGGATTGCCACAACGCATATGCGAAGCTTTCGCCATCAGCCTGAATCTTGACTGTCGCCCTATGGTGGTCGGACAACACTTCGGGGTCGATATCAACGCGTACCAGCTGGGCGGAATGGCCCAATCGATCACGCCACAAATCAACCTCTCCCAGCTCTGCCCCGACAACAACTACAAGATCGGCCGAAGCGATGACCTCGGCGCTGCCCGGACGAGGCAACATCGATCCGAAATCCAGCGGATAGTTGGCCCCAACAAGCCCTCGTCCGGCAAATGTGGTGAAACAGGCAGCACCTAGCTCCGTCAGAATCTGCCGCCACAGGTTGGAGCGGCTACCACCGCCTAGAATGAACAATGGCCGCTGCGCAATATTGAGCAAAGACAAAACAGGAGCGACATCAGGCGGCAACGCCTTGGTACGCAAGGCGGGTTGGTTCGGGAATGGTGCCGGCTCAGCTTCAGCTTCCAGCTGAGCAATTGGGATCTGGATATGCTTGGGCCGTGGTCGCGACAACTCAAAGTCTTCGAACGCTCGTTCAACCAACAGATATGTGGACTGCGCATCGTCTGCCTGGCAGGACCAGTCTGCCACGGTGTCCGCTGCGCCGCGTTGATCTTTCATCTGGTGCAACTGTCCACGCCGTGACTGAACATCATCAAGGCAAGAGGACAACACCAGCATTGGAACTGAATCCGAATAGGCCTGGCCCATTGGCGTCATGATGTTGCACAGGCCAGGACCGGTGATCACATAAGCCACACCAGGCTTGCCAGAAGCGCGCGCGTATCCATCAGCCATGAACCCAGCGCCTTGTTCGTGGCGCGCCAGTACATGCGTTATGCCAGCTTCTTCGATACCACGGTACATTTCCTGATTATGAACGCCGGGAATTCCAAAAATCACATCAACGCCGCGATCTTTCAACATATGCGATATCTGCGCACCAAGCGGTCGCTTCATTAGTCTCTCCAGAATTGAACAGTAAATATTGCGTAAACGGCAAGCAGCTCTAGCCGCCCAACCAACATACCTACAATAAGCATCCATTTCGCGCTGTCGTTGAGCCCGGCAAAGTTTCCTGCAGGGCCGATCTGATCACCCAGCCCAGGACCCACATTGGCCAGTGCAGTTGCGGCACCCGAAACCGAGGTTATAAAGTCCAGTCCAGTCAATGCCAGAGCCCATGACAGCACCCCCATCGAAAGTGCGAAGAACATAAAATAGCTCATGACCGAGGTCAGAACATCGCGCCCGATGGGTCGCCCGTCATATCGCGGCACGAACACACCATGCGGAGACCGGATGCGGCTGATCTGCGTTTTGATCGAGGCAAACAGCAGCTGATAGCGGAACACCTTGATCGAACATGCGGTAGAGCCCGCACAACCGCCAATTAGGCCGATCAGGAAGAACAGCATGATCGGGAAGCTGCCCCAGCCCATATAATCAACGCTGGCATAGCCGGTACCCGAGATGATCGAAGTGATATTGAACAGCGACTCGCGGAACGCTTGTTCCCAATGGTGTGGAAAGACCGATGTCAGGAATATCGACATGAGAACCACAAGAACCGCAATCGTTGCCAGAAATGCCCTGATCTGACTGTCTTGCCAAAGCGAACTCGTATTGCCATTGGCAAATTGGACATAGCGTACGAATGGCAAGGCCGCGAGGATCATGAAAACGGCGGCGGCGTATTCGGCAGGTCCCGAAAAAGTCCCGAATGATGCATCATAGTTAGAGAACCCGCCGGTGGAAATCGTGGTCAGCGCATGGACCAGAGCGTCAAAGAAACTCATCCCAAGACCGGCATATACGAGGATGCAGACCACTGTGAGAACGACATAGATCAGGGAAATCTGACCTGCAATTTCTTGCGCACGAGGAAGGATCTTCCCCATGGTTTCAAATCCTTCCGAGCGGAAGATCTGCATTCCGCCTACGCGCAGTTCGGGCAGGAACACCATTGCGACAACGATGATGCCAATGCCACCCAGCCATTGCAGGACCCCCCGCCACAACAACAGGCCACGTGGCAGATCATCCAGCCCCGAGATCACAGTCGACCCGGTGGTGGTCAGCCCCGACATCGCCTCGAAATAAGCATCAACAAAGCGGAGCTCGGTCTCGCCGAATACAAAGGGTATGGCGCCAAAAACCGGCAACGCCACCCAGACGCCCGAAGTCAGCAAAAAGGTCTGACGGATGGTCAGACCTTCGCCCACCCCGTTCGAACAACTCATCGCAAGAACGCTGCCGGTCAGCAGCGTGATGATCGCGCTTTCAAAGAAAACATGCCACTCGCCCCGCCCCTCGATCATGTCGACAAGCATGGGCAGCAGCATGGTCGCCCCTAGAATGGCGACCAGCAGGCCAATCACATATCCGACCGGGCGAAGATCCATCATGACGGGCAGCGTTGGCGCGCCAACCCGACGGTGTCAAGCAGATGATCGGCGTTAACTGTCGGATTTTGCCTCAGAGCCCGGCATCGCGGGTGGCTTCGACGGGGCGCGTGCACGACGCTGCGCTGGTTTGGCCTGCTCAGCCGATGCAGCTGCCGGTTTCTGCGGCGCAGGCTTTGCTGCGGCAGGTTTCGGGGCCGCTGTGACCTGATGCGCAGCTTTGGCCGGCGCGGGCTTTGCGGGGGCAGGCTTAGCTGCCGCAGGTGCCTTGGGCCCAGCTTTTGCCGTTTTTGCCGACGCTTTCGGCGCTGCGGCTACCGGTTGTGCCTTGGCCTGCGCGGAGGATTTGAACTCCGCGACCGCCTTGGCCGCCGTTGATACTGGCTTGGCCGATTTCGAGGCGGGTTTCACAGGCATCATGGCCTTGGCCCGTGCTGTTTTCACAGCCGGCTTGGCCGCAGGGGTCGCCATGGGTGCAGCGGCCGCAACCTTAGGAGCCGCCGCTTTCGGCACTGGTACCACCGCAGACGTAGCCGCCGCCTTTGGCTTAGGTGCCGCTTTGGTTTTCGGCTCGGCTTTATACTTTGCTGCAACCTTGGTTTTGGCAGCCGGCCTGGCTGGCTTTCGTGTTGCTGGTGTCGCCGCTTTGCGGGCAACCGGTGCGGGTGCCTCGGCTGTCTTCAGTCCGTGCAGAGGTGTCATCGGCAGATCAAAAGCCGCGCGCGTCATGATCTGCATGATCTCAATCTGACTGGCCATTGCGTAACCGGCCATCCGGATGGCCGCTGCCTGAAACTCAAGCGGTTGAGTAATCGGATTCATTGCATGTCTCTCCTGATAAAACCGAGGCAGCGGGAAAATGAGTAAAAGACCCCACCCGCCCCAATCGTCCGGGCGGATTTGCAGGTTGGCGGTCCAAGGCGTCGCACGTCCCGGCTTCCTTTCGGGCTGCACCATCCGGGTTTTGCGGAGGCGCAGCAGCTGCACTCAGGGGCAACCTAGCGCAAATTGAGGTGCAGATGCAGCATTACTTGCTGCATTGCGGCAAAAAAGCGCCCATGCGGGATTTTTGATCGTTTTTCCAGCAGCTTCCGAGGGGTCAATCAACCCACATGAAACAGCGTCGTGAACAAACGCGGGTCCAGGCTAGCCGTTTCGAACGTTGGACCCTCGGTCAAAATCGAGACCGCATCATGGCTGTGAAGGCTTTCCTGATGGCTGGCAATCACGCGGAAATCGCCGACATGATGATCGGCCTGCAACTCGGCGCAGAACAGACGCGCGGCATCTTCAACGAAAATGGGGTTGGCCGCGTTCAGTTCGGCAAAGGCCTGTTCATCCTCGCGCTTGACCATCACCTGCGTTTCGGTCGGCACCGCACGGCGACAGAGCGCGATCAGATCTTCGAACCACAGGCAATCCGCATTGCAATCAACCACGACCGAAATCCGCGCGACTGAGCGCTGCGAGTGCGGCGTTGCCAACTGCCCTCGTGTGGCGCGTGCGTGTTCACTAAGTTCCAGTGAACAGGGGCATGTGGACGAATAGACATAGTCAAGATGCATGATCTTTAGACGCTCTCCGCCCCGATCAACCAGTTCCAGCGCGATGTCGTAGTACTGGTATCCGGACAATCCCGAACGCAGGCTCTCGATCCGGTCGGGATAGGAAAACCGCATCTGAATCCGCGCATCCAAACTGTCCAGATCGGACAGATAGTCGTTCAGCGCTGCCTCCATCACCTCAAAACTAAAGGTACGCTCGGCGTGCTTGTAGAAAGACCGCATGATCCGGGACATGTTGATCCCCTTCTTTTCGGCCTCAAGGCTGACAGATCCGGTGACCGAGGTCTCAAGTGTCAGCTCGGCACCGCTTTTGCGGTGGAACCGGATCGGCAGGCGAAAATTCGAGATGCCGACATGCTGGATCTGCTGCTTCGACCCCCGGATCAGGCTGGACGGCCCGTTCTGCAAATCGGGCAAGGTGGCCCTGTAGGCTACATCTGCCTCAAAGCTTTCGGGATAGTCGCGCGACAAAGCAGGATATTCCGCCTGAGACAGCCCCGGAACAAGCTGCGCCACCGCCGGATCAAGCTGGCTGATTTCGACCGCCGAGGCCGATTTCGCCCATTCCCGCAGTACCTTTAGCGCTGCGGCGGCCTGATCGTGATCGGGTGTCTCGTTGATGTCGCGCGGATGAATGTTCATTGGCACGGATCCCTTGCTAGGCCGACGGTTATATACCACCGAGGTTTAATTACCAGTCCTGAACGATACGCGCGGGATAGCAGCCCGGATCGAAATTCGAGGCGAGAAATCGTCACATTACAACCAAAAGCGCCGGATCAGGCGGTTCACACCCGCCTGACCATGAATTCCCGGCGCGGCGCTAGCCCTGAGATACCTCCAGCGCGCGCTGGATATCCGTCAGCAGATCCCCGGCATCCTCAAGCCCGACCGACAGGCGGATCAGGCCGGGCGTAATACCCAACTCATCGCGCTGTTCTTCGCTCAGGCGCTGATGCGTGGTGGTGGCCGGGTGTGTCGCGATCGACTTGGCGTCACCCAAATTGTTCGAGATCACGGGGATCGTGAGCGCATTCAGGAACGCAAACGCTGCGGCTTTGCCGCCCTTGATATCCAGCGACAGAACCGTGCCGCCTTTGCCGCCCAGCTGATCCTGCACCAATGCGTTCTGCGGGTGCGTCTTAAGACCAGGGAACAGTGTCCTTTCTAGTGCGGGATGCCCTTCAAGCGCCTCAGCAATCTTCTGGGCGCTGTCTGCCTGCGCATTCACGCGCAGCGCCATGGTTTCAAGACCTTTGACCATGATCCAGGCGTTAAACGGACTAAGTGCACCGCCGGTGTGTTTCATGTAGGGTTCGACCGTGCCGCGGATGAAATCCTTGGTGCCGATGATCACACCGCCCAGCGCGCGGCCCTGCCCGTCAATATGCTTGGTTGCCGAATAAACAACCACATCCGCGCCCTGCTCGATCGCGCGCGAGAACACCGGCGTCGAGAACACATTGTCTACGATTACAACGGCACCAACCGCGTGGGCCAGTTTCGACACAGCGGCGATATCGATCACCTCAAGCGTCGGGTTCGACATGGATTCGAAGAATACCGCCTTGGTGTCAGGTCGGAGCGCGGCCTCCCATGCGGCCAGATCGGTACCGTCCACAAACGTCACCTCAACACCGAACCGAGTCAGGATGTTTTCAAGGATATACAGGCAGGACCCAAACAGAGCTTTGGCTGAAACCACATGGTCGCCAGCTTTCAACATCGAAGTCAGCGCACCGTTCACAGCCGCCATTCCCGAAGCGGTTGCGAACGCATCCTCGCCGCCTTCCAAAGCCGCTATACGTTGCTCGAACATCGAAACGGTGGGGTTGCCGTAGCGGGCATAGATGAACTCATCCGGGCCGCTTTCGATAAACCGGGCCTCGGCCTGCTCAGCGTTTTCGTAGACAAACCCTTGGGTCAGAAAGATCGCCTCGGAAACCTCATTGTACTGACTGCGACGGATGCCGCCATGGACGGCTTGGGTGCGTTTGTTCCAGCTCTCGCTCATCTCATTCCTTTCAGCCCCGCTTGGGAGGCAAACAAAAAACCCCAGACGCGGCCAAGCGAAAGGGGTCTTTCATCCTGACCTTTTAGCGGTGTTGTTTAGCGTGGCCCGCAATCCGGTAACAAATCGCCACGTGGTAGGCATGCGTTTACGCCCCGTCCCAGGCCTCGTCAAGCCCGTCCCGCTTCGGGTCACGCTTTCGTAAATGGCCCAAGCAGGCTCTTGCCGTTTGTGTAGAAAACTTCATGATCGCCCCAAACTAGGGAGGTCCCATGATCGATCTGTATTTCTGGCCCACGCCCAACGGCTGGAAAGTGTCCATCGCTTTGGAAGAGATGGAGCTGCCCTATGAAACCCACTTGATCAATATCGGCAAGGGCGATCAGTTCGATCCCGAATTCCTGAAGATCTCACCCAACAACCGCATGCCAGCTATCGTCGATCCGGATGGCCCCGACGGCGAGCCCGTTTCCGTTTTCGAAAGCGGCGCGATCCTGATGTATCTCGCCCGCAAGACTGGGCGCTTTTATGGCAAAACCGAGCGCGACCGGATTGCAGTCGAAGAATGGTTGATGTGGCAAATGGGCGGCGTTGGCCCCATGGCCGGTCAGGCGCATCACTTCCTGAAATACGCTCCGAAACTGGAGCCGCCGCAAGACCTTCCCTATCCAAAAGACCGCTATCGCACCGAGGTCGGGCGTCTATACGGCGTTCTGGACAGGCGTCTGGCCGAAAATGAATTTGTTGCGGGCGATTTCTACTCGATCGCCGACATGTCGATCTGGGGCTGGGCGAGCTTGTGGGAGGGTCAGCAGCAGGTACTGGAGGACAAACCGCACTTCACACGCTGGCTTGAGATGATGAGCGCCCGCCCCGGCGTTCAGGCCGGTCGCGCGCTGCATGCCGAGCTGCGTGGGGATCACGGGGACAAAAAATCGCAGGGGATCTTGTTCAATCGGTGAATTCGTTGTCTTTGTCCTGACCCGATTAGTGGGTTCCAGCATCATTTATAAGAGGAATGAACATGTGCCAGGCACGTTTGCGCAGAACCATTTGGGCGGTGTGCATTGTCGGGGCAGCGCTCATAACCGCCAGCTTGATGTGGATACAGCAAACGCCAGACCCTACCAACGATCTTTTTCTGGAACATATGACCTGGCCAGAAGTGCATGCCGCGCTTGAGGACGGCTACAGAACAATCATCATTCCCACAGGAGGAACCGAACAGAATGGTCCCCACGTCACTTTGGGAAAACACAATTTCGTTGTCGAATATGCCAGTCGGGAAATTGCCGAACAACTGGGCAATACTCTGATCGCACCGGTGATCCGCTATGTACCTGAAGGTGACGTTGTCCCCAACCCCACAGGACACATGCAATGGCCGGGTACAATTTCATTGCCCGAACCGGTCTTTCAGCAGGTGCTGGAAGCAACAATCCGCAGCCTCGCCTCTCACGGGTTCAAGGAGATCCTCCTGATCGGCGACAGCGGGGGAAATCAGGCAGCGCAGTCCCGTGCCGCCACTTCAACCAGCCTTGAATTAGCGACAACCGGGGTAATCGTTCAGCATGTCTCTGACTATTATGAAAAAAATGGCCAGATCGCATTTCTGGAAGATCAAGGTTTCAGTGCAGAGCAAATCGGCAATCATGCTGCGTTGCGGGACACCTCCGAGCTCATGTATGTCAATGCAGATGAAGTCGGTCGCTCACGAGCACCGGTTCCTCCTGGTTGGAGCGCAGGATTCGACGGTCAACCTGACCTCGCGACGCGCGAAATCGGCAAACAAATGGTTCAGCTTAAGGTGGACGCCGCGTTGAAACAGATACAGCGCCGAAGGGACGCAAATTAATAATGCACCCTTTCATAATCAAAGCAGCGATGAGAACAAAAATGGAATTCTCACCAGGAGAATCCAAGCTCAATACGATGAGACGCAAATGAGACTGGAAACATCAGGCTCCCTTCACTAAGGAAGAGTTCGACAACCGAAAAAGGAAGACGCACGCAATGGCAAAGATCACCTATGTCGAGCATGGCGGTACCGAACATACAGTCGAGGTCGCCAACGGACTGACAGTCATGGAAGGGGCCCGTGACAACAATATCCCCGGCATCGAGGCCGATTGCGGTGGCGCCTGCGCCTGCTCGACTTGCCATGTCTATGTTCACCCTGACTGGGTCGAGAAAATCCCGGCCAAGGACGACATGGAAGAAGACATGCTGGACTTTGCCTATGAGCCCGACACTGAGCGCTCGCGCCTGACCTGCCAGATCAAGGTCACCGATGCGCTGGACGGGCTGGTTGTCCAGATGCCCGAAAAACAAATCTGATGCCTTCCTGGTCGGTCATGGTCCTAGCAATCGCGCTGGGGATTTGTCCGATCAAAGCTCAGTCACAGCAACCATGGCAGTATGAGCCATTGGAATCGGCGGAATACGCCGAGCCCACCGCTCGATACCCGCACGGCGTGCTCGGTGATCAGATCGAATACGGCGCGCTTGTATTGCAATACGCACCCAATTCGGCGCGATACACAATCCGCCTGCCCAAGGAACGGGTCTTTGAAGATATTAAGCCGCGTCTTGTCGACATAGACAATGACGGCCTTCGCGAAGCGCTAGTGGTTGAAAGCCATCGTGACAAAGGTGCCCGGCTCGCAATCTACAACGGCGGCGGTCTGATCGCCGCCACCCCCTATATCGGAACCCGGAATCGCTGGCTTGCCCCTATCGGTGCCGCCGACCTCGATGGTGACGGCCATATCGAGATCGCCTATGTCGACCGCCCACACCTCGCTAAAACCCTGCGGATCTGGCGCTATGAAAACGGCACCCTGACCGAAATCCAGTCGATCCCCAGCCTCACCAATCACAAAATCGGAGAGGACTTCATCTCGGGCGGCCTACGTCAATGCGACGGTGCCCCAGAGTTAATCGTTGCAAACGCGAACTGGACGCGCATCATCAGCGTCTCATACCAGAACGGCTGGCAAACCGCTGATCTCGGCCCGCTCAGAAAACGCGATGACTTGACCGCAGCGCTAAAGTGCTGATCCCGTCTTCATCTGGCCATAAATACCCTGGGGGGGTGAGGCCAAAGGCCGAGGGGGCAATGCCCCCTACTTGCAAACAATCAAGTCGGGCATAGCCCGGAAATCAGATCACAGCGCGCGCCAACCGATATCACGGCGATAGAAGCCTTCGGGCCAATCCACGCCTTCTACCATCGCATAAGCCCGGTCGCGCGCTTCTTGCAGCGTGTCCCCGCGTGCGGTCACGTTGAGAACCCGACCGCCTGTTGCCTGAACCTGCCCCTCAGCCGCCTTAGTACCCGCATGGAAGACCATGTTCCGGCTGTCCTCGGGCAGGTCTTCCAATCCCTTGATTGCAGTGCCTTTCTCGTAGGTGCCGGGATATCCTTTTGCGGCCATCACGACGGTGATCGCGTGATCCTCAGCCCAGTTCACACGCGTCTCACCCAGCCGCCCTTCGGCCGCAGCGTGCAACAGATCCATCGCCTGCGCGCCCAGCCGCATCATCAAAACCTGACATTCCGGATCGCCAAAACGCACATTGTATTCCACCAGCTTGGGCTGACCATCGTTGATCATCAGCCCTGCATAAAGCACACCCTGAAATGGCGTCCCCCGCCGCGTCATCTCAGCTACGGTCGGGCGCACGATCTGATCCATTGCACGGGCCTCAATCTCGGCACTCAAAACCGGGGCCGGAGAATACGCACCCATGCCGCCGGTGTTCAGTCCGGTATCCCCCTCTCCCACACGCTTGTGGTCCTGAGCCGTGCCAATCGACAGGATATCCTCACCATCACAGAGAACGAAAAGCGAAGCCTCCTCGCCCTCCATGAATTCTTCGATTACAACTTCGGCCCCCGCGCCACCGAAGGCACCGCCGAACATGTCATCAATGGCGTCCAGCGCGGTTTGCTCATCCATTGCAACGATCACACCCTTCCCGGCAGCCAGACCATCGGCCTTGACCACGATCGGGGCACCCTGCGCGCGGATATAAGCCTTGGCTGGTTCTGCTTCCGTGAACCGGGCATAACCCGCTGTCGGCGCGCCAGATGCGTCACAGATTTCCTTGGTGAAACTTTTTGAGGCCTCTAACCGCGCCGCTTCGGCTGACGGACCAAAGACCAGAACGCCTGCTTCACGCAACCGATCAGCAACCCCCGCCGCCAAAGGAGCCTCAGGGCCGACAATTACGAAATCAATCGCGTTTTCTTCGGCAAAACTGACGACTGCGCCACCATTCTCGATATCCAGCGCAGCACAATCTGCGATCTGCGCGATCCCGGCGTTGCCCGGTGCCACAATCAGGCGATCACATTTAGGGTTCTGCATCACCGCCCAAGCAAGGCTGTGTTCGCGCCCGCCGCTGCCGAGAATGAGGATATTCATGAAACGCTCCGATCTGCTTGGCCTTGCCTGCGCGGCGTTCTAAGCTGCGCAGAGATTTGACACAAGGCGCTGAAATGTCCGACCTGCTTGATGACCCGATTCCGGGCCAAAACACCCCCGAATACACCGTCTCGGACATCTCGGGTGAGGTGAAGCGCACGCTCGAAGGCACGTTTGGCCGAATCCGTGTACGCGGCGAGGTCGGGCGGGTGTTCAAGGCGCGCTCGGGGCATCTCTACTACGACATTAAGGACGACCGGAATGTTCTGGCCTGCACCACGTGGAAAGGGCAGATATCAGGTTTGTCGGTTGTTCCCGAGGAAGGTCTTGAAGTTGTCGTCACCGGACGTCTCACAGCTTTCGGAGCCCAGTCGAAATACAATCTGAACGTCGATGAGGTCGCCGTCGCCGGCCAAGGCGCACTAATGGCATTGCTGGAAAAGCGCAAGAAACAGCTCGAAGCCGAAGGCCTGTTTGCGCCCGAACGCAAGAAACCGCTGCCCTACCTGCCCCAAATCATCGGCGTTGTCACTTCGCCCTCCGGCGCGGTGATCCGGGACATCTTGCATCGGCTACGCGATCGTTTCCCGCGCAAAGTACTGATCTGGCCCGTCGCGGTCCAGGGTGCAAACTGCGCCCCTGAAGTGACCCGCGCCATCGAAGGCTTCAACAACCTTACCCCCGGCGGAGCGCTGCCGCGCCCCGACCTGATTATCGTCGCGCGCGGGGGCGGATCAATCGAAGACCTCTGGGGCTTCAACGAAGAAAGCGTTGCGCGTGCGACCGCCGCTTCAGAAATCCCGCTGATCTCGGCCGTGGGACACGAGACCGACACCACCCTGATCGACTATGTCTCGGACCGCCGCGCCCCTACGCCAACCGCCGCTGCCGAACTTGCCGTACCGGTCCGCATGGAACTGCTGGCTTGGACCAACGAACAAGGGGCCCGCCTGTCGCGCGCGGCAACGGACGCCGTGCAGCGCCGCAGCCAACGCCTGCGCGATCTGTCGCGCGCGCTGCCGCGCCCAGACACACTGCTGGAAAGCCCGCGCCAAAGGCTCGACCAGATATCCGAGCGCTTGCCCAACGCGCTAATCCGGGGTGTTCAGAACCGCCGCGTCAAGCTGCTGGACAGTGCGGCGCGTCTGCGCCCCTCGACCCTGCGCAGCTTTGTCGAAACCCGCCGCGACCGCTGGCGCAACCTGTCCTCACGCCTGTCGCTGCGCCCGATCCAGCGCGAGCTGGAAACACGGCGCGATACCCTCAACCGACTGAGCGATCGCCTGAACGCCGCGCAATCCACGCGGCTGGACCGCCTACGCCAGCAAATGGAGGCCACCGACCGCCTGCGCGAAACGCTGAGCTACAAGGCGACGCTCGGGCGTGGCTACGCCGTCGTGCGCGCCGACGGGGAAGTCATCACAACCAAAGCACAGGCCGCCGGTCACACGGCACTTGAGATCGAGTTCGCCGATGGTCGCCTCCAAACCGGAACACAGGGCAAAGCATCGACCAAAAAACCCAAACAGGCACCGCCTGATCAGGGATCGTTGTTCTGATCCATGCTGACGATCTGGGGCCGTAAAACATCATCCAATGTTCAGGCGCTCATGTGGTGTGTCGGCGAACTCGATCTGGAGTACCAGCGCCACGATCTGGGTCATCTCTTTGGCGGATTGGACAGCGCGGCGTTTCAGGCCCTGAACCCAAACCGAACCATTCCGGTTCTAAGAGATGGTGACGGCGCACCGCTCTGGGAGACCGGTGCCATCCTGCGGTATCTTGCTACCAGATATGGGAACGAAACTTTCTGGCCATCAGATCCCATTCAGCGCGCGCAGATCGACAAATGGGCGGAATGGGCAAAACTAAACATCGCAATGGCGTTTACCGTCCCGATTTTCTGGCAAGTGGTTCGCACCCCTGCAAAACAGCGGGACGATCAGGCAATCCGACAGGCCGTCATCGATCTGGAGATCAAGCTAACCATAGCAGACACTCTGCTTGCCGACTCACCCTATCTGGCGGGCGATACGTTCACTTTGGCCGATATCCAATTCGGCCACGTGCTCTACCGCTACTACGATATCGAAATAGACCGCGCGACGCTCCCGCATCTTAGCAGATACTACGACACGTTAACCGAAAGACCTGCATATAAAAGACATGTCATGATTGGCTACGAAGAGCTAAGGCCACCCGACGCTTGACATCAGACCCCGACATCCGGCCCGTAACACAGCATCTCTTCGCCAATATCCTCAGCCTCGTACAGCTCCGTCGCAGTCGGATCACCTTCGAATTGCGCGATCAGCCCGCCGCCAAACTCCGTGAACACCCAGCATTGCGGCGCCAGCTGATCCTCATAGATAAAGCAGATCTGATCTTCCTGCTCGTACCAGACCCCTTCCATGCATTTGCCATCCAGAAATGACCAGATCACACGACGATTAGGAAGATACCGCTCGACCCCATAGGCTTGCCCACCGAACCCGTAAAACAACGTTTTCCCACGGGTATACGCATCGAACTCAGTCGCAGTCAGAGGCGACTGCGCCGCAACGGAATGCGCCACGAAGGTCAGCAGAATCATAATAGCTCTGAACATGTCTTCAGTCTGTCAGATGCTGCTACCGAGTACCATTCAACCTTTCTGGCTCTGCCAAATCGGCAAGATAACTCAACGTCACGCCTTGATGCACCGCGGTGATCATGGCGATGATTGCCTCAAAAACATCGGGGATGCACCATGACGACACTTCTGTTTTGGATCGCGGGGGCCTGCGCGCTGGCCTACCTGCCACTCACCCCGCGCCCTGCCAGCGCCCTGCGCAGCACGCTGAAAACAGCGTCGGTCGCCCTGCTGGCCGGAATCGCCCTACTGGCAAATGCACCATGGCTTCTGATCCTTGCGCTCACCCTCTGCGCCATCGGGGATGCCCTTCTGTCACGCGAAACCGACAGCACATTCATGGCAGGCATCGGCACATTTGCGGCTGGCCATCTGGCTTATATTGCTCTGTTCCTGACCCATCCCGATAGCAACCTGGAACTGATCTTCGACCACCCCGCGACCTTCTGGTCCCTGATCATTCTTGGCATCGTTATGGCCACGCTGCTCGCCCCCCGCGCCGGAGACCTCAAGATCCCCGTCCTCGCCTATATCCCGATCATCCTGGGCATGGGCATTACCGTTCTGTCCCTTCCTGATACTGGTGTATTACGCTGGGCCTTGCCCGCCGCTATGGCCTTCATCGCCTCGGACCTGACCCTTGCGACTGAAAAGTTTCTGCTGCCCGCCAAGCACCCGGCCCTGAAGCTTACGCCCTATCTGGTCTGGCCGCTCTATTGGGGGGCGCAGGCCGGGTTTCTGATCACCTTCACCTGACCCTTTGCAACTGCCTTCAATCCGCATTAGGTGAGGGGAACACCTGCGGAGACCAAAAATGGCGTTTTTCTCAAAGCTCAAGGACAAGCTGTTCAAATCCTCGTCGCGCCTCGAAGAGGGGCTGGATGCGATTGTCGAGGATGGCGGCGAGGAAACCACACCTGACCCCGTGATCCCTGACCCCGAGCCAGAACCGCAACCGGTTCCCGAAGTGCCGGAGCCTGCGCCTGTGCCACAACCGGCCGAACCCCCAGCTCCGATCCCGGCTGATCCCACACCGGCCCCTCCGCCCCCGGAAGTCCCCGATTCCAAAGGCCTGCTGGGCCGCCTGTTTACGCGCAACGAAGACCGCATGGTTGTTCGCCGCACTCTGGACGACGACATGCTGGAACAGCTCGAAGAGCTTCTGATCGCCTCGGACATGGGCGTCGACACCGCCCTGCGCGTTACGTCCAACATGGCAGAGGGGCGCTTTGGCCGCAAACTCTCGACCCAGGAAATCAAACAGCTGCTGGCGCAGGAAGTCGCGCGTGTGATGGACCCTGTGGCCAAACCAATGCCAATCTACCCCAAGCGCCCACAAGTGGTGTTGGTCGTGGGCGTGAACGGCTCGGGCAAAACCACGACCATCGGCAAGCTCGCCAGCCAGTTCAAAGCCGCAGGCAAAAAGGTCGTCATCGCCGCCGGAGACACCTTCCGCGCCGCCGCCGTCGAGCAGTTGCAGGTCTGGGGAGACCGCGCTGGTGTCCCGGTGCTGACCGCGCCCGAAGGCTCAGACCCCGCTTCGCTGGCCTTCGATGCCCTGACCAAAGCGCAAAACGAAGGTGCCGACCTTCTGATGATTGATACAGCAGGCCGCCTGCAAAATCGCGCTGACCTAATGGAGGAACTGGCCAAGATCGTCCGCGTCATCCGCAAGGTCGACGACACGGCCCCGCACAACACCCTACTGGTGCTGGACGCCACCACCGGCCAGAACGCCCTTAGCCAGGTCGAAACCTTCCGCAATCTCGCCGATGTCTCGGGCCTTGTGATGACCAAGCTCGATGGCACAGCCAAAGGCGGCGTACTGGTCGCCCTCGCCGACAAGTTCGGTCTGCCGATCCACGCGATTGGCGTCGGTGAGCAGATTGACGACCTCGCCCCTTTCGACCCCGAAGAATTCGCCGCCGCCCTCACCGGCCTGCAAACCTGATCCGCCCCTTCATCTGGCCAAAAATACCTTCGGGGGGCGTGGGGGGCAGACAGCCCCCCACTCTCTCCGCCCAAGCGAAAGCCCCGATTTGAGCGACTGGCTAATCTCCCTCGAAGGCACCGAAGCAGGCCACCACCTCGCCCTCGCCCTCGCGCTGATGGCGGCCTTCCTGCATGCAGTCTTCGGCGCGCTGCAAAAGGGTCGCCATGACCCGTGGATGTCGCGTGGGGCGATCGATGCCTGCTATTGCCTTATGGCGATGCCCTTCGCCTTTTTCGTCGTCCCATGGCCCGAACCATATATGTGGCCCATCTTTGGCGTCGTTTGGGTGATCCATATCGGCTACAAGGTCCTGCAGGCGATGGCCTATACCAAAGGCTCCTACACGGTTGTCTATCCGGTCGTGCGTGGCACTGGCCCGCTCTTTACCGTAATCGGGGCCTATATTCTGTTTGGCGAGACATTCACAGGT
Organism: Ruegeria sp. YTSA064; assembly: GCF_059610325.1. Classification (NCBI taxonomy): domain Bacteria; kingdom Pseudomonadati; phylum Pseudomonadota; class Alphaproteobacteria; order Rhodobacterales; family Roseobacteraceae; genus Ruegeria; species Ruegeria sp. YTSA064. Next base: position 272,838 of record NZ_JBXWNK010000001.1, read on the forward strand.
GTTCAATGGCTGGGTGTGGCCACTTTGCTGGCAGGTATCTTCGGCCTCGCCGCCTATAACCTGCGCTATCTTGAGACCAATCGTGACACGCTACATATCGCGCTGGTACTGGCGCTTGCCACTGGCCTCTTTGTCGCGCTCTATACGACCTATGACGCCTACGGCATACGCGCCACAGCCGACCCGTTCACCTTCCTCGCGTGGTTCTTCATGATCGACGGAGCCGCCATGCCGATTTACGCCGCGCTTCGATACCGTGCCATGATTCACCGACCAGCACTCGGCCCCCTGATGCTACGCGGTTTTGTCGGCGGTATCGTCGCACCGCTGTCTTTTGGTGCGGTCATGTTGGCCACGCGGCTCGACAAGGTCGGAGAAGCCGCCGTCCTGCGCGAAACCTCAACCGTCTTCGCCGCGCTCATCGGGTGGCTGGTGCTAAAAGAAACCGTCGGCCCCAGGCGCATTGCGTTAATGGCATTGATTGCACTCGGTGCAGTAATAGTTGAAATGGGCGGGTAAGCAGCAGGTCGGAATCATGGCAGAGAAAAAAGACATCAACCCTTTCCTCAAACAGGTGCTGGAACTGGGGCCCCCGCTGGCCTTCTTCTTCATCTACCTGCGTCTGCGTGATGACAATTTCGTGATCGGCGGCACCGAGTATTCGGGCTTTATCGTCGCCACCATCCTGTTTGTGCCTCTGATGCTGGCTGCCATGGGCATCCTCTGGTACCTGACCGGCAAGCTCAGCCGGATGCAGATTTTCACTGCGTTCATGGTGATTTTCTTCGGTGGCCTTACCGCCTGGTTCAATGACGAGCGGTTTTTCAAGATGAAAACAACGCTGGTCTATGGCTTCTTTTCCGCCATCCTTGGGATCGGTCTTTTGCAGGGAAAGTCCTACCTGGCTTACGTTCTGGACGAAATGCTGCCCATGCGTGACGAAGGCTGGATGATCCTGACGCGCCGACTGTGTGCCTGTTTTGCGGTGCTTGCGGTCGCCAATGAACTGGTCTGGAGAACAATGTCGACCGACCTTTGGGTCAAGATCGAAACCTTCGGCTTTCCCATCGCGCTGATGGCGTTCCTGATGATGCAGTTCAGCATGCTGCAACGCTATATGGATGACCCGGATCAGTAACCGGTCGGATCACTCAGCGTTAATATCTGATGAATTTTCTTGGCTTAGAACGCAAGCTGTGGAAAGCTGGGTCACCACCCGCACCACTCAACTCCGGAGACAATCGCCCGCATGATGGCTTTCCCCAATAGCGGATTCCTATCCGAAGCCTCTGAAGAGCTGCGCACAATGCTGGCGGCCCAGGCCACAGAATTGACGCTCGACCGGGGCGATGTACTGTTCGAACAAGGCGACCCAGGAGAGGCGCTTTATGCGATCCTGTCCGGCAAGCTCGAGGTATCCTTTTTGGCCATGAGCGGACGTAAACTGTCGCTTAGGCTGATGCGCGCTGGCGAAGTGTTCGGCGAGATTGCTCTGTTCGACAGCGGTCCCCGGACCGCCACTGTCACCGCAGCAGAGCCTGCCAAAGTACTTCGCGTTCGACACAAGGATGTCATGGAACAGATCAGAAAGAACCCCGATCTCGCGGTCGACTTGATCCGCCTCGCGGGGGTGCGCATGCGTTGGATGGGTGATCAGTTGAACGAGCAGGTGTTCCTGCCAATGCCGATAAGACTGGCGCGCAAGCTGTTGCATTTGGCAGGTCAACAAGACACACCGACGGCTCGGATCACGCTGTCACAAAGCGAACTGGCTGAATTCGTCGGTGCAACGCGTGAAGCGGTGTCAAAAACCATATCGACTTGGAAGCGCGACAATGTGGTCGAAGCCTCGCGTGGAGGTCTGCAAATCCACGATTTCGACGCACTACGGCAACTTGCCGAATCTGATCTGATCTAAAGTTGCACGGATGTGATCCGCTTCACATACGCGGCATCAAGATTGCCCTAAGGTCAATCCTGTTACCGTAGGAGGTCGGTTTTATCATCCCCGATATCTGTCCACCGACCTCTCCCTGTACAAGAGCCATATGCCTTCCCCGGCATATGGCTTCTTTCTTAAGAAAGTATGAATAAATGAAGAAAGGCCGGGATATTCACCCGGCCTTCACAAATTTTGATTGGAATGCTGTTTACGGTTCCAAGCTCAGCGCCACAAAACGAGGCTCTCCGCCACGCCGTACCAGCAGCAGCAGCGATTTACGCCCAGCCTCTCGCGCCTCTTCCATGCGGGCCTCAAGATCAGCAATTGAGGTCACTTTTTGCTGCCCCGCCTCTGTGATCAGATCGCCGGTGCGCAGGCCTTTCTCAAAGGCTTCCGAAGCTTCATCCACATTGGTGACCAACAGGCCCTCGGCATCGGCATCCAGCCCCAATTCCTCGCGCTGGCTGTTGCCCAACGGAGCGATGGTCAGACCCAGAATGTCTTTATCCTCTTCCGCCGGTGCTTCGATTTCTGGCTCATCACCTTCTTCGGAGCGCTCGGCATCCTCGCGACGCCCCAGCGTCACCAGCACGGTTTGCGTGCCACCGTCACGATGCACAACGACGCGCACGGATTTACCTACCGTGGTCTCACCCACCTGCCGTACAAGGCCGCGCGTGTCCTCGACCTCGACTCCATCGAAGCTGATGATCACATCTCCGGCCAACAGACCGGCTTCTTTGGCCGGACCGTCCGGGACATCGCTGATCAGCGCGCCGCCGGGTTTGTCCAGACCCATTGCCTCGGCCATATCCTCGGTCACGTCCTGAATGCGCACGCCCAGCCAGCCGCGGCGGGTTTCACCAAACTCGCGCAACTGATCGACAACCTTGATCACCACGTTCGAGGCCATCGAGAACCCGATCCCGATCGAGCCGCCATTGGGCGACAGGATCGCCGTGTTCACACCAATTACTTCGCCATTCATATTGAACAACGGACCGCCCGAGTTCCCTCGGTTGATCGCGGCATCGGTCTGGATGTAATCGTCATAAGAACCGCTCAGCGCCCGGTTTCGCGCCGACACGATCCCGGCCGAGACCGAAAATCCCTGCCCAAGCGGATTACCCATCGCAATCACCCAATCCCCCACGCGCGCCGTATCGCTGTCACCGAATTGGACATATTTCAGAGGCCCTTCGGCTTCGACCTTCAGCAGCGCGATATCGGTTTTTTCGTCCTTGCCGATCACCTTAGCAACCAGTTCTTCTGCAGGCTGACCATCACCAGGAAAGAACTCGACCAGAATTTCATCGGCTTCGGCGATGACGTGATTGTTGGTGACGATATACCCGTCTTCCGAAATCACGAACCCCGAGCCCAGCGCGTTGCTGCGGCGCGGGCGGTTTTCGTCATCCCCGCCATTGCGGTCCTGAAACTCGCGGAAAAAATCCTCGAACGGAGAGCCTTCGGGCACGATCCCCTGCGGACCGGTCTGACCTTCGATCAGGGTCGAGGTGGTAATATTGACCACCGCGGGGCTGATCTTTTCAGCAAGCGGTGCCAGACTGTCACCGCGCGACTGCGCGGCCACTGACTGTGCAAGAACCAGCAGCATCCCCAAAAAGGCCAGCCACATAAGCCGCATCATTACCATAACATCGTCCCGCCGGACGGACACACTGCGCGCTTTCGCCTGCACTTGGGGTCTCCTTGTCGACACTTCTTTTGCGGGCAACCAAAGATCACCCTTCTTAGCAACCAATGTAGTCAGTTTGGCCAAGCCCGCAACTCGGGATCGCGGGGAAATCACCGGTGCGTGAAACCATCGCATCAAAAACCGACCTGATATGCGCCCCACAATAGGATCAAACCGCTGACGACACATAGCAACCCGGCCAAACGCCGCGCCTGTTCAGGCAGGGTGCGCAACGCTTCCAGCATACGTTCAATAAGCGAAGGGGCCAGCGCATATGCCAGCCCCTCAACGATCAACACCAGCCCAAAGGCCAGAAGGATCATACCCATTACTCGGAAGCCGCAGCGGCCGGCGCCCGACGTCCGGTCGGCGAAGCAAGGTAGTTGAAGAACTCTGAATCCGGGCTCAGGATCAACGAACTGTTGCCGCCTTGCAGGGCGTTTTCGTAAGCTGTGAGCGACCGGTAGAATTCAAAGAACTCCGGATCGGCACCGTAGGCTTCGGCAAAGATCGAGTTCCGTTCGGCATCCGCTTCACCGCGAATGATTTCAGCCTCGCGATTTGCGTCGGACACCAGTTCAACCACGGTCCGGTCGGCCTGCGCGCGTACACGCTGCGCCGCCTCGTTACCACGGGCACGTTCGTCAGTGGCTTCACGTTCACGTTCGGCCTTCATCCGGTCAAACGTCGCTTCGAGGTTCGCCTGCGGCAGATCGGTGGCTTTCAGACGCACGTCGATCACGTTAACGCCCAGCGCCTGCGCTTCGGCAATCGCACTGTTGCGGATTCGCAGCATCAGCGCAGCACGATCCGAGCTGAGGATATCACGGGACGATACCGAACCCAGAACCTCACGCGTTTCAGCGCGCAGGATACGGTCCAGGCGATCCTCGGCAACCGGGATGCCACCGACACCGACAGCCTGACGGAACTGGTTCAGGTCCGAAATCCGGTAGCGCGCGAAGGCGTCAACCACCAGACGGCGATCGTCCAAAGGCGTAACCTCTAGCGGCTGCACATCGATCGACAGGATGCGGTCATCGTAGCGCACCACTTCCTGAATCAACGGGATTTTGAACGCCAAGCCCGGCTCTTCCTTCACTGCAACAACGCGGCCAAATTGCAGAACCAGCGCGCGCTCGCGCTCATCCACGATGAAGATCGAGGACAGGATGCCGACGATTGCGACGAATACGATCGGCAGAATGATTGTCGATTTACGCATCAGTTGCTCTCCCCTGCAGGGCTACGGCGCAGTTCATTCAGCGGCAGATACGGGACGACGCCCTGCCCTGATCCTGTGGATTTTTCATCCAGAATGATCTTGTCAACATCGCCCAGAACCTGCTCCATCCGCTCCAGGTACAGACGTTTGCGGGTTACATCCGGCGCTTTGGAGTACTCTTCCAAAACCGCACTGAAACGACTGGCCTCACCCATTGCGCTGTTGATCTGCTGGGCACGATAGGCTTCGGCCTCTTCCAGAACCTGAGCGGCTTCACCCCGCGCTTCGGCCAGAACGCGGTTGGCATAAGCATCCGCCACGTTCTGCAACCGGTCGCGTTCCTGCGCGGCGGCCTGAACATCACGGAACGCGGCAATCACGTCCTGCGGCGGGTCGGCTTTGTCGAAGTTCACACGGACGATGTTCACACCTGAATCATAGCTGTCCATTGTCGCCTGAATCAGTTCCTGCAAACGGTCGGCAATAATGCCACGATCCCGGTTCAGGATTGGTGCGAGCTCGCTTTGCGCGATGATCTCACGCATGGCCGATTCCGAAACGGCACGGATCGTCTGGCGCGGATCGCGCAGGTTGAACAGATATTTGGCCGGGTCGTTAATGTTCCAGACGACCTGATAGTCAATATCGACCACATTCTCGTCCCCGGTCAGCATCAGACCATCGTCGCTGCCGCGGGCACCACCCATGTCTTCGTTTTGTTCGCGGGTGACCGGAATCACTTCTGCGGTGACAAGAGGCCAAGGCGCGAAATTCAGACCTGGATTTCCAACAGCCGAGAATTCGCCCAGAAACAGCTCAACAGACTGTTCTTCGGGTTTAACGGTGTAGAAGCTTGCCGCAGCCCAGAGACCTGCTGCCACCAACACACCAATTGCAATTGTACCCTTGGTAAATGCCGGACCACCGCCGCCGCCTTTGCCATTGGTCCCTCGGCCACCGCCGCCGCGACCGCCCATTAGGACGCGCAGCTGCTCCTGGCCTTTTTTCATCAGCTCGTCGATCTCGGGGATCTGCGGGCCGTCGCCTTCGGGGGGCTTGCGCCCGTCCCCGTTGTTACCCCGATTTCCTCCGCCTCCGGATGAGCCTCCGCCCCCCCAGGGGCCGCCGCTGTTGCCCGCCATATGTATCTTTTCCCTTATATTGGACCGTGTGATCACGGGTTCCCTTGTAACGTGTGTGCGCGCGCTTGCAAATCAAGCCGTGCGCACAGGTTGCCGCATTGTCACCAGTTCTTCGGCCATCACCGGGTGAACTGCAACGGTGCGGTCAAAATCTTCTTTGGTAGCCCCCATTTTCACGGCAATTCCGGCCAGCTGGATCATCTCACCCGCCCCCGGAGCCACAATGTGACAGCCCAGCACCTTGCGCGTCGCCTGCGATACGATCAGCTTCATCAGAACCTTCTGCGAGCCACCTGCAAATGACTTCTGCATTGGTTTGAACGAAGTCGTGTAAACCTCGATTGATTCCTGCGCAGCCGCCTCTTCTTCGCTGAGGCCTACAGTGCCCATTTCTGGCTGCGTGAAGATCGCGGTTGGGATCAGTTCGTGGTCCACCGGGGTCGGGTTGCCCTTGAAAACCGTCTCAACAAAGGCCATGCCCTCGCGGATCGCAACCGGAGTCAGGTTCACCCGATCCGTCACGTCGCCAATGGCGTAGATCGATGGCACGCCGGTCTGGCTGTATTCATCTACGATGATCTCGCCCTTGCGGCCGCGTTCGACACCCAGCGCCTCGAGCCCAATATCATCTGCATTGGGTGCGCGGCCGGTGGCATACATCACCACATCGAACTGATCTTCACTGCCATCGGTGGCTTTGACACGGATCTTGTCGCCAGCTTTGGTCATTTCGACCACGTTGGTTTCCAGACGCACATCAATGCCGTTCTGGCGCATCTCGTCGCAGATCAGGCCGCGCGCTTCTTCGTCGAAGCCGCGCAAAATCTGAGGTCCACGATAGAACTGGGTAGTCTTCACCCCTAATCCGTTCATGATGCCGGCAAACTCACTTGCAATATAGCCGCCACCCACAATCAGGATGTTTTCGGGTAATTTTTCCAGATGGAATATCTCGTTTGAGGTGATCGCCAGATCCGAGCCGGGAAACTCGGGCACAACCGGACGCCCACCCGTGGCGATCAGGATGTGCTTGGCGGTCTTGCGCGTCCCGTCAGCAAGTTCAACCGTATGCGGATCGACCACACGGGCCCTCTGATCAAAGCTTTCGACACCGTTGTTTTTAAGGATGTTGCGATAGACGCCCTCCAAACGGTCCAACTCAGTCACCAACTTGCCATGGAATAAGTTCCAGTCGAACCCACCGGGCCGAATATCCCAACCGAATGCCTGAGCATCTCCGACCATCCCAGAAAATTCGCTGGCAAAAACCATCAACTTTTTGGGCACACAGCCGCGGATCACGCAGGTTCCGCCGTAACGATCCTCTTCTGCCAGCGCCACTTTGGCACCAGTCTCACCCGCAGCTACACGCGCCGCGCGTACACCACCCGAGCCACCTCCGATGACGAACAGATCATAGTCAAAGCTCATACATACGTTCCTTTGCTTGCCGCGTGGCTAAAATTCAGTGGATATCTGGGCGCAAAATTCAAACTGCCAACCCCTGAGCGCTGAAATATCAAGATTTCATCAGATACCCGCCGCGCTATCTGACCCGACCTTAATCTGCCAGATCGGAGAACAGGTTGTCCCCACCCTCGCCCAGCATGTTGGTCAGCACGGTGCCTTCATTGAGGTCGCGCAGTTCAACGCGCCCGTCACCATGGCCGACGATTACTTTGTCGCAAATGTCGATGAAGAGACCGTTCTCGACCACGCCGGGGATCTGGTTCATCACCAGCGCCAACTGCCGCGCATTTCCGATCCGTTTGAGGTGCAGGTCCAAGATGTGATTGCCCTCATCCGTGACCTTAGGGGCCTCGCCATTCATCCGCAAAGTAACCGACGTGCCCAGCACATCCATCGTGTCCAGCGCCTCTTCGATCAGCGTGCGGGTGGTTTGCCAGCCGAACGGGATCACCTCAACCGGCAAGGGGAACGCGCCTAGCGTCTCGACCTCTTTGCCGGCGTCGGCGATCACTACCATCTGGTCGCTGGCCGTGGCCACGATCTTTTCCTGCAGCAGCGCAGCACCGCCGCCCTTAATCAGATTGAATTCACCATCGAATTCATCCGCGCCGTCTATGGTCAGGTCCAACCATCCAGCCTGATCCAGCGAGATAACCTCGATCCCCTCTTCCCGCGCCAATTGCGCGGTCGCGGTCGAGGTCGGAACGCCTTTGATCGACAGACCTTCGTCGCGCACCCTCTCGCCTAGACGGCGGACCAGCCACGCGGCGGTCGACCCGGTCCCCAGGCCCACGCGCATTCCACTTTGGACAAGATCGGCGGCACGGCAGGCCGCAACATATTTTGCTTTGTCGATGGGCGACAAATCCTTGATCATGGCAGCTTCCCCTCAGAATATTGACGGACTTATAGGGAATGCCCCGCGCAACTGCGAGAGGCAATTCACTCGATCGCAGCGCTAACTTAACACTTAACGACGAGTTTCCTATAGGAAACGTCGTAATCGATCACTATACTGGTCGCCAGACACTCTAGAAAGACGTCATGGAATCGACTTATCGCCTTCACTATGCCCCCGACAATGCCTCGCTGATAATCCGATTGGCATTGGAAGAGATGGGCTTGACGTATGAGACGGCGCTGGTCGATCGCACACGTAACGCACAAGACAGTGCCGCTTATCGGGCACTGAATCCCAATGGGCTGATTCCCGTATTGGAAACACCACAAGGACCAATTTTCGAGACTGCCGCAATCCTGTTGTGGCTGGCCGACACGCACCGACAGATGGCCCCCGCGCCCGAAAGCGCCGATCGGGCGGCGTTTCTGAAATGGCTGTTCTTTGCCTCAAACACGTTGCATGCCGATCTGCGCATCCTGTTCTACGCTGAGAAATACATTGACGCAGCACAGGCTGAAGCGTTGCGTGCCGGTATTCGCCCCAGATTGCGCCAGCATCTGAAGCGGCTGGATGATTTGGCCCAAGACGCGCCCGATTGGTTCAACACGCAGGTGCCCTCGGCCCTGACCGTCTATGTCGCCTGCATGATGCGCTGGATGGCGCTTTATCCCGCCAAGGCTGACCGCAGTTGGTATCAACTGGCCGACACACCCTATTTGCAAAAGATACTGCATCAACTCGAATTTCGCCCGGCAACCCGATCGGTCATCGCCGCCGAGGGTTTGGGGGCGACGCCGTTCACATCTCCAACCTACGCCACCCCTCCAGAAGGCTCAGCTACCTGACATGTTTCTCTCAGTTTTCGATATGTTCAAAGTGGGCATTGGCCCATCGTCGTCACACACCATGGGCCCTATGGTTGCCGCCGCACGGTTTCTTGATCTGATGCGTGCATCACCGTTTGAATTTGCGGGGTTGCGCGGCTCATTGCATGGATCGCTTGCTTTCACCGGCGTCGGCCACGCGACTGACCGCGCTACGATCCTTGGTCTCGCCGGGTTCGTGCCCGACACGTATGACAACGATAAGGCCGAGGCCGCGCTGACGCAGATTTCCGATACGCATACGGTAACCCCAGAAGGGTTGCCTACGCTAAGCTTCGATCCTAAGGCCGATCTGATATTTGACTACGACAACAATCTGCCCGGCCACGCCAACGGCATGATCCTGATGGCCACTGACGCACAAGGCGATGTCATATTGCGTCAGGTCTATTATTCCATTGGTGGCGGCTTTGTCCTGACCGAAGAAGAATTGGCCGAAGGCAAAGCAACCGACGAAGGTGCGCCTGTTCCCTTCCCGTTCAAATCCGCGGCCGAAATGCTGCAGATGGCCAAGGACAACGGCAAAAGTATCGCTCAGATGAAGCGCGAAAATGAAATCGCGCGCGGTTGCGCGGATAGCTTTGCCAAAGGCACGGCACGTCTTTGGCAGGTCATGAATGACTGTATCGAGCGCGGCTTGAAAACCGATGGCATCCTACCCGGTGGCCTTAGCGTGCGCCGCCGCGCCAAGGGGATCCACGATGCCCTGCTGGCCGAACGCGGCATGAACCTGAACGCGCCGCATACGATCAACGACTGGATGAGCGTCTACGCGATGGCCGTGAACGAAGAAAACGCCGCCGGTGGGCAAGTCGTCACCGCACCTACCAACGGCGCGGCAGGCGTGCTGCCTTCAGTCTTGCGTTATTACCTCGATCATGTCCCCGGCGCGTCCGAAAGCCATGTCGAGGATTTCCTGCTCACCGCGGCCGCCATCGGCGGTCTGGTCAAGTTCAACGCCTCGATCTCGGGCGCCGAGGCGGGCTGTCAGGCAGAGGTCGGAAGTGCCTCGGCCATGGCTGCCGCCGGCATGTGCGCTGTGATGGGTGGTACGCCCGAGCAGGTGGAAAACGCCGCCGAGATCGCGCTCGAACATCACCTCGGCATGACATGCGACCCAGTCGCGGGCTTGGTGCAGGTGCCTTGTATCGAACGCAATGGCCTTGGCGCGATCAAGGCCGTTTCGGCCGCGTCACTCGCCCTGCGCGGTGACGGTAAGCACTTCATGCCCCTAGACGCGGCCATTGAAACCATGCGCCAGACCGGCGAGGATATGCACGCGAAGTACAAGGAAACCTCATTGGGCGGGCTGGCCGTCAACGTGCCGAACTGCTGATCTGACAGCAAGAAAGAGCGGGTGACATGCGCGGACATTGCCTATGCGGCAAGATCGGATACGAGGTTGATCCTCCGGTTCTGTCCTGTGTCACCTGCCATTGCGATAGCTGCCGTCGCCAATGCGCGGCCCCGATCACCACCTATTTCGGGGTGCGCGATGGCAATTGGCGCTGGACCGGAGAACAACCGAGAAGGTTTAACTCCTCCCCCGGGGTCGAGCGCAGCTTTTGCCCCCATTGCGGCACACCGATATCCTTCCGCTCGACAGTAATGTCGGATGTGATGCACCTCTATGTGGCGACGCTAGAAAACCCCGAGGCGCTGACCCCGACTCTGCATGTCGCGCACGAGGAAAAGCTAAGCTGGCTTCAACTCAATGACGGCCTGCCCACCTGCGTTGGCCCGGATTATACCAAAGTCCAACCCCTGCCCGACGCCTGAGATCAGAGCTTCCCCCTTTGATGCGAAAACGCTAGCGTCGCGCACATGACTCAGGATCGTCCCGTTTTTGGCATCGTATTGATGCTCGGCTTTTGCGTGCTCGCTCCGCTTGGTGACGGGATGGCGAAGCTGTTGGGCGAAACCATTGCTCTGGGTTTGTTGGTTCTGGTGCGGTTCGGCGTGCAAGCGATGATCCTGATCCCGCTCATCGCTGTGACCGGCAAGCCATGGCGGATGACACCAAGGGTCCTGCGTCTGACGATGGTCCGTACGCTGCTGCACATTGTTGGGATCGCGGCGATGTTTACAGCGCTGCAATATATGCCGCTGGCCGATACTGTCGCCATTGCTTTTGTGATGCCGTTTATCATGCTGCTGCTGGGCAAGTACGTTCTTGGCGAACAAGTCGGCCCGCGCCGCCTGATTGCCTGTGTCGTGGGTTTCATCGGCACTTTGCTCGTCATCCAACCTAGCTTTGCGCAGGTTGGCGCTCCTGCGTTACTGCCTTTGATCGTCGCCGTGGTCTTTGCCCTGTTCATGCTGGTCACACGCCAGATCGCCAAAGAAACAGACCCGGTTGCGCTGCAAGCGGTATCGGGGGCTATGGCGACAGCTCTCTTGTTGCCGATCGTCTATGTGGGCTCTCAGGCTGGCCTGCCCGCCATGTCATTGACGATGCCCAAGGGTGAAACGCTTTGGCTGCTGCTGGGCATCGGCGTGCTCGGCACCGTGGCACATCTTCTGATGACGTGGTCGCTGCGCTATGCACCGTCCGCGACCCTCGCCCCGATGCAATATCTTGAAATTCCTGTTGCCACCCTGATCGGCTGGTTGATTTTCCACGACCTGCCCAACGGGCTGGCGGCGATCGGCATCGGCATCACCATCTCCGCGGGGCTTTATGTCATCCTGCACGAGCGGGCCAATGCCCGGTCTGGCCCGACAGAAACGCCTGCATGACCTGATCCAACGCGGTGCGCGGCAGGATCGCCAGCAGACCAGGCGCGTCCACCTCAAGTGCAAGTGCACCCAGCGCCCGGTTCGAGGTTCCGACCCGCCCGTCCGGTTCAAGCACCAAATCGTTGATCGGCCATTCAAGCCCATCGCTGCGCCCGGTCACCCGTCGCAAAGGGAACAGAGAAACGGTATCTCCGGCAGTCAATTCCAGCCGGATCTGGGGAGGCGCGTGAAACACTATCTCGCGTGCCCCTAACAGGATACAGGGCCGGTCCTGCAAACGAACGAGCGTATTGAACGCGACCAACTGATGATCAACCCGAGCGCCCAGAAATCCCGCTGCCAGGACGACCGGGGCAATGACATTTCGAAGGGCTTTGTCGAAATCGGTGCTGTTCTGTTCGGATATTGGATGCAGCCGATCAGCCGGTATCTGCGCGCGATGACCGGATGAAAGCGAATCGAAATCGCCGATCACCGCATCCGGAATTCGACCCGAATCAATCAACGCGGCAGCGCCCCCATCCGCTGCAACAGCGCTTTTGACGCGATTCAGGACCAGACTCACATCTTCAGATGTGATTTCCCCCCCGCCAAACAGACCGATTGGCATTTCAGCCTGAACAATCACCCCAGATTCCACAAGATTGACCATAATTCCCGGTTTTGGACATAATGAAACCACAAAATGGTAGCTTCATGACTAGAGTTTCGAGTCGATTGCTGCTGCTGTGTCTGGCGATCGGCCTGGTAGTTTGTAAAGGACATGCGTCTGATGGTACAGAACAACAAGGTACTTACCGTTTCCTACGGAACCTTTTCATGCACGCTCGAAGGCTTCGACGATTCATTTGAAACGATGAAAGCCATAGCCGAGTATTTCCGAGATCTCGCGGCGGACGACCGCTATTTTGGTTCTGAGCCCCCTCAGCCCGATGCCGAGATGCTGACCCGCATAGCCCAGCGCGATGTCGCACGAAAGGTAGAAGCCAGTCAGAACGACAGCGGTCTGCTGCTACGCGCGACCGAGACCGACGCCCCTGCAGTACCGACCCCCGCTGCACCTGCAGTACCGACCCCCGCTGCAGTCGCGAGTGCGCCTGAGCCTGTACCTGTTCAGACCACCGATGTTGTTCCCCCCGCCCCTGCGCCCGTCGCGGCACAATCCGCTCCTGCAGTGGACAGCCCAGCGGCCGACAGTATTGCGGCCAAACTCCAGCGCATCCGAGCTGTGGTTTCGCATTCCGAAGAAGTCTCCCCCGGCTATTCAGAGGACGAAGACTCCAGCTATCTTCAGCCTGTGAAGCCAAAGGTTGATGCCATCTCTGCCGCCTTTGAAGCAGGCGCACTGGATCCCGCCGACTTGCAGGAAGCAGAAGAGGATACCTTCCCTGCGCCCAAGCCCGAGCTGGCTGCCGAACCGGAACATGTCGACGAGTTAGCCGAAGCACAGGCCGACGAGGCGGCTCATGTTACGGAACCAGAAAGCTCAGATGAATTGGTTGAAGAGACCTCAGATGAAACGGTAGAGGAGACCTCCGACGATCTAAGTGCATTGGTCGCTGCCGCGGAATCGGCGGATGAAGCTGAAGAAATCGGAGCGTCGGAACCTGCCACAGCTGATGTAACGGAAAACGACGTTCTGTTTTCTGATCTGGATGATGAGGCCCCAGAAGTCGAGGAAGAAAACCCATCAAACATTCTAGGCGATGAAGCCAGTAGTGTTGCCTCTGAGGCAATGACCGGAATCGAGCACGGCATCATCTCGGTCGAGGAAGAAGCGCTTTTGTTGGATGAGATCGCGCTTGTTGAATCCGAACTCGAAGCAATTTCTGAAGCCGATGTGCCCAGTATTTCTGGACCAGATGAGGACGTCTCGCGCCTAATGGACGAAGCAGATGTTCAGCTGGACGATCCCGCTACCAGCGATCAGCGTGAAACCTACTCGCACTTGCGCGCTGCGGTCGCCGCGACCGAGGCCGAACGCGAAGCCGTAGGCGACAAGACAAAGACACCCGAAGATGATTTTCGCGGCGATCTGGCCTCAGTCGTCAATCCACGTCGTCCCGCGGTTGAAGTCACCAGCCAGCGCCCGACCCCAGAATCGGCCGCCCCCTTGAAGCTGGTTGCCGAACAGCGCATCGATACCGAGAATGCCGATACTGGCCCTGTTACGCCGCGCCGGATCACTTCAACTGATGAAGACACGGGTGAAGAAGAAGGCGGATTTGCCACTTTCGCACAGGAACAGGGCGCCCAGTCGCTGCCTGATCTGCTTGAAGCTGCAGCTGCCTATCTGTCCTTTATCGAAGGTCAAGAGCAGTTCTCGCGCCCGCAACTTATGAACAAGGTCCGCTCGCTTAAGCAAGATGCGTTTAATCGCGAAGAAAGCCTGCGCTCCTTCGGTCAGTTGCTTCGCGATGGCAAGATCGAGAAAGCTGGAGGTGGTCGATTCGCTGCCTCAACCGACATCGGCTTCCGCCCCAATGACAACGAACGCGCTGCGGGCTAGGTCCCAGCGAATCCATTACCCCCCTCGAGTCGTAGTAGGGCCAGAGGATACTCTGGCCCTAATTCTTTTAATAGCGCGGCTTCGGCGCGACCAACCAGATTAGAATAATAAGGCCAACGCCACGTAGGGGCCGGTCAGGATCAGATCGATCAATTCACGTCCATCTTGAAACACAACATCCAGATGGCGGCACCCACCGGCGACGCTGATGCCAGGTCGTCATTTCTAGTTGGCTTGTGCCAGCGCCTCCCACTGTAACTCTGAACCATAACCAAAGCCGCCAATGTTTCCTATTGCGGTGACACTCCATCGATCGTTCAGAGCACGACTGTAGCGCGCTCCAACCAACGGGTCAGTCCAAGTTTGATCCGCGCTGAATGTGCGAACCAGCACCGTGGTTGAGACATCAAGATCCCAATGGCGCAGCCCGGCAATCGCTTCCAGCCGCGACTGTTCATCTTCATAAACCGCGAAACCGGCCCCCAGCGATGTCATGGTGCCCTCAAGCTCTCAACTGGCGGCGTTGTTAGATGGTCCGATGGAAACATAGTCTCCTAGGTTCAGGTAGTTGAACTCGCATCCAATGGACCATCCGCCATTCCGGGCCTCGCCTACAATCAGAATTGCCCCCTTTGAAATATTGAAGATCGAGGTATCCCCGTTCACCGGCGGGTTCGGCCCCACTTCAAGGGAGGTCCTGAATTCCAGCCCCCCAAAAAGGGTGCGACCGTGTAGCTCCAGTCTCCAGCCTGAGCGCCGTATGCGACACAAGACGCGGCGAACGCCGCGAAAAGCCCTTTGTTCATGCCCTAACCGCCCTTACCTGCAACGCGTTTAAGCTGCAGTCAGCGTGCCTCGCGAATGACGCACCGGCAGTCGGAAAGTCTAATTTTGATCCTGATCTGGGTCTTCTTTACCCACACCACGAAAGACAAACTTGAAGGGTAATGCCCATAGAATGCCCAACGCGACATAGACCAAAAGCTCCGGCCAGATTGGCGGGCGGTCCAGCCAGTTCACGATAGTCACAACCGCAACGATATAGACTGGCAACCCGACCAGCAGCAGTACCAGAGACCAGCGCCGCCGTGCTTTGTAGCTAAGGCCAGGCTTGTCGCTACCGCTCATCAGTCTGCAAACGGGTCGGTAACCAGAATGGTATCCTCCCGCTCCGGGCTGGTGGACAATAGGGCAACCGGGCAATCGATCAGTTCCTCGACCCGGCGCACATATTTGATTGCGTTGGCTGGCAGATCAGCCCAGCTGCGTGCACCTTCGGTTGATTCGCTCCACCCCGGCATCTCTTCGTAGATAGGAGTGCATCGCGCCTGTTGGTCGGCGGCTGTCGGCAGATAGTCCAGACGTTTGCCATCCAGCTCGTATCCAACGCAGATTTTCAGTGTCTCGAACCCATCCAGAACATCCAATTTGGTCAGCGAAATGCCGTTCACACCGCTGGTCGCGCAGGTTTGGCGTACCAGACAGGCGTCGAACCACCCGCAGCGTCGCTTGCGACCCGTCGTCGTTCCGAACTCATGTCCCCGTTCGCCCAGACGCTGGCCATCTGCATCGTCCAACTCGGTGGGGAATGGCCCCTCACCCACGCGGGTCGTGTAAGCCTTGACGATGCCCAGAACGAAGTCGATCGAGCCCGGTCCGATTCCGACGCCCGTTGAGGCCTGGCCTGCAATCACATTTGACGATGTCACAAACGGATAGGTCCCGAAATCAATATCCAGCAACGCGCCCTGCGCGCCTTCGAACAGGATACGCTTGCCCGCCTTGCGCTTCTCATTCAGCACCTTCCACACCGGTGCTGCGAAAGGCAAAATTTGCGGCGCGATCTCTTTCAGCTGCGCGATCAACGCGTCCCGATCAATCGGATCAAGCCCCAAACCATTGCGCAGCGCGTTGTGATGGACCAGCGCCCGATCCACCCGGAGCGCCAGCGTTGCGTCATCGGCCAGGTCAGCCACCCGAATTACGCGACGCCCGACCTTGTCTTCATAACACGGACCGATCCCGCGACCGGTTGTCCCGATCTTGGCGACTGAATTCTGGCTCTCGCGCGCACGATCTAACTCGCCATGGAACGGCAGGATCAGTGGGGTGTTTTCAGCAATCATCAGCGTCTCAGGCGTGATATCAACGCCTTGGGCACGGATTGTTCCGATCTCTTTGATCAGGTGCCAAGGATCAAGAACAACACCATTGCCGATCACACTCAGCTTGCCGCCGCGCACCACGCCCGAAGGCAGCGCGTGCAGTTTGTATACCTCGCCCTCAATGACCAGTGTGTGCCCGGCATTATGTCCACCCTGAAAACGCGCGATCACATCTGCACGCTCGCTGAGCCAGTCGACAATCTTGCCTTTTCCTTCGTCACCCCACTGGGCGCCGACAACAACCACGTTGGCCATATCCGGTCCTTTTGCGCTGAATAATCAAACCTGGCTCATATAGCGAGGCACAGACGGCAGGGAAACCGATATTTCGCCGCAGTTGAAAATCGCGCTGCGCGCGATGCCTCCGGCGGAGGTACTTTGGGCCAGATGAAAAACGGATCCCCTGCTTCATCTGGCCAAAAGTACCTGGGGGGAGCCGCCCGGACGGGTGGCGGGGGCAGAGCCCCTTCTGCTTTTAGCGTAAGTGTACGGGGTGACCGTGGGGTGTTGTCAGATAGGCCTCTTCCCATGCATTGCGAATATCTTGGACATCATCAGTGGGTGCTTTTCCCTGCTCAGCCAGCAGCGCCTCCAAGGTCTCCAACCAAGCGTGAAAGTAATCGTCACCACCATCCAGTTCTTTTTTGAGGCCGTTCCGTTTCAAAGTAATGGAAAACCGCTCTGCCCAGTCCGACCAATCAAACCGGCCCGCTTCGTTCAAAGCTACGGTGACTGCAAAAACCTGCGCGTGCCAGGGCTCGGCGAAAATCGGCTCCGGGGCCGAATGGGTGATACAATCGCTCATGCGGGCTCCAGATAAGATTGCCACAGATCCAATACGACCTCGTCTGATGGATGCTCAGGATTTGCCCAAAGCTCCGAGGTGGAAAACGCGACGGCGTAAAGCGGCTCAGGGGCCTCACCCAATTCATGGGCGTTGGAATCCGGCAGCACATGGGTGCCATGCAATCTGAGAATGCGACCCTTTGCGCCCGAGGCATAGGCCGGAAGTCGGGTGTGGCCGCCCTCAACCAGGCGATTTGCGCTTTGGCCCAGAGTTCGGACGGCTTGCCCGGTTTCAAACCGAACTTCGACGTTCGACGGGCGATCCGCGGGTCCACCTTTGGCCAAAGCGTCCGCGACTGCCTCAGCCTTCAGGGTGCGCTCTGCCAAAGGATGGTCACCATCCCGGTCCACACCGCGCAAATCTTCAAGCGTCAGGACACCCTTATCGACCAAAAGATCGGCTAGACCGGATATCCACTTCTCATAGTAGGAAAACCGCGCGTAGTCTTTAGGAGACAGTTTTTCACGCGCGTGGCGTGAGATATCGATATTCCATTGCCCCAGAAATCCCGCAGCGAGTGTTACCGCCAGCGCCCGACCGTGCCAGTCTTCTGCAAAGACCGGAGCGTCCTCAGCCTCCGGTACAACCGAGCCATCGCCAAAACGCCCTCCCATGTCATGAATCCGCGTCATGATGGCACCTTGGGCAGCCCGGTGCCGATCATACTGTCACGGATGACCAGCGCAGCGAGTTCTTCCTCACTCAGCCCTTCGCTGCCCTCGGGGCGCATCGGCAGGACAAGATAGCGAATCTCGGCGGTCGAGTCCCACACCCGTACGGATGTATCTTCGGGCAGCGTCACGCCAAATTCGGCAAGAACCTTGCGCGGTTCGCGTACGGCACGGGCGCGGTAGGCATCGGATTTGTACCAACCCGGCGGGATACCCAGCAGCGGCCACGGGTAACAACTGCACAAGGTGCAGACGACCATATTATGCTGTTCAGGCGTGTTCTCGACGACCACCATGTGCTCACCCTGTCGGCCGTAATAGCCCAGATCGGCCACGACCGAGGTGGCATCCTCCAGCAGCGCGGCTTTGAAATCGGGATCACTCCAGGCCTTGGCAACGACATGCGCGCCGTTCTGCGGGCCAATCTTGTTTTGATAGGTGTCGATGATTTCATCTAACGCCGCCGGATCGATCAGCCCCTTGCGGGTCAGAATCGTTTCAAGCGCCTTGACGCGAAGCGCGGGTTCAGGGGGCAACAGAGCGTGCGGGTGGTCGTGATCATCATGTGGCATGGGGCGCAGCCTGCGCGACAGAACGGCGCTCTGTCCAGTCTCTTTGGTGTGATATGAAACATCACCGCACGTGATGCCAACTCGTGACTTGCCCCCAGCATCAAACTTGCATAAGTACCACGCGATACACGCCACGCTGTACAGGACCACCATGGAAAACGTCGTTCTCATCATCCACCTTCTTCTGGCTTTGGGCCTGATTGTCGTTGTGCTGATGCAACGTTCCGAAGGCGGCGGCCTTGGCATGGGTGGCGGTGGCGGCGGGGCCATGACGGGCCGCGCGGCAGCGACCGCTCTGGGCAAGCTGACTTGGATCCTGGCTGCGTGTTTCATCGTAACCTCGATCACGCTGACGATTTTGGCCGCTCAGAAATCTTCGGGCAGCTCGGTGATTGATCGTTTGGGCGTACCTGCTCCGGCACCGGCTGAGGAAAGCGCTCCGGCGGTTCCATCTGCGGATGAACTGCTGCCGCCAGCACAAGGCGACAACGCTCCGCTGATCCCGCAGGCTGCCGACTAAGCCACAAAACCTAGAAATTCATAGGGGAACTGCAACAGCATCTTGCGGTTCTCTTGCGCTATGTGCGCGAATCCTTTATATGTGAAGTCCCGTGATGCAGCGGTTTTTTGTAAGCCGCCGGGCAGCTGATAATGACGTCTCACGGGAGCAGCCGAACAACATGGCGCGTTTTATATTCATCACTGGTGGTGTGGTTTCATCCTTGGGCAAAGGACTGGCTTCGGCGGCTCTGGGCGCGCTGTTACAGGCCCGAGGGTATTCGGTGCGTCTGCGCAAGCTGGACCCCTACCTGAACGTTGATCCGGGCACGATGTCGCCGTTCGAACATGGCGAGGTGTTCGTCACTGATGACGGGGCCGAGACCGATCTGGACCTTGGCCACTATGAGCGATTCACCGGCGTGGCCGCACGCAAAACCGACTCGGTCAGCTCGGGACGGATTTATTCCAACGTGCTCGAGAAAGAGCGCCGTGGAGATTACCTCGGCAAAACCATTCAGGTGATCCCGCACGTCACCAATGAGATCAAGGACTTCATCGCCATTGGCGAGGATGAGGTTGATTTCATGCTCTGCGAAATTGGCGGAACCGTG
The DNA here is from genome assembly GCF_059610325.1 of Ruegeria sp. YTSA064. Taxonomy (NCBI): domain Bacteria; kingdom Pseudomonadati; phylum Pseudomonadota; class Alphaproteobacteria; order Rhodobacterales; family Roseobacteraceae; genus Ruegeria; species Ruegeria sp. YTSA064. The sequence goes on from NZ_JBXWNK010000001.1 coordinate 292,716, forward strand.
GGTGATATCGAAGGCCTGCCCTTCTTTGAAGCCATCCGCCAGTTCAGCCAAGACAAGCCGCGCGGTCAGTGCCTTTTCATGCACCTGACGCTGCTGCCCTACATCAAAGCCTCGGGTGAACTGAAAACCAAACCGACCCAGCATTCGGTGAAAGAGCTGCGCTCGATCGGTCTTGCGCCTGACATTCTGGTGTGTCGCTCGGAAGGACCGATTCCGACGAAAGAACGCGAAAAGCTGGCCCTGTTCTGTAACGTCCGCCCCGATAGCGTTATTGCAGCGCAGGATCTGTCCACCATCTATGACGCCCCGCTGGCCTATCACCGCGAAGGTCTGGATCAGGCGGTTTTGGACGCGTTCCAGATCAGTCCTGCCCCCAAGCCCGATCTGGCCAAGTGGGAAGACGTCAGCGACCGCATTCACAACGCAGAGGGCGAAGTGAAGGTCGCGATCGTCGGCAAATACACGCAGTTGGAAGACGCTTATAAGTCGATCGCCGAGGCGTTGACGCATGGCGGCATGGCCAACCGGGTCAAGGTCAAGGTCGAATGGGTTGATGCCGAGGTGTTCGATACCGAAGACGCCGCCCCCCATCTCGAAGGTTTCCACGCCATCCTCGTCCCCGGAGGGTTTGGCGAACGCGGCACTGAAGGCAAGATCAAGGCTGCTCAATACGCCCGCGAGCACAAGGTGCCCTATCTGGGCATCTGTCTGGGCATGCAGATGGCGGTCATCGAAGCTGCACGCAATGCGGCGGGAATCACCGAGGCCGGGTCCGAGGAATTCGACCACGAGGCCGGAAAAAAGCGTTTTGAGCCCGTTGTTTACCACCTCAAGGAATGGGTGCAGGGCAACCACAAGGTCGAGCGCAAAGTCGGTGATGACAAAGGTGGCACCATGCGTCTAGGCGCCTATAACGCCGTCCTGGCCGAAGGCTCCAAGGTCGCAGACGTCTATGGCAGCACCCAGATCGAGGAGCGCCACCGACACCGCTATGAAGTTGACATCAAGTACCGCGACAAGCTGGAAAAAGCCGGCCTGAACTTCTCGGGCATGTCCCCTGATGGCCGTCTGCCCGAGATCGTCGAATGGTCGGATCATCCATGGTTCATCGGCGTTCAGTACCACCCGGAACTGAAATCCAAACCCTTCGATCCGCACCCCCTGTTCCGCGAGTTCGTGCGCGCCGCAAAAGACACCTCGCGTCTGGTCTGATCACGGACCGATAACAGTATTGTACCCCTCGGCGCGAAATATCTTTACGCGCCGACCAGTTACACGGTTAACTGCCGCCATAGCAGCGACAGGAGACCGGCCATGACCAACCAGATTACCCAAGCAGAAACTTTTGCCGCACTGCATAAGAAGGGCGATCCGGTCATCCTTTACAATATCTGGGACCCCGGCAGCGCCGCCGCTGTGCGCGATGCGGGGGCCAAGGCACTAGCGACCGGCAGTGCTCCGGTCGCGATGGCACAGGGGTTTTCGGATGGGCAGAACATCCCCTTTGATGCGGCGCTGGACAACGCCCGCCGCATTGTTGAGGCGGTCGATATCCCGGTTACGATGGACCTTGAAGGCGCCTATGCCGAAGATACTTTCGGCATATCGGCCAATGTCAAACGCGCGCTGGAAACCGGCGTAATCGGCTTCAACTTCGAGGACCAAATTGTTGGTACTAAAGAGCTTTATGACACTGAAACCCAAGCCGCGCGTGTCGCCGCCATGCGCGAATCTTGTGATGTTGCGGGTGTGCCTGCTTTCATCAACGCCCGCACCGATATTTTCCTAAAGGCGGCTCCGGAAACGCATAACCAGGCGATGCTGGATGATGCCATGGCCCGCGCCAAAGCCTATGCCGATGCTGGTGCCAGCGGCTTCTTTGCACCGGGACTGAAAGACGAAGCGATGATTGGCCAGCTTTGCGAGGCCACCGACCTGCCGGTCAACATCATCGCCCTGCCCGGCACGCCGGTTACGCCAACGCTTGCAAAACTCGGCGTGGCGCGGATCAGCTATGGCCCGGTGCCTTATCGGCAAATGATCGCTTGGCTGCAGGACAAAGCACGCGAGGCGCTGCAGACAGGCGGTTGATCCACTTTTAAGGGATTGCATTTTATGCGGTTCCTCCGCACCTTGCATCAGATACCAGCGGAGGAATTGCCGTGGCCAGAGGTTATTGGGTCGCCCATGTCGATGTAGACGACATCGAAACCTACAAATCGTATGTCGCTGCCAACGCGGCCCCTTTTGCCGAATATGGCGGCAAATTTCTTGTGCGTGGCGGTGAAAGGACCGAGGTCGAGGGCAAAGCCCGAGCCCGTACAGTCGTGATCGAGTTTCCCAGCTATGAACAGGCCCTAGCCTGTTATGAATGTGCAGGATATCAGGCCGCCAAAACCCTTCGTGAACCGGTATCAACCGCCGATCTTGTGATTATTCAGGGCTATGAGGGCTAGCACCGCTTGGCGCACCTCGAATTACGGAATATCTTGACCTCATGTTGAAAAAATTCTTCCAGGCCTTCCGGCCTCCGCAACATGACAAGTTGCCCGATCCTGATGCCGAACTGGCTTTGGGGGCGCTGCTGGTGCGCGTGGCACAGGCCGATCGCGACTATAAGCTGGAAGAGATCAGCCTGATCGACCGCATCCTTGCGCGTCTCTACCAGCACAACGCGATCGAGGCCGCCAAGGTCCGCGCCACTTGCGAGAAGCTGCACGCAGCCGCCCCCGAAACCGACACGTTCGGCAAGCTGATCCGCGAAACCACCAATCTGAACGAACGTCTGGCCGCTCTGGACGCGCTTTGGGAGGTGGTGCTGGCCGACGGCAATACGGATGAAGGAGAAGTCAAGATGGTCGAAGAAGCCCGCATTGCCATGGGTCTCAGCTTCAACGACAGTAAGGCCGCACGCGAACGGATACAAAGCCGCTTGGAAGCGACCTAAGCAGCCTCTATATCTTTGACCATGTTCAGTGATTTCCTGTCCCGGCTCACGCAGCCGCAGCCCGACCCGCTTGTCGAAGATGACGCCCGTCTGGCCCTCACCGCCTTGTTGGTGCGAATTGCACGATCCGACAATGACTATGCCGATACCGAAATGGCCCGGATCGACCGCATCTCGGCTGAACGTTTTGGCCTGTCCCCGTTCGAAGCCGCCTCCCTGCGCGCCTGTGCTGAAGATCTTGAGGCAGAAGCCCCCGACACCGTCCGCTTTACCCGCGCCATCAAAGAGGCCATTGCCTATGATGATCGCCTAGCCGTGGTGCAGGCAATGTGGTCGGTTGCATTGGCAGATGGACACCGCAGCGGAGAAGAGGATTCGCTGCTGCGTCTCGTCGTAAGCCTGTTGGGTGTCAGCGACGTGGATTCGGCACTGGCACGGCAAAAAGCAGCCAAAGCCTGAGCCAATTGCAGCACAGCCAAGCGAAAAGCCCAACTACGAAGCTGCTGGATAATTTTACCTGAGCTGAGAAAGCTTGATGTCGGCTTCGTGTCCAATCTAGACATTGACGATTGGCTATGCGCACTGTGAATCATGGCGCTGACGGAAGACCTGAAGCAAATTCTAGAAACTGCTCTGCCAACCGATCCCAGCTTTCGTCGGATCGATAAGGCCGTGATAGACAGCTGCCTTAGTGAAACCCGGCGATACGCCTCGGAGGGCTGTATCGAAGCCTTCTTGATGTCCGCGATGCGCCTATTGGCACTCCCCCAAAATGGGCACACAAGGCTGATCCCGAATGATGCGATCTCGGTGCTGCCGCTGAGGTTCGTGAACGTGGGGCGTTCAGTGCAAGTCATGGGGGCGGCACCAGGGGTAATTGCACCGCGTGGAAAATTGATCGCGATCAACGGTGCGGCTTTGAGCAAAATTGAAGCCACGGCAGAGAATTTTCTGGCGGGAACATGCCAAAGGAAAAGGGTCATCGGTCCGATCCTTTTTGCGTGGCCGTACGCTTTGGCACATTTGGGTTTTTCGTCAAACGGCAAAGCGACCGAATATCGTGTGCAGGACGAAAATGGACAGATAGCGAATCTGAAATTGGCAAATGAACATACGGTTCCCGGATCGATGCTCTACCCGAGAAACGAGCACGGCAAGGCTGATCCAGCTTGGGAGCCCGAGATTTTTGTGGAAATACAGGACTGGCAAGAGCTTGGGCTATCAATAGTGTTACCAAGCTTCTTTGATCCGAACGAAAGTGCGCTACCCAAAGCCATCTCAGCCGCAGTGGAACATGTGCGCGCCGGCTCGACCAAAACACTTCTGATTGACGTTCGCGGAAATACTGGTGGCGACTTTCTTCTAACGATGCCTTTGATCGACGCGATCTCGGAAAGCGCAAACAAGCAGGTTGTTGTGCTCGTCGATAAATTCACGTTTTCCGCAGCGATAGTGTTTGTAGCGATCCTTAGACATCGATTGGGAAACAGGCTCAAACTCATCGGGGAAGAAATGGGTGACGGATTGACGTTCTTTGCCGAGGGCGGGTTGCTCGATTTGCCGGTTAGCGGAGCGGTCGTTCGATACTCAACAGCCTTTCACGACTGGAAGAATGGAACGTCTGACGAAACCACACCGCCCGATATCGCGCGGCAAATCGTACCCGCAGGAGCACTGAGTTTAGATTTGGAATGGGTCGCACGGCCTACTGGTGAGGATGCAAACGTCGCGTTCTATCAACAAATTCTCAAAAGCGTGAACGATTAGACGAACGGCCGGTAAGTCCCGCAATGTTGGCATTGGATATCGTTCGTATGATGGTGGTGTCGATAGCCTGAGAACCGTCACTGCAAATCTCATAAGGTTACCTGTCTGTTCGCCCTAACGGCACGCAAATCGCCCAACCAACTGACAATTCTGACAGCGTCATTGGCCAAATTGGCTATTTCTCAGCGTGAACTTGTTATTTGCGCATTGCATTAGCCCGATTTTTCAGCCCTATTACCGCACCAACACCAATCATATCTGGACAGCCCGTGACAGACGCCGCTCCCGTCATCGAGATCAAGAACCTTCACAAAAGCTTTGGCCAACTTGAGGTGCTCAAGGGCGTGGATATCACCGCGCATCGCGGCGACGTTGTCTCGCTGATCGGGTCTTCAGGCTCGGGGAAATCCACCCTATTACGCTGCTGCAACCTGTTGGAAGACAGCCAAGAAGGCGAGATTCTGTTCAAAGGCGAACCTGTCCGCTGGACCGGCAGCCACAATCACCGTCGTCCCGCCGACCCCAAACAGGTGCTGCGCATCCGCACCAACCTGTCGATGGTGTTTCAGCAGTTTAATCTGTGGGCGCATATGACCATCCTGCAAAACGTGATGGAGGCCCCCGTCACCGTTCTGGGCCGAGATCGGTCTGAGGTTGAGGACAGCGCACGCAGGTATCTGGAAAAGGTCGGCATCGGCGACAAATGCGATGTTTATCCGGCACAGCTGTCGGGCGGACAGCAACAGCGCGCCGCGATCGCGCGCGGCCTGTGCATGGAACCGCAGGCGCTGCTGTTCGATGAACCGACCTCGGCGCTCGATCCCGAACTGGAACAGGAAGTGATCAAGGTGATCAAGGATCTGGCCGCGGAAGGCCGCACCATGATCATCGTGACCCACGACATGAAGATGGCTGCGGATATCTCGAGCCACGTCGTCTTCCTGCATCAGGGCCTGATCGAAGAAGAGGGCCTGCCAGAAGATCTATTCACCACCCCTGAATCCGAACGGCTTCAGGGCTTTCTCTCCGCCACTCAGGCGGCTTAATCAACGGACAGAACCAATAAGGGGAGTAACAATGAAAAACCTGATTCTGACCACTGCAGCACTGGCGCTGACCGCCGGTATCGCCATGGCCGATACCGTGCGCATGGGCACCGAGGGTGCCTATGCGCCTTGGAACTTCATCAACGACGCGGGCGAGATCGACGGTTTCGAACGTGAACTGGGCGATGAGCTGTGCAAGCGCGCGAATCTGGAATGCGAATGGGTCAAGAACGACTGGGATTCGATCATTCCGAACCTGGTGTCGGGCAACTATGACGTGATCATCGCAGGTATGTCGATCACCGACGAGCGCGACGAAGTCATCGACTTCACCCAGAACTATACGCCACCGGATCCGTCTGCCTATGTTGCGCTGTCCGATGACGTTGACGTCGCTGGTGGCGTTGTCGCAGCTCAGACCGGGACCATTCAGGCGGGTTACATTGCTGAATCCGGTGCAACTCTGGTCGAATTCGCCAGCCCTGAAGAAACCATCGCAGCCGTCCGCAACGGCGAAGCCGATGCTGTGCTGGCTGACAAATCCTTCCTCGCACCGATCGTCGAAGAAGACGGTGAGCTGAAATTTGTTGCCGATGACGTACCGCTGGGCGGTGGCGTCGGCATGGGCATCCGTGAATCGGACGGTGAACTGAAAGAAAAGTTCAACGCAGCGATCCAATCCATGAAGGACGATGGCAGCCTGAACGAGCTGATCACCAAGTGGGAAGTGTCCTCGACCTTCTGATCTGATGATCCAAGTGGCGCGCCCTGAACGCTGGGCGCGTCCCTGCAGCGCCCTTGCCAGTCTAAGAGGCCCGCCATTTTCTCGTACTGCTCCGATCCCGATACGCTGGGTACATTCCGTTGGTTCTCATGCTACCTGACCAACGGTGTCCACTGGTCGTTCTACGCCTCATTCCTCAAGGTGCTGGCCTTGCTGGCGGTCACCGCCCCGGTTGCATTAGGTTTTGGCTTTGTCGGAGCCATGGCAGCGCGCTCGCATATCCCGCCGGTTAGCTGGTTGGGCAAAGGGTATATCGCGATTGTACGCGGTGTGCCGGATATTGCTTTTTTCATGTTCTTCGTGATCGCTCTGGATCAGGGTTTTGAGTGGGTAAGACACAAGATTCTCTGCCCCGACTGGACCGATCCGATCCGTCAGGGCAACGATTTCCTCGTCTGCCAGGCCGCCAAACTGCCACTGGGCAGCGCCCCTGAATGGGTGCACGAAACCTATGGTTTTTTCCTCGCGGTCATCACATTTTCCATTGTGTTCGGCGCTTTCGCTGCCAACGTCTTGTTCGGCGGCATGCGCGCCGTGCCGCATGCGCAGCTGGAAACGGCAGAAGCCTACGGCATGACCCGACGCCAGACATTCTGGAAAATCCTTGTTCCTCAAATGTGGGTCTATGCCCTGCCCGGTCTGTCCAACCTTTGGATGGTGTTGATCAAGGCGACCCCCCTGCTGTTCCTGCTGGGGGTCGAAGATATCGTCTATTGGGCCCGCGAATTGGGCGGCACAAAAACTTCGAAATTCACGCAGTACCCCCATGGCGATTGGCGCATGTGGTACTTCCTTGGATTGCTGATCTTTTACCTTGGTATGACGCGTTTCTCGGAACTCGGGCTTGAAAAACTGATGCGTCGCCTGTCCCACGGTCAGGCAACATCCGGCGGAGAGCTTCTGCGTAAGGAGACCACCGCATGAGCTGCATCCAGACCATACAGGATTATGGCCTCCGTTCGCTTGGCTTCGGTGAACGCCTTCTGCCCAAGACCGATTTCACATTGTGTGAGCAGTTTACCCTGATCGGCTCGGGCATGATCTGGAACGTCTATTTCGGCGCGATGGCGCTGGCGACCGGGTTCTTTTTGGCCACTGCACTGGCCGTTGGAAAAGCATCCACCAACAAATGGCTGCGCAAACCGTCCGAGTGGTTCATCTTCCTGTTCCGGGGGTCGCCGCTCTTCATTCAGTTCTTCTTTGCATATTTCTTCTTCCTGTCACTGAAGAAAACTTACCCGATGTTTGACGCTCTGACCTCGGCTTGGCTGGGCGCCCTGATTGTGCTGTTCCTGAACACAGCCGCCTATTCGGGCGAGATCTTCTATGGCGCCCTACGCTCGATCCCCAAGGGAGATATTGAAGCGGCAGATGCCTACGGCATGTCGGGCTGGTCCCGGTTCCGCCGCATCGTCTGGCCCACCATGCTGCGGTTGGCATGGCCCGCCTATACGAACGAGGCGATCTTTCTGTTCCACGCAACTACGCTGGTCTTCTTCTCGGCCTTCCCGGCCTGGCAGCAAAGGGGCGATGCGCTGTACTACGCCAGCTATTTCGCGGACAAGACGTTCAACCCGTTCATCCCCTACCCGATTCTGGCATTCTATTTCATCCTGTTGACGCTGGTGATCGTTTGGGGGTTTGGCATGATCAACAAACGCCTGAACCGCCACCTGCCAGCCGAGCGAAAAGCAAAGATGCGGTTCCGCCTGAACCTTGCCCGCTAAGCCCAGTCCACTGGATTGAGTCGGAACAGTTTCGAAAGCTGCTCGTAGACTTCTGGCACCTCGTGCTTCAACGCACGGGGGCGCTCGAAGAATACTTCGACCGAGACCGCAAAGAACTCTTCATGCCCCGTCGCACCATAGGGGTCGATTACCGTACGCCGCCCGCTCTCAACAGCGTGGACATGCGCGTCATAGGCGGTCAGGAAAACCTTTTCCCATTCGGCAAAACTCTGCCCTTCGCTCAGGATCGGCACACCATTCGTACCTCCGGACAGATCATCAATCTGATGCGCAAATTCGTGTAGCACCACATTCTGCCCATCGCGATCATCCAGCGCGCCCTGCCGACTGTGTGCCCATGACAAAATGACCGGCCCGCGATCCCAGCTTTCGCCGGTTCTCACGATCTCTTTCTCAGACACGACATAACCCGAGCGTCGCTGCTGCTTTGACTTGAACGCATTGGGATAGATCAGGATCGTCGTCAGGTTATCGTACCATAGGTCACTGTTGATCACGAGCAGACAGGCTTGCGCCGCAATCGACAGCTCCATCTCTTCGGTCACTTCCAACCCGTCGCAGCCATAAAAGCTGACCTGATCCAGAAACAGATTCACTTTGCCATCCAGGTGGCTGCGCAATGAGGCGGGTAGCCGCCGGATGATGGGCACCTGTTGTTCGATGATGTCACCCTGATGCGAGGTCAGATGGGTCGCCAGCAGTGCCGCGCGGGCCTGCTTTTTGGACCAGAGATAATAGCCGATCCCGCCAGCGATCAGTAATGCAGTAGTAAGAAAGATGAACATACCCGAGACTATAGGCATCACCGCTCCGGGCACAATCAGGTGCCTAACTGTTGTACAACTCGGAAGAAAGCGGTTTTGATCCCTGTACAAGTTGGAAGATTTCCAGCTTCGGCCCTCATCGCAAAAAGCGTTGACTCATAATTTGATCAAATTTAGTGACAAGGCGCCAATCCTGATTTAAACCTCTCGTGACAAGACCACGGAGCCCCCAATGGACCTGAGCGCCCTGCACACATTTCGCGTCGCCGCCTGTGACCTGAACGGACAGATGCGCGGCAAACGCGTGCCGCCCTCCTATGCCAGCAAGCTGGATAAGGGGGCTGTTCGAATGCCGTTCTCAGCGCTCAATGTCGATCTTTGGGGAGCCGATATTGATGGCAGCCCGCTGGTCTTCGAAAGCGGAGATGCCGATGGCGTCCTACGTCCGACGGGGCGGGGCCCAGTTCCGGTGCCCTGGCTCGACACAGCCACGGCTCTGGTGCCCATGTGCCTTTATCATGATGATGGAACTCCCTTTGCGGGCGATCCCCGGCACGCGCTATCTGCTGTACTGGACCGCTATGCAGAACGAGGCTGGTCGGTTGTTGCCGCCACTGAGCTGGAATTCACTCTGCTCGACGCTTCAGGCGACCAACCGCAAGCTCCTATCAACCCGGTCACCGGCCGCAGACTGCAGGACGAGGCCGTTCTATCGATGGCCGAGATGGATGCCTTTGATGCGTTCTTCACCGATCTTTACGATGGCTGCACCGCAATGGGCATCCCGGCCCAAACCGCCATTTCTGAGAGCGGGATTGGTCAATTTGAGATCAACCTGAATCATCAGGACGCCTTGCGCTGCGCCGATGATACGTGGCTTTTCAAAGGCTTGACGCGTGGTCTTGCACGAAAACACGGATTCACTGCGACCTTCATGGCCAAACCTTACGCCGAGGATGCTGGCAACGGGATGCATGTGCACTTCTCGGTTATAGACGCTGATGGCCAAAATATCTTTGACGACGGGGGGGCCGAAGGCACCGAATTGCTGCGCTCAGCGGTTGCGGGATGTCTGGCCGCAATGCCCGGCTCAACCCTGATCTTCGCGCCGCACGGAAACTCTTACACACGGCTTGTACCCGGCGCGCATGCCCCCACTGGTGCCAGTTGGGCCTATGAGAACCGCACAGCCGCCCTGCGCATTCCGGGCGGTGCCCCTGCCGCCCGACGGATCGAACATCGCGTCGCTGGGGGAGACATCAACCCCTATCTCATGCTGGCCGCCGTGCTAGGTGCCGCGCTGCTTGGTATAGAGGACGCCTTGCAGCCACCTGCTCCGATATCCGGAAATGCTTATGAGGTTGCAGACCTTCCGCAGCTTGCTCCCGACTGGTCCTCGGCAATTTCCGCATTTGAGACAGACCGGTTGGTTGCGCGCATCTTCCCTGCTGACCTGATCCGCTACATGGCGATGACAAAACGGCAGGAAATCGCACGCTTCGCAGAGCGGCCCCCAGAAAGCCACTGGCTTAGCTATCTCGAGAGCGTATGAGCCTCTTGCCCGCCTCGTTCTGCTCCGCTAGAATAAATTTGATCAAATTTGGTGAACTATGAAAATCGGCATCCTTGTAACCGGCCACCCACCCGACGAATTGTATGATCAATTCGGGGAATATGATGGAATGTTTCGTGCATTGCTGGGCGGCAACGGCTTCGAATTCCAGACATATGCAGTCGTCGATGGCGAGTTTCCTGAGGACGCACATCAGGCGGATGGATGGGTCATCACGGGCTCACGCCATGGTGCTTACGAAGATCACCCGTGGATACCACCGCTCGAGCAATTGATCCGGGACATTCAGAAAACCGGAAACCCGCTGATCGGTGTCTGCTTTGGTCACCAGATCATCGCGCAAGCCCTTGGTGGAAAAGTGGAAAAGTTCAAAGATGGTTGGGCCATTGGACGCACCGATTATCGTTTTGGCGATCAATCCGTCTCCCTGAACGCATGGCATCAGGATCAGGTGACCCAACTGCCCGAAGGTGCTGTGGTCACTGGCACGAATGACTTTTGCCAAAACGCCATGGTCACTTATGGCGATACGATCTGGACCGTGCAGGCCCATCCTGAATATGGAAATGACTTCATTCAGGGCTTGATGGAGACCCGAGGCAAAGGTGTGGTTCCTGATGCGTTGATGCAGGCGGCCGCGAACCGGCATGATGCCCCGGATGACAATGCCAAAATCGGTCGCCACATGGCAGAATTCCTAAAGAAAGCGAGGGCCTAATGGCCGACTGGACAGATCAACTGCCTGAAGCGGCACGCACCTACTTTGAAGGCAAACGGCTGGATGAGGTTGAATGCATCATCTCTGACCTGCCCGGCATCGCCCGCGGCAAGGCGGTCCCGGCGTCAAAGTTTGCCAAGCAATCCTATTTTCACCTACCCGACAGCATTTTCTACCAGACCATCACAGGGGATTGGGGCGAAGCTGCAGGTGAGGACGGTTTCATTGAGCGGGACATGATCCTGAAACCCGACTTCTCAACTGCGTCGGCCGCTCCTTGGACGGGCGACTGGACCTTGCAGGTGATTCACGACGCGTTCGACCGAGATGGCGAGCCGATCCCTTTCAGCCCCCGCAATGTGCTCAAACGCGTTGTGAAGATGTATCACGACAAAGGTTGGAAGCCGGTTGTCGCCCCTGAGATGGAATTTTTCCTTGTCGCGCCGAATGTAGACCCGGCGCAAGGGATCAAGCCGATGATGGGCCGCTCGGGCCGTCCGGCGGCGGCGCGGCAGGCCTATTCGATGACGGCGGTCGATGAGTTCGGGCCGGTGATCGACGACATCTACGACTTTGCCGAGTTTCAGGGGTTTGAAATCGACGGGATCACGCAAGAAGGCGGGGCCGGGCAGTTGGAGATCAATCTGCGTCATGGCGATCCTGTAAAACTGGCCGATGAGGTATTCTACTTCAAACGTCTGATCCGCGAAGCCGCGCTGCGTCATAACTGCTTTGCAACATTCATGGCGAAACCGATCGAGGATGAGCCGGGCTCGGCCATGCACATCCATCACTCAATTATCGATATGGAATCGGGTCAGAATATTTTCTCGGGCCCTCAGGGCGGAGAAACGGACGCCTTCTACAACTTCATCGCCGGCTTGCAAAACCACCTGCCCGCAGGGCTTGCGGTGATGGCGCCGTATGTGAATTCTTATCGCCGCTACGTCAAAGACCACGCGGCTCCGATCAATCTGGAGTGGGCGCGCGACAACCGCACAACCGGCATTCGCGTACCTCTGTCCGGCCCCGAGGCGCGACGGGTCGAGAATCGCATCGCAGGCATGGACTGCAACCCTTATCTGGGCATCGCATTGTCACTGGCCTGCGGCTATTTGGGGCTGACTCAGCAAGAACGCCCACGCCGCCAATTCTACGGTGACGCCTATGAAGGCGACGGCGATATCCCTCAGATCATGGGTGAAGCCCTGGACTTGTTTGATGAAGCAACAGCCCTGCACGAAGTTCTGGGTCCTGAATTCGCCCGCGTCTACGGCATCGTCAAGCGTGCTGAGTACGAAGAGTTCTTGCAGGTCATTTCCCCGTGGGAACGCGAGCATCTGCTGATGAACGTCTAAGGCAACGACGCGATGAACCTGCTGTATTCCAATGATCGCAAGGCGGAGTACCCGCCGAGCTGGTACGCCGCGACTGCGCATCCATTCGACCGCTATCCGGCACTTGTAGGCGACCACACCGCGGACGTCTGCATTGTCGGGGGCGGATATACGGGCCTTTCGGCCGCTTTGCATTTAGCTGAGGCCGGGTTCGATGTTGTCCTGCTCGAAGCTCACCGCGCGGGCTTTGGCGCTTCGGGTCGCAACGGAGGCCAACTGGGCAGCGCACAGCGGATGGACCAGGAGGATCTTGAGCGGCTCGTTGGCGATGACGACGCCTTAAAGCTTTGGGATCTGGCCGAAGATGCAAAGGATCTGGTCAAATCACTGATCTCAAAGCATCAGATCGACTGCGATCTGAAGCCAGGAATTGCGGTTCTGGGCTTCAACGACTCGGAGCGCGCTGAGCTACATGATCACGCGGCGCATCTGTCGGGCAGATACAAATACGACCAAATCGAAGCCCTGGATGCCGATGCTGCGCGCGGGCTTTGTCCCTCACCTGCCTATGCGGGTGGGTATCTGGACAATGGTGCGGCGCATTTGCATCCGTTGAACTATGCGCTTGGCCTCGCGCGCGCCGCGGTCGGAGCGGGGTTACGACTGCATGAAGACACCGAGGTTCTTGGCATCGATCAGGGCGCTCGCGTGACTGTGCGCACGGAAAAAGGCAAGATCACCGCAGATAACGTTATTCTGGCCTGCAACGGATATCTCGGCGATCTGAACCGGCAAGTTGCATCGCGTGTGATGCCCATCAACAATTTCATCACGGCAACCGAGCCATTGGGCGCCGAGGCGCAAAAGGTATTGGCCAAGGATATCGCCGTTGCTGACACGAAATTCGTGGTGAACTACTTCCGGTTAAGTGCAGATGGAAGGCTGCTGTTTGGGGGTGGCGAAAGCTATGGTTATCGTTTCCCCGAGGACATCGCCGCCAAGGTGCGCAAACCGATGACCGAGATTTACCCGCATCTGCGAGACGTCAAGATTGACTATGCTTGGGGTGGAACCCTCGGTATCACCATGCGGCGTATGCCCTACCTCGCCCGGATCGCACCGAATATCCTGTCCGCCTCGGGTTATTCCGGTCACGGCGTTGGCACTGCGACCCATGCGGGGCAACTAATGGCACTGGCGATTCAGGGACAGGCTGAGGGGTTTGATACCATGGCCCGCGTTCCTGCGCTGCCATTCCCTGGTGGACCCGCATTGCGAACGCCCCTGTTGATCTTGGCGATGACTTGGTACGCGACGCGCGACAGGCTGGGTATCTGAACACATTCCATACGACGAATTGGTGAAATCTCGCTGACGATGCGAATTGGGACTTGGCTTGTCAGAGCATCGAATTTATATTTCCCAAAGATAAAATTCGGGAAATCCAAATATGACGCTTGTACCCAACGTTCATGAAGCCGAACCTATCCCCGCAGCCGCAAGAGACGCCATCGACGCCCTGATGAAGTCAGGCGATCTGTTCCGCTATACCGCCCCGCAGGATGCGCCTGTCGCCCTGCTGGAAACAGAATTCGCAGAACTACTTGGCACGAAATACGCGCTCGCTGTTTCGTCCTGTTCCGCAGCACTATTTCTGTCGCTCAAAGCGTTGGGCTTACCCCGCGATGCGCGGGTTCTGATTCCCGGATTTACCTTTGCGGCCGTGCCGTCTTCAATCGTGCACGCGGATTGCATTCCGGTTCTGTGCGAAGTCGGCGACAATTATCGCGTCGATGTGGCCGACTTCGCCGCCAAGCTCGACAGCGTGCAGGCGGTGATCATCAGCCACATGCGCGGCCATACTTCGGATATAGACGCCATCATGGAGTTGTGTGACGCACTCGATATCCCTGTGATCGAAGACGCGGCCCATTCACTGGGCACAACCTGGCATGGGCGTAATATTGGCACTATCGGCAAGGTAGGCTGCTTCTCGTTCCAGTCTTACAAGATGATCAACGCCGGTGAAGGTGGCATTCTGGTTAGCGATGATGCTGATCTGGTTGCTCAGGCGGTCATCATGTCGGGTGCGTACGAGCATAACTGGAAAAAACACTCGGGCTCGTCAGAGCTGGAACAGGCCTTTGCCAAATGGCAGAACCGATTGCCACTGTATAACTTGCGCATGAGCAACCTCAGCGCCGCAGTCATTCGCCCGCAAATCCCCGAACTGGCCCGCCGAGTGCGCGACGGGCTGGCAAACCATGACTATGTGGCTGATCGACTGAACACGTCGCCCTATATCGATGTCCCTGCCCCTCTGGCGCCCGAGCAGCGCGCACCGGATTCAATCCAGTTTAATCTGGTTGACCTTAACGACGAAGAAATTCGCGCCTTCGCCGCTGCTGCCGAAGCGCGTGGCGTCAAAGTGCAGGTGTTTGGCATGAGTCAGGACAATGCCCGCGCCTTCTGGAACTGGCAGTTCCTGCCCGAGCAGTTTGATCTGCCGCAGACCCGCGCAATGTTGATGAAGGCCTGTGATGTGCGCCTGCCTGTGCGCCTGACACGCGAAGAGCTGGACGTCATTGCCGACATCCTACTGGCCTCGATTGGTGAAGTTGTTGGTCCGATGCCGGTTTATGGCACCTAGCTCTAACGCCTGCCCAGATCGAACTCCTGTATAGACAGAAACAATGCATCAATCCCATCGGGGGTTGGTGCAATACGCGATAGTATTCCTGCAACGGCGAGGCCCGCATCGGTTTGTACGAGGAACGGTGCACCAGAATCTCCCATCATGACCGGGCAAATCCCATGGAAAAGCCCATCACCTGACGGGTTTGGGGCACATGAGCCCGTTTGACTCAGCACATGCGGGCGCAATCCGGGGTACCCTACGACCGAACCGACCCTCTCAGCGGTCTGGAAAATCGAGAAAAAGCCCAACTGGACTCCAATCGGCTGGTCCAGTTCCAATACGGCCCAATCCAGATCAGCGCGATTGTTGAAACGACCACCGACACCCTGCTCTGCATCAAGCCGGTAGGCAGTGACGGATGAGACAGCAATGGCCTCACCGCGTTGATAACCCGATGCAAAGCGGATGCTGCCAGGAGGGATCCAGCGCTGACGGGCAGTGTTGAACAGACAATGCGCTGCGGTCAGAACCAAATGTTCAGCGACAAGAACACCCGTGCAGTGCGACCGTTGGCTACGACTGGCAAAGTTGACGCGCCCTATCGCGCGCCAAGGTTCAGTCGAAGCGTCCAGAATTTCGCGCGCGCGGATATCATCGCAGCCCGCAGCGGTATCGTGTCCTAATGTGCAGACAGGTTCCCAGATCGACGTGAACTGCCCTTGTGCTGCAGTCTGGGATGCCCAAAGCACCGCGCACAGCACAAACAGCCAACGCATCGGTAAAATCAGCTCAGCTTTGAAAGCTTCTGCTGCAAATCGGCAAGCTGCTTCTTGATGTCGTCCAGATCTTCTTTCGGCTCGGACGGTGCCTCAGGCTCTTGCTCGGGGCTGGACCAGTTGCCAGCCAAGCCCCCGGTCATTGCCTTCAGGAAAGCCTTTTGCTGCGCCTGCATCGCGTCGAAACCCGGCATCTGTGACATCGGGTTCATCGCATTCATGTTTTCCATCATCTTGGACTGGCTTTCACGCAGCATCTCGAACGAGCTCTGCAGGAATTGTGGCATCATGCCCCCGCCCGGCACCATGTAGCTACGGACCAGATCATTCAGGACGTTGACCGGCAGCACATTCTCGCCACGGCTTTCGTGTTCGGCAATGATTTGAAGCAGATATTGGCGGGTCAGATCATCGCCGGTTTTCAGGTCGATGATCTGCACTTCACGCCCGTCGCGAATAAAGCCCGCGATATCTTCAAGCGTCACGTAATCGCTAGTCTCAGTATTATACAGCCGACGGCTGGCATAACGCTTGATCAGCAGAGGTTTTTCTTGTTCCGACACCCTGTACCCTCCCCAAGGATGATGCGTTGCAGCAGAGGTTATGCGACTGCAGAACAAAAAGAAAGGGCAGGTCAAGCGACCTGCCCGCAGCGATTGCACCATTTGGGAGGAATGGGTGCTAAGTCGCAGTCTTATCTTACTTTGCAGTTGCTGCTTTCTTTGCTGCAGCAGTCACCTCGTTGGTGGCTTTTTTGACAGCTGCAGTTGCATCTTCTGCAGCGTCTTTGCCAGCCGCCATCAGCAGCTCAACGGTTTCGGTCTGAACTTTTTTCGCAATCTCAGCGAAAGCAGCCAGGTTTTCAGCAGCAACTTCAGCCGACGCGCTTGCGAAGTCGGTTGCGGCTTTTGCGTAATCTGCAGGCTCGGTTTTTGCTTTCGACATCTCGGTCAGTTTGGCCAGAGTTTCTTTGGTCCATTTGTTCGAGATTTCAGCCGATTTTTCAGCTGCGTCCAGAGCAACACCCGACAGCTTTTCGTTCAGCGAAGCGGTCGATTTGAATGCGTCTTCCAGAGCGGTTGTGTCAACCGGGAACGCGCCCATCATGTCTTTCAGGGTCGCGGTAAAGTCTTGGGTCTTTGCCATTGTCCTAAATCCTTCTAGCCGTTCCGGGCCCACCCCGGTTCTCATCAGCTTGAAGGCAATATGATTGCTGCATCGCAGCATTGCAAGTTTTTTCTTGCTGCGATGCAGAAAATTTTGAGTTTCAAAGTGATATCAGCGGTTTGCCTTGACCAAAACATAGGTCCCCGGAGCCGGACATAAGCGCGGATGATCCGAATCGCCGGTATCCCGGGCCGGAACCTGCTTGCCTGACCGCTTCTTCAACCACGCTTCCCACATCGGCCACCACGAACCTTCGTGGAAGTCAGCCTCTTTCAGCCAGGTCTCAGCATCCGCTTTAAGATCAGGGTTGGTATAGTGGCCGTATTTCTTCTTACTGGGCGGATTGACGATGCCTGCGATATGACCGGACTCAGACACGACAAAGGATTTTGATTTCGAACCCATCTGCTGCACACCGCGATAGCAGTCTTTCCAGGCGGCAATATGGTCTGTTTCACAGGTAATCGCCATAAGCGGCACATCCACATCTTTGATATGCAGCTTCTGCCCCAGCAATTCGAACCCGTCCGTCACGAAACCATTGCCCTGACATAAACCGCGCAGATACTGGATCGCCATCTTTCCTGGCAGATTGGCCCCATCACCGTTCCAGTAAAGCAGATCGAAGGCGGGCGGTGTCTCACCCATCATGTAGCTGCGGATCGCCGGTGTGTAGATCAGATCCCGTGAACGCAGGAAAGACATCGTCCGGCCAATGATCCAGGCCTTCAGCACGCCGTCTTTTGAAACCTGATCTTCGATCCCATCTACGAAATCGTTTTGCAGGAACGGCGTAAATTCTCCCTGCTCGCCAAAATCCGTCAGAGTTGTGAAGAAGGTAGCCGATTTGACCGATTTGTCGCCGCGTTGCTTCATTAGCGAAAGGGTTAGGCTGAGTGTCGTTCCAGCAATGCAGTAGCCTACCGCGTTGACCTGCTTGACCTTGCAGATTTTCTTGGCCTCTTCGATGGCAGTCAGAAACCCTTCCTGAATATAGTCTTCCATCCCGATATCAGCATGAGAGCTGTCGGCATTGACCCAGCTGACCACAAACAGGGTATAGCCCTGCTCGGTCACCCATTTAATCAAGCTGTTCTGAGCCTTCAGGTCGAGGATATAGAATTTGTTGATCCAGGGCGGGAACAGAACGATCGGGGTTTCATGCACCGTCTCGGTCACCGGTTTATATTGTATCAGTTCCATCATCCGATTGCGGTAAACGACGTCTCCAGGCGTTGTCGCGATATTGCCACCGATCTCAAAGGCGCTTTCGTCGGCGAGCCGGACAACCATCTCGCCGTCATTGGCCTCAAGATCGGATACGAGGTTTTCAAGCCCTTGTATTAATGACTGACCTTCAGTCTCGACGGCTTTCTCCAGCGCATCGGGGTTGGTGGCCAGAAAATTCGTCGGCGCCATCATATCGATGATCTGTTGCGAGAAATAACGCAGGCGCTGTTTGTCTTTGGTATCTAGGTCATCAACAGATGCGACAGCCTGAGCGATCGCATCAGCATTGGCCTGGTATTGCTGGCGGATCAAGCGGAAATAGGGGTTGGTGTCCCACATCGGGTTGGAAAACCGCTTATCTTTGACTGGGGCGTCCGGCTCTTCGCTTTCGCCAGAAGTCATCGCTTTCTGCGCTTCGGCAAAGTTGAGTACTGACTTTCCCCAATACTCAATCTGTTGTTCCAGCAGCTTTGAGGGGTTTTGCATGACATCGGCCCAATAGGCTGTTGCTGCTTTTGCAAAAAGCTCTTGATTCGGGCCGTCTAACGCAGGGGTATGCGGCGTTTTTCCCGCCATGACTTCGACGAGGCGTTTGGACAATTCTTCGACTTTGCCCATATTTTCTTTAAGTCGTTCAATATGTTCTTCAGTCAATTCTGGCGTCTGGTCGTCGGTAGTTGTCATTTTAACAATTCCCCCCTAGTCTCGCTGCTGTGCAGAATAACGTCGTAGGCGTCGGGGGGCAAAGCGGCGAATGGTCCGAATTCTCAGGCTGATACTCAGGAGGCACATTCGATGCGCTACATGATGACTTACGACCTGATGGAAACCATGCGTAACACCAACCAATGGCTTGGTGCAACCGCCAGCGCGATGGCGTCCTATCCCCTGTTTTCGATGACACCCAATCCGGCCTTCAACTGGATGGCAGCCTGGGGTGAAGTAACCGAGCGAACATTCCAACGTATGGTCGTCAAACCCGATTGGGGTATTCGCACCTTCACCTGCGAAGATGGCAAGGACCATTTGGTCGATGTCACAACAGTGCTTGAGCGCCCGTTCGGCGACCTGATCCACTTCCGCGTCAACGGGCGTGAAGAGCAGCCTCGCAAAGTTCTGCTGGTGGCACCCATGTCGGGCCATTATGCGACGCTGCTGCGCTCGACCGTCAAAAGCTTGTTGGTCAATTGCGAGGTTTACATCACCGATTGGCATAATGCGCGCGATATCCCTGTGTCCGAAGGCAAGTTCGATGTTGAGGATTACACCCTCTACCTTGTCGATTTTATGAAAGAACTCGGGCCCGACACACACGTTGTCGCCGTTTGCCAGCCTGCCCCTCTGACATTGGCCGCAACCGCCTATCTGGCCGAAGTCGAACCAAAAGCGCAGCCCAGCACACTGACCTTGATCGGTGGGCCGGTCGATCCGGATGCGACCCCAACCGAGGTCACGGATTTTGGTCGCCGCGTTACAATGGGCCAACTGGAAGAAACCATGATCCAGCGCGTTGGTTTCAAATACAAAGGGGTCGGTCGCATGGTCTATCCCGGCCTGCTGCAACTTGCCTCGTTCATGTCGATGAATGCCGAGCGTCATAGCAAGGCGTTTTCGGACCAAATCCAGCGGGTGATCCGGGATGAAGCTTCGGATCACGATGCCCACAATCGGTTCTATGATGAATATCTTGCCGTGATGGACATGACGGCCGAGTTCTACCTTTCAACCGTCGAACGGGTCTTTAAGAACCGCGAGATTGCGCGGAACGAATTTGTTGTCGCCGGACACAAGGTGGATATCGGCAAGATTACCGATGTCGCCGTGAAATCGGTTGAAGGCGCGAACGACGATATCTCGGCACCCGGTCAGTGCATTGCAGCGCTTGATTTGTGCACCGGCCTGCCGGACAGCAAAAAAGCCAGCCATGTCGAACCTGGCGCTGGCCATTATGGTATTTTCGCGGGCCGCAGCTGGCGTGACAACATCCGCCCGCTTGTGATTGATTTCATGAATGAAAACAGCCGCAAGAAACCACGCCGTCGCGCCGCCAATAGCAACAAAGTGGCATGAGCGGCACCGCAGCCAAGGAACTTTCCTTCAGCTGTGACTGCGGCGCGCTTTCTGGCCGCATCACAGAGCGCGGCGTCAAATCAGGTACGCATGTCGTCTGCTTCTGCCATGATTGTCGCGCAGCCCAGCTTTATTTCAAACAGCCAGACCCGGCCCCCGGTCCTGTCGACATTTTTCAGATGGCCCCGGAAGAAATCGAGTTAGACCGAGGAGCCGAGCACTTGGCTTTGATGCAGCTTAGTCCCAAGGGCATGTTGCGGTGGTATGCCAAATGCTGCAACGCGCCATTGGCAACAACGCCATTGACCCCCAAATTTCCATTCGCGGGGGTTATTGTGAAACGCATCCCCGACAGCAACAGTCTTGGTCCCGTTACCACACGCGGATTTGTGCCCGGGCCTGATGGCAAACAATCTCATGAAAAAATTCGCTACGCGGCCATGGGATTGCTGAAGCGGGTTCTAAAATCGCGCCTGTCGGGAAGCTGGAAGAAAACACCGTTTTTCGATTCCGAGACGGGCACCCCCGTTGCTCAACCGACCATTTTAACAAAAGAAGAACGCGCAGCTTTCTACGACTAGGTCAGCCGTAGCGGAGTTTGAACCCAGTCCTACAGCGTTTCAGTTACTGTGTCAGGAGCTTCCAGTGTTGGGAAATGTCCAGCTCCATCAATTACATGCAGCACCGCATCCGGAATGAGATCTGCCACGAAAGCGTGTTTCCGCACCGTGTCTTCGGCATCATGAGCACCGCACATGATCACGGTCGGCCTCTTGATCCGTCGCAACGTGCCTTGCTGATCCGGACGCCGCTGCAATATTCGCATCTGTCGCACAACACATCCGGTCCTAACGCCCCGGCCATCTGCAATACATCATCGAGAATCGGAATTCGTTTCGGTCCTGGGGCCAGCATGTCTGAACCGATCACGCTGCGCATGACGTCGTCCAACCGTCCCGCCTGCGCCCCTATGATCAATTCTTCGCGGTCTGCAGCGATCTGAGGCGTGTCCGCCTGCACCTCTGCCGTGATCAAACATAATCGTGTCACCCTCTCAGGCGCGCGTCGCACAATTTCAAGCGCGATGCTTCCACCCAGACCAAACCCACACAATGCGAACCGATGCGGTAGTTGATCCAGCAGACCCGACGCGATCTCCTCTATCCGCTTACCACCGGTGATTGGTGCAACCGTGACCGCACGATCATGCGACATCGCTGTGATCTGCGCCTGAAACAACCGCGCGTCACACATCAATCCGGGCAGCAAAACCAACGGCTCGATCACCCTGGCGCCCTCCGCTCGTTGTTTATTGTTTTGTTACAGGATGAGAGGATTGCCAGGGGCGGGCAAGTAAAACTTCAGGGATAACTGATCGCCCTGAATGGCGGAAAATCCGCGTAGCGCGCCTGCCTTTGTGCCAGCGTTTCTTCCGGATCGGCCCCCGCCCGCAACAAGCAGCCGCGCGGCGCAATATAACTGTCGATCCGCCTAACAGGCTTGGGCCGCCATACCAGATTGAACGCGCAGAGTTTCGGAAAAAACCAGATTTCAGAGTAATCCAGATGGTCATGCAACCACCACGCAAGATCCCGCCAATCGCGCCCTTGTTCATACCGGTCGGCAAACCATGGTATAACGACCGAAGCACCCGCGACACGCGCGTCGCCTTCGCCCCAGTCCCAGATGTGGCACTCTAATGGGTTGTCATTGCGGGCGCAGTTCAATCTGTTCTCGTTCCCGAACCGGTTCAAGGACCGAGAACGATAGCCCGAGCGTACAGCGACCCGCCCAAAGGTCTCTTCCAGTGGATCCATCAGTGTTTCACAAAACGCACGCCCCGTTTCGATCGCAAGATCGGGGTTGTCAGGTACGTTCTGTATCTCGTGAAAGTTTCCAATTTCGGAATAAAGGAAATCCCGCATGAAGAAATGCCGGGAAAGGCGCACACGACCCAGGTTCTCGAGGCTCCACATGCTGCCCGGCCGACGCACGATCAGTACCCGTTCCAGCGAAAGGAACCGTCCGCTGCTAAGGTCGAGAACGGGTTGAACGCAATTTCCCAGATCGTCTTGTCCGGAGCGCGAAAATACCCGTGATGTCCGCCCCAGAAGACGTCTGATGCTGGCTTGAGCACCTCCGCTCCGGCACGTTCCGCCTGATCAATCAGCGCTGCCACGTCATCTTTCGCTCGGCAGTTATGGCTTAACGTCATTGACCCGCCTCCCAGAGTTGCGACGTCCACTCCCATTTCGTCAGCCAAAGCGGCAAGTGGATAGAGGCCCAGCGTTTGCCCGATCAGATCAAACGCAATCACCCCATCCGGACTTTCAACACGTCGCCAGCCCAGTTTCTCATAAAAAACAGCGGCTGTTTCTAAGTCTTCGACGCCGATCGTGATCAGACTTACACGCTGTTCCATCACTCAATCCCCTGCTCCGATAGCCACTCCAACATACCTGAGACCGTTGCATCCGTCTGACCGGGCGACATCAACCGCCCCGCCACAACGTGCGAAGCTGGATCATCCCCGGGGCCCATGGTCACCAATGCAACCGAGGCCGGGCCTCCCCATGCCTTTGCCACTTCATGCGTTCTGTCCGGCCGCACGACTTGATCGTCATCCGAGAACCAGAATAGCGCGGGGATCGGTGCACCTGAAAAGTCCAACCCATAGACTGCATCTACGATGACAGACATCGGCACAACCGCCTCCCATGGGTAGATTGTTGTCCAATACCTATTCTTTTCAGTATCAGAACTGGATACATCCCGCTCGGCCCCCATCAAAAGAGGCAACCAATCTCGCGCCCAAGGCAAAGTTGGCACCCAGGCCGCAGCCATGTTCACACCGAAGTTCGGAGAGACAAAAATCATCGCGGCCACATTCGCACTCAGTTCGGTATCCAGCGCAGCTGCTGCCGCCAGAGTTCCGCCAGTAGATGTCGAGATTACAACTACCTGCTCTCCGACTGCCCGGGCTGCTGCCAACCCCTCGGCCGCATCCCGCATCCAGCCCGATGCTGTCCCTTCAGCCATCGCGTCACCATCACGCCCATGCCCTTGAAGCCGGGTATAAACAAGGTTGGCGCCCAGCGCCTCTGCGACTCGATCGGGCACCGGCCTGATCTCTTCTGACGAGGCCGAGAACCCATGGATATAAAGCACGGCGTACGGTGTTCGCTGCTCATAAAACTCATCCTGCCAGATCACACGCTTTTCGACCCCCGGCTCGATGTCGTCATAGGCAGTTTCGATGCTTTCAAAATAGACCTGAACGCCTTCACCAAATTTGCGTGGATCGAAACGGGGATGCAGGTCTACAGGCTCACGGGGGCCAAATACGAAGACCAACCCACCAATCAGGGCCAATCCCAGCAGCAGACGCCCCAAAATCCAGCCAAAGCGCTGCATCAGGTGCCTCCTATTACGTCGCGAACGGCCTGCTCGATCAAACCAAGGCACGGTCCATCCGAGAATCGGTGATCCGCGTCTTTGACTAGCAGAAGCTGCATGTCTTGACCCGACGCGTGGTTAAGCAAGCCTACTGCTGTTTCAGTGGATACCGCCGTATCTGCCGTTCCCTGCAGGAAACGCACCGGGAAGGGCAATTTAAGCGGCGTACGCAAAACCAGACGCTGCCGCCCATCTTCAATCATCCGCTTGGTAATGACGTAGGGCTCCATATAGTCCGAAGGCAGCTCCACATGCCCAACGGTCTCCAGATCAGATTTCTGCTGATCTGAAAACGAAGCCCAATACCCGTCTTCGGTAAAATCCGGCGCTGCGGCGATCGTCACCATACCCGCCATCCGCTCAGGCATAACCCGCGCAAGCAACAATGCCTGCCATCCGCCCATGGATGATCCCACAATAATCAACGGGCCCGCGGTCAACCGTGAGACTGCAGCCAACGTATCCTCGTGCCAGTCCCCAATGCACCCGTCGGTAAACTCACCGGAACTTTCACCATGCCCCGAATAATCGAAGCGTAAGAAAGACTGCCCTCGCGCCCTGGCCCAGGCCTCAAGATGCACAGCCTTGGTGCCTTCCATGTCCGATTTCAATCCGCCCAGAAAAACGATGGTTGGCCCCGTTCCTTCAGACTTGTGATAAGCCAGCCGTCGCCCCTGCGCTGTCTCAAGAAATTTCGTCTCTGCCATGAAATCCTCTTTTCTTTTCCCGCATCATGCACGTCATCACGCGCTTCGCAATTCCCCGACCCCTTTTTCATCCGGCCAAAAATATCCCGGGGTGCGCGAGGGGCAGCGCCTCTCGTTTCCACCCTTGACACGCGCATCCCCACCTGCCACATGAGCCGAACACACATAACCCGCAACCGGGCGTTCAGTGGGCGCCAAACCGACGAGGAGAGCCGATATGGCCCTGGACTCACAGTCAGTCTCCCTTACTTTTCCCGATGGCAATTCCCGTACCTTTGACGCAGGCGTCACGCCAGCTCAGGTCGCTTCCGACATTTCAACATCGCTGGCGAAAAAAGCGATCTCGGCGACGGTCGATGGTAAACATTGGGACCTGCAGTGGCCCATCGAAACCGATGCACAGATCGCCATCCATACCATGAAAGACGAAGCGCAGGCCAATGAGCTGATCCGTCACGATCTGGCGCACATCATGGCACGCGCCGTGCAGGAAATCTGGCCGGACACTAAGGTCACCATTGGCCCCGTGATCGAGAACGGCTGGTATTATGACTTCGACCGGGCCGAGCCGTTCACTCCAGAAGACCTCGGCAAGATCGAAAAGAAGATGAAGGAAATCATCAACAAGCGCGACGCCGTGACCACCGAGGTCTGGGATCGTCAGCGTGCGATCGATTTCTATGCGGCCAATAACGAGCCCTACAAAGTCGAGCTGATCGAGGCCATCCCGGGCGATGAGCCATTGCGCATGTACTGGCATGGCGACTGGCAGGACCTATGCCGCGGTCCGCATCTGCAGCATACCGGACAGGTGCCGGGCGATGCGTTCAAACTGATGTCCATTGCCGGTGCCTACTGGCGCGGCGACAGCGACCGCGCCATGCTTCAACGCATCTATGGCGTGGCCTTCACCGGCAAGGAAAAGCTGAAGGCGTATCTGCATATGCTGGAAGAAGCCGCCAAGCGCGATCACCGCAAGCTGGGCCGCGAGATGGACCTGTTCCACATGCAGGAAGAGGCTCCGGGGCAGATTTTCTGGCACCCCAATGGTTGGACCGTTTACACCCAACTTCAGGACTATATGCGCCGTCAGCAGCGCAAGGGCGGTTATGTCGAGGTCAACACGCCTCAGGTTGTCGACCGCAAGCTGTGGGAAGCCTCGGGTCACTGGGACAAATATCAGGAAAACATGTTCATCGTCGAAGTCGACGAGGAACATGCGCGGGAAAAGGCTATTAACGCCTTGAAACCGATGAACTGCCCCTGTCACGTGCAGATATTCAACCAAGGCCTGAAATCCTATCGCGATTTGCCTTTGCGTATGGCCGAATTCGGATCGTGCAATCGGTACGAACCCTCGGGTGCTCTGCACGGTATCATGCGCGTACGCGGCTTTACCCAGGACGACGGGCACATCTTCTGCACCGAAGACCAGATCGAATCTGAAACCGCCGAGTTCATTCGGTTCCTGTCCGAGATCTACAAAGACCTCGGGTTTGAAAACTTCTCGGTCAAGTTCTCGGATCGCCCCGAAAAGCGGTCTGGCTCCGACGAGGTATGGGACAAGGCTGAGGCCGCCCTGCTCAGTGCGACCCGTGCCGCAGGGATCGAACCGGAACTCAACCCGGGTGAAGGGGCGTTCTATGGCCCGAAACTGGAGTTCGTTCTGACCGATGCGATTGGTCGGGACTGGCAGTGCGGCACCCATCAGGTGGACTTTGTTCTGCCAGAACGTCTAGACGCCACATATATCGGCGCCGATGGCGGCAAACACCGTCCGGTCATGCTGCACCGCGCGACACTGGGTTCGTTCGAGCGGTTTATCGGCATCTTGATTGAAGAACACGCAGGCAAGCTGCCCTTCTGGCTTGCGCCGCGGCAGGTCGTAGTCGCCTCGATCACGTCCGAGGCTGATGCGTATGTGGCCGAAGTGGTCGAAGCCTTGCGCGCCGCTGGTGTTCGGGCCGAAGCTGATATTCGTAACGAGAAAATTAACTACAAGGTCCGCGAGCATTCGGTTGGCAAAGTCCCGATCATTCTGGCCGTCGGTCACCGCGAAGTTGATGAGCGCACGGTCAGTGTCCGCCGTCTCGGTGAAAAACAGACGCAAGTTCAGCCGCTTGAATCTGTAACAAAAGAGTTGGGTCAGGCCGCAACGCCGCCAGATCTGCTGTAACATTCGGTGCCAAATTGCCGAAAATCCGGCCCTGATTTTAGGGCCGGATTGAAACAAATACCATTTTTCATTTCAAAAACAGTTTGTTAACCTTCAAGGGGCCATGACGGTCTTTGACGGGGTTGTGAGACACGGGCTCGTGAATTCAACTCTGAGCATCAAGCTACTACCTTTGTCATTGTCACAAGCAGACACTTAAAGTCAGCAAAAGGAAAATCCGAGATGTCGAACACCGCAAAAACACTGGTTATCGCAAGCGCAGTTGCCGCCGCCGTTTCCGGCGCTGCAACAACGGCGACCGCTCAGGCCAAAGAGAAATGCTATGGCGTTTCGCTGGCCGGTCAAAACGACTGCGCGGCTGGCCCCGGTACGACCTGCGCGGGCACGTCAACTGTAGATTATCAGGGTAATGCATGGACTCTGGTTGACGCAGGCACCTGCGCGGACATTGAGCTGCCAAAAACAGCAGATGGTGCGGACCGCAAAGGCTCGCTCGAGCCGCTGGAACGCGATCTGCCTGCATAAGACTGCCCGAATTAACCGGAAAGGGCGGGCACCATCGCCCGCCCTTTCTGTGATGATCAAGGGATTTGCACATGTTAGACAATGCTCTCAGATCAAATCGATTGCCCGCCGCCCCAGGCGTCGGATATAAACCGCAGCATTTCTCGCAAATCCTTGAGCATGCTAAGCCAGTAGAATGGCTTGAGATTCATGCAGAAAACTATATGGGCGATGGCGGGCGTCCTTTAGCACAACTGCGCCATCTATCCGAACAATTTCCCATATCCGTTCACGGCGTTGGCCTCTCCATTGGTGGTGAAACACCGCTGGACCCAGATCACCTCGCACGCCTGAAACACTTGGTTGGTTGGCTGAACCCAGCAAGCTTCTCGGAACACTTGGCATGGTCAACTCATGACAGTCACTTCCTGAATGATCTGCTGCCCCTGCCCTATACCGATGCCACTCTGACCCGCGTGTGCGATCATATTGATCAGGTGCAAGGGGTCGTTGGACGGCAAATGCTGTTGGAAAATCCTTCCAGCTATTTGGCTTTCGAAGAAAGCACCTGGTCCGAGCCTGATTTCCTACGCGAGATAACGCGCCGCACCGGATGTGGTTTGCTGTTGGATGTGAACAACGTCTTTGTTTCTGCCACTAATCTGGATTTCTCACCTCAGGGCTATATCGACGCCTACCCGCTCGATAAGGTGGGTGAGATTCATTTGGGCGGTCATGACGAAGACGAAGACGATCACGGCCATCCCTTGCTAATCGATAGCCACGGGCGCGAGGTGGTTGATCCGGTCTGGGCATTGCTGGACTACGTTCTGGACAAATCGGGACCCAAGCCGGTGCTGATCGAATGGGATACCGACGTACCGGACTGGCCAATCCTGAGGGCCGAAGCCGAACGTGCCAAATCTGCTTTGGACAAGATTCCCGCATGAACGTATCGCAAACCACCTTCCATGACGCTTTGCTGGACGCCAACAAATCGATTCCGGGTGGTTTGGTGGATGCACAAGCAAACGCGGCGGGCCGTCGTTTCAGCGTGTATCGCAACAATGTCGCCGTTTCATTGACAGAGGCAATGCATCAGGCGTTTCCAGTCATTGCTAAGTTGCTGGGATCACAGAACATGGATGGGCTTGCCGGGATTTTCCTGCGCCAGCACCCGCCTACCTCACCACTTATGATGTTTTACGGTGACGAATTCCCTGCCTTTTTGGAAGGTATGGAGCAATTGTCGCATCTGGGATACCTGCCAGATGTAGCGCGGCTGGAGCTGGCGTTGCGGCGGGCTTATCACGCCGCCGATTGCCAGCCTATCGACCCCGAGGCATTGAGCGTCCCACCAGAAGATTTGATGCGCGCCAAGCTGACCCTCGCACCTGCGGCAACTGCTTTAAGATCTGAATGGCCTGTTCACGCGATCTGGTTGTTTAACACTGAAGACGGCGCCCCGAAACCTGAAGCGGGCGCTCAGGATGTACTGATTACACGTCCCGAATACGATCCTGCCCCGCAGCTGCTGCCACAAGGCGGCGCGGCATGGATCGCACGCGTTCAAAACGGGCAAAACATCGGTGAAGCATTCGAAGCCACCATGGCGGAAACGCCCGAGTTTGACCTTGGAACCACTCTGGCACTGCTTTTGCAGGGCGGTGCAATAACTTCCGTGACTATCGAAAGGCTGGACACATGACTGCCCTGATCTCTACCTACAATGACACGATGGACAAAGTGGCGAACACGTCCGGCTGGCTGACGCCTACCCTCGCTCGGGTTGTTTTTATCGCTGTCCTGTTCGTTTATTATTGGAACTCGGCAACACTGAAGATTGACGGCTCAATATTTTCGCCATCCGCCGGGGCATTTGGGCAAATCTTCCCCAAGGCGGCCGAAGCCGTCCTGTATGACGTCAGCCAAATGACTTTCTTCCAGCGAATTGTCATCTTCTTTGGAACCGTGGCTGAGTTTGTATTGCCCGTACTGCTGCTGGTCGGCCTGCTGACCCGTCTCGCCGCCCTTGGCATGATTGGATTTGTCTGGGTGCAGACCCTGACCGATGTTACTGGACATGGCGTCAAACTAGGTGGCTTGTTCGACAACGCGATCACGCTGATGGATCAGCGCGTGATGTGGACATTCCTATTGCTGGTGATCGTAATCAACGGCGCAGGCCCGCTATCACTGGATCGGCTGCTGCGCCTGAAGTGACTTAAAAATGCGCCTTGGGCTCGTCCGGTTTTCCAGCCGCGAGCCCAAGCATTCCTGCTGCTCCGGCAAAGGCAATTGGGAACATTGTGAAGACGCCAAAGCCAAAGGCGTAATACATCCCCGCCGCAGAAATTAGCAGTAATATGCCCGCGACCAGAGCACGTGAATGAGCCATCGCTCCACCCACTATCGCCAATAGTGGTGCCACAATCGAAGCGGTCTGGATCAGTTCCGGGTTATCGACCTGCTCGGCAATCCCTTCGATCTCACCAAATTGGTCGATCAGTTCCACAAAGCCATAGCCGAAAAATCCGACGACCATTCCGATCAGCCCGGCAATCACACCTAGTATCATGGCAGCGTTTCGCATTCACAGGTCTCCGCTTGTTGTCCATGTCACATAGGCAATTGATTAGGCAACACCAAGGGCCTGACGCGTTTCAGGCGTCCAGCCCAAATACATCCGGCCATCTGCCTCAATCAATGGTCGCTTCATCAAGGTAGGATGATCAACCAACAGCTCAAGCACCGGCCGATTTCGTGTATACTCATCCAATCCGCGCCAGGTTGTTGACCGCGTATTGAGCAAGGCTTTGCCGAAAGCCTCATACGCCTCCGACAGGATATTTTCGGGAACACCTTGCCCCCGCACGTCGACAAACTCCGCATTCGGAAGCGATTTCAATGCCTTGCGACATGTGTCGCAATTCTTCAATCCATAGAAGCGCATAGTTTGATTGATCCTGTCTTCACTGCAAAATCGGGCAATTCCATTGGCATGGCCCAGTTATTCTTGATTTTTTACTTCACCGTGCAATGTTGAAAAAGGCGAAACACGCGACCCGGGCTGTATCGTTTGGGCGAACAGTGATGTGTTGCGGTATTGC
This sequence comes from Ruegeria sp. YTSA064, assembly GCF_059610325.1. Lineage (NCBI taxonomy): Bacteria > Pseudomonadati > Pseudomonadota > Alphaproteobacteria > Rhodobacterales > Roseobacteraceae > Ruegeria > Ruegeria sp. YTSA064. The sequence continues at coordinate 323,234 of NZ_JBXWNK010000001.1, forward strand.
CATCCACTACCCCCACCAATTTGTGGGACAACGTGTAAGTAGAAGGAGACACGGGAAATGCCAACTGGCACCGTGAAATGGTTTAATACAACCAAAGGCTATGGTTTTATTGCGCCCGATGAGGGTGGCAAAGATGTGTTTGTACATATCTCGGCCGTAGAACGATCCGGCCTGACCGGACTCGCTGACAATCAGAAGGTCTCGTACGAGCTGGAAGACGGACGTGATGGCCGACAGATGGCGTCTGATTTGAAGCCGCTGTAAGGCAAGGCCCGCCCCGGCGGGAAAGACAAATAAGGTTGGCGGCCAATTTCCGGCCGTTAACCGTTAGCTACCCCTAAAAAACGCGCCCACCTCGGGACGCGCTATTTTCTTTTTTCCTGACTATTCAGCTTTCGCGGATAACGCCTTCGAACTCGCGCCACTCACGCGCTGTCATGCCTGAATTTTCCTGAGTAACGGTCTCACCGCTTAGCATGCGGCGCAGGCAGGTCACCATCTGAGCCGAGAGATTGACAGCACCCAAACGATAATCCTCGAACGCGCGATAGGCAAACGGCACCCAGTCAGCGACGATCTTACACATGGTATCAGCATAAACGCGGATTTCGTACTGCGCATGAGGGTCAGCGCGTAGACGCAAAAAGTGGAACAGGTTGTGCAGATCCACCTTCCAATACCATTGCGTATAGATATTGGCTGGCAGGTTCATCCGCGCCAGTTCTCGTGCCAACCCTTGCTGGCCATCCTGACCAATCATAGCTTCGTAGTTGTCATAGCATCGCGCGCTGTCGGCCTTCAAAATCTCCAACACCCGTGCGGCCTCTTCGCCCTGCAACGTGTCGCCACGGCCCTGATTGTTCACCTCAGACTGTGCGGCCACATGTTCGGGCGCGGGGATGTAGAATTCCCGATCCAGAATCGAGTAACGGGCCGAGTATTCGTTCACATTAGCAGTCCGATGGCGAATCCACTGGCGGGCGACAAAAACCGGCAATTTGACGTGCAGTTTGATCTCGCACATTTCAAAAGGGGTCGAATGCCAATGCCGCATCAGATAACGGATCAGGCCTTCGTCATTCTGCACCGATTTGGTGCCTTTGCCGTAGGATACCCGCGCGGCCTGACAGATCGCGGCGTCATCGCCCATATAGTCGATGACCCGAACAAATCCGTGATCCAGAACCTGATGCGCCGTGTACAGGTGATCTTCCATACCTTCGGCAACGACGCGGCGGGTCGGGCTCGATTGTGCGCGTTGCGCTTCAATCTCGGCCAGTTGGTCGGAAGACAGAGGCATGAAATCATCCTTTCCAGCAATGAGTCGCCCACCACTATATATCGGCTTATCAACCACCGGAACCGCGATATGTGCGGCGTAGCGCGCAATTTGCGAATTGTGTCATTCCTTCCCTCTCGACACCGCATCGCGGCGCGCTAAGGTGCTGGGCATCACAATCAATGTAAGGAAAGTCGCGATGGGGCTGACATACCTCCACACTATGGTCCGCGTGAAGGATCTTGAGAAATCCATGGCATTTTATGAGCTTCTTGGCCTGAAAGAGACCCGCCGCTACGACAGTGAAGCAGGTCGATTCACACTGGTTTTCCTCGCCCCTCCTGGTCAGGAAGACGCCCCGATCGAACTGACCTATAACTGGGATGGCGACGATAAACTGCCCAGCGACAGCCGCCATTTTGGTCACCTCGCCTATGGTGTCGACAATATTTATGAGACCTGCCATCACCTTCAGGACAACGGGATCGTAATCAACCGCCCACCCCGCGACGGGCGAATGGCGTTTGTGCGCTCGCCCGACAACATCTCTGTCGAATTACTGCAAAACGGAGAGGCACTGGAACCGGCGGAACCGTGGGCAAGCATGGAAAGCACCGGTCATTGGTGATCCGCCGGATAACATCTCTGGGGTTGCTCGTTTTAGGCGGCCCCGTTTGGGCCGAGCAATGTCGCCTTGCACTTGCCCTTGCTATGGACATCTCAACTTCGGTCGATGCTGTCGAAGATGCATTACAGCGCAAAGGGTTGGCCGCCGCCCTGATCGCACCAGAAGTGCAAGAGGCATTTTTTAGGTCTCCGCAGCCGGTTGCACTGGCGGTCTACGAATGGTCCGGCAGTTTCAACCAGAAACTTCTTTTGGATTGGCTCTTGATCGAGACGCCTGCAGACCTGCTTGCTGCCGCACACAGCATCGGCGATTCCGAGAGGTCTGCCAATGATTATCCAACAGCGATGGGACATGCTTTGGCATACGGTGCAACGCTCATGCAACGCGCGCCCCGCTGCCTGTTCCAAACCATCGACATTTCAGGTGACGGGAAAAACAACGATGGCTACGGGCCTCAAATCGCCTACAAGCATTTTCCGTTCCAGAACACGACCGTGAATGGTCTGGTCATCAACGCTGGCGACTTTGAGGGCGAAATCGACCTGATCCCGTTTTTTCAGTCCAACGTCCTGCACGGCCCCGGAGCTTTCCTTGAAATCGCAAATGGATTTGAAGACTTTGAAAACGCAATGCGGCGCAAGCTGGAACGAGAATTGAAGGGCATTGAACTTACCGAGCTGCACCCCTGATGAATGTTTCACATCTGCAGGCATGAGGTGCCGCTTCATTGGACAGTCCAATGAAATCTGGCCTCTGACCGCTTAGACAGCTAGTAAATATAGCGGATTTGATCTGTCCAGTACCGCTCGACCCGTCGCAATGAACCCGATATCTCTTCAATCCCATCCGCACCAATCACGCCACGATTTTGCAGCCCTTCTGCATGACGGGCAAATAGATCAGATACTATATCGCGAATCTCTCGCCCGCGTTGGGTCAATCGCACCCTGACAGAACGCCGGTCAATTTCGCATCTTTGATGGTGCATATACCCCATCTCGACCAGCTTCTTGAGGTTGTAGCTGACATTGCTGCCTTGATAGTAGCCTCGGCTCTTCAACTCGCCGGCAGTCACTTCATGATCGCCTATGTTAAACAATAATAAGGCCTGCACGGCGTTAATTTCCAACACACCGACACGTTCAAATTCATCTTTGATGACATCAAGAAGCAAGCGGTGCAGACGCTCAACCAGCGCCAGTGCCTCAAGATAACCCGTCATGAACCCTTTGGTCCCTGGCGCGGCGACCTGTAACTCCATACTCATCCGATCCTCCGATTCATCGCGCTGTTTCTGAAAACATGACGCGAATTTCCGAAAAATCGGTTAAGTTGAATTATCGCTTATTTCTGAAATGTTTGCGCAATGTCTGCGATCAAATCTGACAGCTCTGTCGGAGGGCTGGCCTGACCGGTGACCCACTGATACAAATCTTGGTCATTTTCGTGCAGCAACGCATCATAGGTATTCAGCCCGTCGTCATCCATCAAAGTCAGGTTGCGATCAGCGTAGGCTGTCAGGATCAAATCCATCTCTTTGATACCACGTCGCATCGAGCGCATTTTCATGCGCTTGATCCGAGTTTCTCGGGATTCGGTCATTGACTGCGTTCCAGCTTCAGGCGCAGCGACTTTTCCACCCTGGCCAAACGCTCTGAACCGGCACGCATCTCACCCCTGATTGTACGCAGTTCTGCCACCAGATCACGCAGCTCCGAGTCGACATCGCCGTTCAGGCTGGTCTCATCCATGCCGTCGCCTTCGCCGGTCAAAAGCCACATGATCGAGACATTCAACAGCCCGGCCATCATCGACAGCTTGTTGGCACGGGGTTCGGACAGATCATCTTCCCAAGAAATTATCGTCGCCTTTTTAACCCCTAGACGACGGGCCAATTGTGTCTGTGTCATACCCGCAACCTCGCGCGCGCCCGCGACGCGATCTCCAAAGGTTGCAGTGTCCGGTCCGAACCAGTCCGTTTCGTCGTTCATTGGGGTCTCCAATAGGTGAGGTTCAATTGGCTTGATCGATATTTCGGCGCACCCTATGACAGTCAGGCTGAACATACAAACTGAGGCCACCCATGAGTTTCCTGTCTGCGACATTGTCACGCGTAAAACCCTCGCCCACCATCGCCATGACAGCCAAAGCGGCCGAGTTGAAAGCTGCCGGACGCGATGTCATTGGGCTGAGTGCTGGTGAGCCGGATTTTGACACACCGCAGAACATCAAGGACGCCGCTGTTGCTGCTATCGCCGCAGGCAAGACGAAATACACTGCGCCAGATGGTATCCCTGAGCTGAAACAGGCGGTCTGCGCCAAGATGAAGCGTGACCACGGGTTGGATTATACGCCCGCTCAGGTCTCGGTCGGGACCGGGGGCAAGCAGACGCTTTACAACGCCCTTATGGCCACGCTCAATGAGGGGGATGAGGTCGTCATCCCCGCACCCTATTGGGTCAGCTATCCGGATATGGTCTTGCTGGCAGGCGGGACACCGGTGATTACTGAAACCTCGCTTCAGACCAACTTTAAACTGACGGCCGATCAGTTAGAAGCAGCGATTACGCCCAAGACCAAATGGTTCATCTTCAATTCTCCGTCCAATCCAACCGGTGCGGGCTACAGCCGAGCAGAGCTGAAAGAGCTGACTGACGTGCTGATGCGGCACCCGCATGTCTGGGTGATGACCGACGATATGTATGAGCATCTGGCCTATGACGGATTCGAATTCTGCACACCTGCACAAGTGGAACCGGGGCTTTACGACCGGACGCTAACCTGCAACGGCGTCTCCAAAGCCTATGCCATGACCGGCTGGCGCATCGGATATGCTGCGGGCCCGGTCGAGTTGATCGCGGCAATGCGTAAAGTGCAGTCGCAGTCCACGTCGAATCCCTGCTCGGTCAGCCAATGGGCTGCGGTCGAAGCGTTGAATGGGACTCAGGCGTTTCTTGCGCCAAATAACGAGATATTCAAACGCCGTCGCAATCTGGTGGTCGATATGCTTAGCCAGATCGATGGCATTTCATGCCCAACACCTGAAGGCGCATTCTATGTCTACCCGTCCATCGCTGGCCTGATCGGAAAGACCACCCCGGCAGGGACGGTGATTGACTCGGACGAAGCATTTGCCACTGCCCTGCTGGAAGAAGCCGACGTTGCGGTGGTGTTTGGCGCGGCCTTTGGTCTATCTCCCAATTTCCGAGTCAGCTACGCGACATCTGATGAAGCGCTGACCGAGGCTTGCACCCGTATCCAACGCTTCTGCGCGTCCCTGACCTGAGGTTTCCATGTCCACAATCCTGCCCGAATATTACTTCCGCGTACGCGAGAATGGCGCAGCAGTGTTCAAGATCGATACGGAAAACCGCCAACGTCGGATCGAAATGGATCAGATCGCAGTGGTCAACATCCGCAATGGTGAGGTCAAACCACAGGGTCGACGTAGTCTGTCCGACGCGGACAAAGCCGAAATCACGCGCTGGATGGAAGAGCGGAAAGCCCTGCTATCCCTCCGCGACTTGGATGATATTCATCGCGCCGTCGACCATCTGAATCTGACGACGCAATGGGCGCAGTCCAAGGCCACGGATGAGCAGTTGGAGGACGTCACGGATCGGCTATTGATGGCTATGCATGATCTGCGCTCGGTGCTTGTCCGCAAAAAATCAGATCGGATCAGCAAAGGTTGATCCCTTAGGCCGGAACTTCGCCAACCTCGCGCACAGACCGCAGCCAGAATCGCGACATCAAAAGGACAGCGGCACAGGCAAGGCCCAGCACCAGGCCAAGCCACACTCCGATCCCTTCCATGCCCTGAACGAAGCCGAAGTAATACGATGCAGGTATCCCGATCGCCCAATAGCTGAGCGCGGCCATCACCATCGGCACTTTGGCATCCTGCAATCCGCGCAAAAGACCCAGTGCGATCACCTGTGCGCCATCGACCAGTTGGAACAAAGCAGCCATTGCCAGCAGCCCGGTGCCAATCAACAGAATTTCTGGCCGTTTCGGATCATCAAATTCCATAAACAAGGAAATGAGAGGCTCTGCACAGGTCAAGAACAGAATAATGGTCAAGACTGAAACCACCAGCGACATTCCGGTCACTGTAATGGCGCCTTTTTCAAGATGTGCACGATCTCGACGACCCAATGCATTTCCCGCGCGGATTGTTGCTACATTTGACAGTCCCAGATGCACCATGAATGTCGCAGACGCGAGATTCAGAGCAATACCATGCGCCGCCAGTGGCACCGGACCCAGCCAGCCCATCATCACCGCTGAAATAGCGAACAAAGACACCTCTGCCAGTGTCGTCAGGCCTATCGGAACGCCCAGGCGTAGAACGCTCATGAACATTTCCCAATCCGGACGCCAAAAACGTTGGAACAGACTGTGTTCCGGCAACGCCTTCACCGCATAGATCACCACCGCCACCAGTGACACGATCTGCGTCACGACCGAAGCGATGGCCGCGCCCATCACTCCCAACTCAGGCGCACCCAAATTGCCGAAAATCAACGCATAGTTCGTCAATCCATTCACAACAGCGGCAACAACCGTGATCCAGAGCACAATCTGCGTTCGTTCAAGTGCGGCCAAATAGGACTTGAGGGTCATAACCAACAATGCGGGGAACAGTCCCCACCCTGCCACACGCAGGTAAATCGCTGCAGTTTCAGCGACTTGTGGTTCTTGCTTCAATGCAATCAGTATAGGTTGTGACCACCACAGAAGGGGCATCATCACCGTCGCATAGATCAAAGACAGCCACAGACCCATGCGAGTCGACCGGCGTATGCTGGTCTCATTCTCTTCAGCCGCAGCAGTCGCCACCATCGGCATAACGGCCAAGCCAAACCCTGCGCCAAACAGAAAAAGAACAAAGAAATAGCTGCTGGCCAGTGTCACTGCGGCCAGTGCCTCAACCCCGTACCATCCCAGCATGATGGTGTCGGTCAGACCGATCGCATATTGTGCCAAATGCCCACCAATCAATGGCAGGCCCAGCACTGTAATTGCCCGCAAATGGCCGGGATATGTCATCACCTTGTTCATCCCGCCAGCCTTAGGCTTGCCCGCAGCGCAAGACAAGAGCAGAACAGGTTTATTTCAATGTGAGACTTACTTGACTTGTACCAAGTGGGCCATCACCCTGTCTGGTGATGACCCGACCCGTTAGCCAATTTTCACATCCGGATGCAGTGCCGTTCCAAGAATATGGTCCGAGCGATGAATCACATGATGCGCCTGCCCCACGATCAGAGGGTCAGGTTCAACAACAATCTCGTGATCCTTGTCAGGATAATCCAACGTCGACAAAAAGTGACGCATGCAATTCAGACGCGCGCGTTTTTTGTCATTGGATTTTACAATGGTCCAGGGCGCGTCGGCCGTGTCGGTGTAGAAGAACATCGCCTCTTTCGCCTCAGTATAGTCATCCCATTTACTCAGGCTGGCTTTGTCAATCGGCGACAATTTCCATTGTTTCAATGGGTCGGTTTCACGGCTCCGAAAGCGCCGTTGCTGTTCTTCCTGCGTGACCGAGAACCAGTATTTGTAAAGCTGAATGCCCGAGCGTACCAACATCCGCTCTAACTCAGGAGTCTGGCGCATGAATTCCAAGTACTCGTTGGGAGAGCAGAACCCCATAACCCGTTCGACACCCGCGCGATTGTACCAAGACCGGTCATAAAACACCATCTCACCCAAGGTCGGCAACTGTTGCACGTACCGCTGGTAATACCACTGCCCTTTCTCTTCATCCGTCGGCTTGTTCAACGCAACGACACGGGCCTGGCGTGGGTTCAGATGCTCCATAAACCGCTTGATTGTCCCGCCCTTGCCAGCGGCATCTCGGCCCTCGAACAACAACACAAATCGCTGTCCGGTTTCCTGTGCCCACAACTGAACCTTTAGCAACTCGGCCTGTAACTCAGCCTTCTGCGCTTCATAATCCTTGCGCGCCATCTTTCGGCCATAGGGATAGTTACCGCTTTCAAAAGCTTGCCGAATTTTTTCGAGCGTCGGCGCAGAGGCCTCCGCACTCGGGGCAGTTGCCGAATTAATATGAGGTGATTTCTGACTGATCTGGGGCGTAGCATCCATACATTCTCTCCTCGGTTTCCTGTCGAAGAGAAATCTAGCAGTTCGGCACAATCAGCGCTTTGATTGGTGTCAAACAGACTTGTGTTTTAACTGAGCCTCCGGGCAGGCGCGCCGATCTGCCCTTCATCTGGCCAAAAACATCTCGGGGAGCGCGAGGGGCTGGCCCCTCGCTCCTGTCCTCACCGATGGCCCCAATCATCCGGATTTTCCGAGTTGTTCGGCGACAGTCCCAGAACGTCCCCATCCGTCGAGCACCCTAACCCAAGTACGGTTCGGTTCGCATAGGAAAAGTACGAGCATACCTGATTGATCTCAAGAATCTCTCCATCATCCCAACCAGCGGAGCGCAAACGCTCAACATCGGCTTCAGTCAAATCCGCCGGAGCTTCGGTCAGTAGACGTGCATAATACATCGCAGCAACCTGCGCCGTGTCCAAAGGCGCCTGCCCCGGTTCGCCTGCCTCAATCGCCGCCCAGATCGCGTTCCCTCGTGCTTCATCCTGCAACAACCGCTGCAGACCCGCGAAATGATGCTCGACACAATACCCGCATCGGTTCAGAGAGCTGACCCACACGCCCAGCACCTCAAGAAACCACTTCGGGATAACGTTGCCAGAATGATGCAGTACAGCCTTATACATCGCCATATGGCCTTCCATCGAGTGCGGGCGCAGGCTGTGCGCCATCATGATGTTGTCCACATTGTTGTCCGGGCCGGTGACCCGGTCATAGAGTTTGCGCAGCCTGCCCGTCGCCTCGACATAGGGTATGGTCTTGATCCAGCTCATTTGGGTTCCTGTTGTCGTAACTGATTAATGTCCACAGACTAGGAGTGCTTTGAGCAGGTGGCGAGACGAATTCGACATGTATCCGTTAGATATCGTTTGCGCAGAATGAAATACTACTTGCTTCCTGACGTTTTCAGCGTGCCTGACTTAGGGCGACGAAAAGTTGCGTTAAACGCAACGGTTACACGGCTGTCCTCGCTTTGATTTGGGTGGACCCAATGGGTCAGATAGGATGGAAACAGGATCATTTCACCCGGAGATGGGCGCAGCTTCTTTTTATTCCGAAATGCACTCGCCTCAAGTATCCGCCAATGAGGCAACTCATTCCGAGGGTCGAGAAATTCAATCATTCCAGACGAACCTTCTTCGACCTCGGGTTGAGAGACATAGTATACACCTGACCAATGCGCTCCGGGGTGCGTATGTGGTGCATTGTAACCGCCGGAGGGATTGGCGTTCATCCAGCCGAACAGTTTCAGACGAAGTTCGTCCGGTTTAACCTTGTCCGAGACCTTTCGTGTCATCTGGAAAACCGCATCTTTTGCTGCGTCGCGCAAAGTCTGAATGGCCGGCGCATCGCGTTCAAATAGATTCCCTCGTGAGTGCCAACCCCCGCGATTGGACTTTGAGACGCCTTCATCTTCCTCACGCATCTTTTCTGCCTCAAACAACAACGCCGCATTTAATGCTGCGCTGTTGGGCACTTGGAATCGCATCATTGGAGTGGAGAAAAGCTTCTCGAATTTCTTGGCTTCGGGCATGTCCTTGGCGTTACCTTCAACTAAACTGTTGGTCAAAATATTCAGATCACCCCGAGCGCACCTGCAAGAGTCTTCCTTGCCAGATCTCCTAGGGCTTTCCAAACCCACACCTTAATACTTTACGTGCGTTACCCCCTATCGTTGAGGAAATAGATCTTTGGTTCAAGTATGGCGAAACCATCCAAAGTTATATTCCCAGCTTCAGCGGCGAGTGCTCTAAATTAATCAGCAAAATTGTTGAGGATAGGAACATGAACAAGAAAACTATGGGTCTTACGACAACCTTTGTTTTGATGGCTACAACAGCACTCTCGCAAACCACCAAACAAGACGTCATCGACGAGCTTACTGAACAAGGTTTCCAGAGAATTGAAATAACAAACACGCTTTTTGGGAATCTCCGCTTTGAGGCAACTGGGCCTGGGATCGAGAGAGAAGTGGTATTGGGAAAAGATGGAACCATCGTCCGCGATCGATCTGAGCGTGACGATGAGTACGATGACGAAGAAGACGACGACAGAGATTTTGACGATGAAGATGATGATGAAGGATTTGATGACGAAGAAGATGACGGCGAAGGTGATGATAGCGAACGTGACGACGAAGGCGATGATGGCGAGCGTGACGACGGCGGCGAAAGCGACGGCGAAGGCGACAACGGTGGCGAAAGTGATGGCGAAGGCGACGACGGCGGCGAAAGCGATGGCGAAGGCGACGACGGTGGCGAAAGCGATGGCGAAGGCGACGACGGCGGCGAAAGCGATGGCGAAGGCGACGACGGTGGCGAAAGCGATGGCGAAGGTGACGATGGTGAGGGAGATGATGACTAAGGTGTATTTCCGCTTGCCCGCAAGTGAGTCTCAAGTTTGAACAATTGGTTTAACAAGGACGCCATGTTCAAGGCGGGGATCGCTATATATGCGATCTCCGCATTTGCGTTTGCGGCTGAATTGGTTGGCGAAATCACCGGATATTATCTTTTCTCTGCGAGCTGGGTGGTGCACGAAATCACCGCGCTCATCACCCTGTTCGGCTTTGTTATTGGGGGGGTGTTGATCTGGCAGAGCCACAAACTTTTTTTGCGGCGACATCAGGAGATCAAGCATAGTCTTCAGATGGCTCAAGGTGAGTTTTTCCGGATGCTAGAGCTGCAATTCGACCGCTGGAATCTGAGCGCTGCGGAGCGAGATGTTGCACTACTCACTGTGAAGGGTTTGTCTGTCGCAGAGATAGCTAAATTGCGTGAGACCAGTGAGGGCACAATTAAGTCGCAGAACAACTCCATCTACAGAAAGGCCAATGTTAAATCGAGAACGCAACTTTTGTGTGTTCTGATTGAAGAGCTATTGATTGAAGAGAAAGAGTGAACTCCTCAGTCCTTCGAATCTAGTTTCTTAAGTGTTCTGAAAGCCCGTCCGGAAATCGCCTAAAAGCAAACGTTCAAGAGCGTTTAAAGCAGAGGCTAAGCGTGCTTACAAAGTCCCGTTCTCGCGTAACGCAACAAGCGGTTGATTCAATGCCGCAAAAACTGCTCAGATCAATCGCAGTTCAAAACACCCACAACACCTCGCGTCCCTCTTCCCCCGGACCACATCACCTGCCATAATAGGGGAAACTCAAAAACAAGAGCAGCACCCATGCCCGACGATCTGTTGACGCCAGAAGCGACCACAACTTATGACGCCTCGTCCATTGAGGTGCTCGAAGGGCTGGAACCGGTTCGAAAACGGCCCGGCATGTATATCGGTGGTACCGATGAGCGTGCCTTGCACCATATGGTGGCCGAAATCCTAGACAACTCGATGGACGAAGCCGTAGCGGGCCATGCCAACCGGATCGAGGTCGAACTGCATTCCGATTACGCCCTGACCGTACGCGACAACGGGCGTGGTATCCCGATCGATCCGCACCCCAAGTTCCCCGACAAATCGGCGCTAGAGGTCATCCTGTGCACCTTGCACGCGGGTGGAAAATTCTCGGGCAAGGCTTATCAGACCTCGGGCGGTTTGCACGGCGTGGGTGCGTCTGTGGTCAATGCCCTATCGGATTCGATGGTCGTGCAGGTAGCGCGCGACAAGCAGCTGTTCGAGCAACGCTTTTCACGCGGTATCCCACTGGGCCCCGTCGAAAAGGTCGGCGCGGCGCCCAACCGGCGCGGCACCACTGTCACCTTCCATGCGGACGCCGACATCTTCGGCCATCACAAGTTCAAACCCGCGCGGCTGTTCAAATCCATCCGCTCCAAGGCCTACCTGTTCTCGGGCGTCGAAATCCGCTGGAAATCTGCCATCGATGACGGTGAAACGCCAACCGAGGCCACATTCCACTTCCCCGGCGGGCTCTCTGACTATCTTAAAGAAACTATGAACGGCTCGTCCACCTACGCCGAGCAACCCTTTGCTGGCACCGTGGACTTTCAGGAGAAGTTCAACGCCCCCGGCAAGGTCGAATGGGCGATCAACTGGACACCGTCGCGCGATGGGTTCATCCAGTCCTACTGCAATACCGTCCCCACCCCCGAAGGCGGCACCCATGTGGCCGGGTTCTGGGCCGCCGTCCTCAAAGGAATCAAGGCGTATGGCGAGCTGATCAACAACAAGAAGGCCGCGCAGATCACCCGCGACGACCTGATTACAGGCGGCTGTGCGCTGGTATCCTGCTTTATCAGTGAACCGGAATTTGTTGGTCAGACCAAGGATCGCCTCGCCACTGTCGAGGCGCAACGGCTGGTCGAAAACTCGGTCCGCGACCATTTCGACAACTGGCTGGCCGCGGACACCAAATCCGCCGGCGCCATTCTGGACTTTCTGATCTTGCGATCCGAGGAACGCCTGCGCCGACGGGCCGAGAAGGAAACACAACGCAAGTCCGCCACAAAAAAACTTCGTCTCCCCGGCAAGCTGGTGGACTGTTCCAGCTCAACACGGGACGGAACCGAATTATTCATCGTCGAGGGCGACTCAGCGGGCGGTTCCGCCAAGATGGGTCGCAACCGCAAAACGCAGGCGCTTCTGCCCCTGCGCGGCAAAATCCTGAACGTGCTGGGCGCGGCCAGTTCCAAGCTGGGCACCAATGCCGAGATCAATGATCTGACCCAAGCCTTGGGCGTTGGCCTCGGCACCCGCTTCAACGTCGATGACCTGCGCTATGACAAGATCATCATCATGACCGACGCGGATGTGGACGGCGCGCATATCGCCGCTCTGCTGATGACATTCTTCTTTACACAGATGCGGCCCATGATCGACGCGGGCCACCTCTACCTCGCCTGCCCGCCGCTGTATCGCCTGACCCAAGGCGCCAAGCGCGTCTATTGTCTGGACGAGGCCGAGCGGGACGAATGGCTGGAAAAAGGTCTGGGCGGCAAAGGCAAGATCGACGTCTCGCGCTTCAAGGGTCTGGGCGAAATGGACGCCAAGGACCTGAAAGAGACTACGATGGACCCGGCCTCGCGCAAACTGATCCGCGTCACCATCGACGAGGACGAACCCGGCGAGACCGGCGATCTGGTCGAGCGCCTGATGGGCAAAAAACCCGAACTGCGGTTCCAATACATTCAGGAAAACGCGCGGTTTGTTGAGGAGCTGGATGTTTGATTTTGTGCTTTGAGAAGTGAGCGTCGAAGATTGTGCATCGTCAGTCTAAATGACGCTAAAACTCTTTAGTTCTATCCCTTATAGATTCACAATTAGTTGTTAAAAAAATGAGAAAATTTAAGTTCAATATCGCAGCAGGTTCAATACTTCTCGCCTTCGCAACAGCCGCAAGTTCCGAGCTGTCAAAACCTGCGTGTGATTTCATTGAACTCTATGAGAGCATTGAGGGTGAGGGTTCCTTCTCAGACTTGGTCACGCATATGCCACATGACGTTGAGTACTGCCACTTGGCTGATGGCTGCGACAATGGACTGAAGAAAAGAACAAGCCCCATACAAATTACTATCGAAGATGGTGGTTCTGAGGAAACTAGAAAGCTATTTAATGTTAACTTGGCATACACCGTTAACATAGTGAGCCACTTGTCGGGGCTAAAGTTCTATCTTGATGAATATCCGGATACAGTAACAGGATTCATCCATGTAATTTTGGTTGGCGACTCTGAAGAGATAGATCAAACTACTCTGGTGCCAGAGTTTTTTGCAAAATTCCTGAAATCCGAAAAGCTAACCTGCCTCGCCACGAACTTTGACTGGCACAACGCTGATATTGAGTATTCCGAGGTTTGGATCAAAACATCGATTTCACCAAAGAAGTTTGCAAATTGTGTGAAAGAAGAAATTTTCAACGCAAGTGGCGTGCCGGGAGATCCGTTAGGTTTGGATTCCTTGTATTCGGAAGACACGTTCTCAAGTGAGACCTTTGGCCCCCCCATATTTCAAAATTTCGATGCCCGGCCTCTGATCGCCATGCAGTTAATATATCTGGATGAGATGGTGAATGGGCAGAGCCGCGCTCAAACAGAAGAGACGGTAAAACGTGTCATCGATGAATTCTGCTAGGCTCACGCAAGATTTCGCGCCCGCCTTGAGAAGTAGGCTAGGAGCGTCCATGACGCAAATCTCCGAGGATTGGTTGAATGGCGCGGAAGGTCTCCACAAGCGACGCATTAACACGCCCCTTGCCTAACCCGTTGATCCCGTTCACACTTACCCTCAATCTGTCATCCAAGAACGAGTTTTGAGGTTCCGAGCGTCCAAGACCCAATTGACCACCATCACATTTCCGAACGGGAGGACGACATGAAAACACTAACCCTCGGGCTGGCCCTGACCCTGCTGGCCTCGGCAGCCCCCGCGCAGCAGATGCTCAGCACCGCATCGCCCATTCCAGACGGCGCCGAGACGCGGTTTTGCTACTATGACGGCATGGCCTATTCGCCGGATGCGTTCGTCTTGCTGACCGGTGACAATACCGTCACCTCAACCATCAGCACGCGCGAGGAACGCTTGCTGCGGTGTCATCGCAATGACGATGGCTCTCTGGTCTGGAAACCGCAAAGCACGTTTCAAACCAACAACTGACGTAGGATAGGTTTCCAACCCATCAAAGCGTACCGGGAGCGATGGGGTGAAACCCCATCCTACCCCAATTTCTGGTCCAGCCAATCGGCGATCTGTCCGGCTGGGCCTTCCCAGCCCGGTTCCATGAACAGAAAATGCGCGTGGTTCTCGACTGGCAGAAACGTCGAGCGATCTCCGTAAAGATTCGCCAGCGCACGGCAGGTGTTGGGGTTCACAGCCCGATCCTCGGTGCCTGAAACGATCAGAACCGGGCAGTCGACCTTGTCGATATCCACCTTCATCGCGTGGTGATCGTCGAACATCCAGAAGAACATCTCGAACATCACCCGCCCGCTTTCCGGGCCGAGCTGGTCGAACACCTCATGCTGCTGCGCCTCGGGCATCTTGTTCAGCGCAAAGGGGGCCATCAGGTCGAAATCGACGCGCATGGACTGTTTCCAGAACGCCCCGCCCTCCATCAAAGCGCGCGGCACAGCACGTTCGTCGTCAGTTTCAGGCAAGGTGCCCCAAGCCGCGTTCGGGTTGATCAGGACAATTGCGCTGGCCAAACCGCGAGAGGCCACCTGTTGTGCCACTACCCCCGCGATGGCATGGCCCAGCAGCACCGGTTTGCTGTCCAAACCCTGAACGAATTCAGCTACGTCATTAGCGTAATCCAAGACGCTGGTTTCGGTCAGGCCCGGATCGGGTTCGGCGTTAGGGTCGCCGCCATGATACCGCAACGCAGGTGTGTGTACCGACCAGCCACGTGCGCGAAAGAACTCCGCGTAATCCTGCATGCACCACGGCCCGGCAAAAGCTCCGTGGATCAGAACAATCTCTTTTGTCATGAAAAACTCCCTCACCTGTGACCAATATGTGAGGTGAAGGACGAGGTCTGCAAGCCCGTTACTGCACTGCGCTCAAAGGACTGGGGTATTGTCCCCGGTCCGTTGGATGGCATTCGGGTCGATGAAGGCACATTCGACGAAGTCTGGCTGGGGTATTGGAAACGTTCGGATGAATGCGTCTCGCAGGCCCATGTTGGTAGATTGTGTGCCTGACAGAGCGCCGCGCCCGATGTCGCAGGATCAAATAAACTCGTCCAGTTTGATTGATAATTACCAACGAAAATTTTTTGCGCAGTTGCGACCGGCCCGCTCGCTCGCGGACCGGTCGAGTTGGGTCAGCCGTAGCGATAGGGCCGACCGGCCTTTTGCATTTCGGCGTTATATTTCTTGAAGATTTCAACAACCTTGGCCTTGGTCTCGGATTCAGCTGCAATCTCATCCCAGAATTTGACAGCCGCTTCTTCGACCTGCGCCCATTCGGCATCTGGAATTGTGGTCAGTTGCATCTTGGTGCCATTGACGCGAAGGTTGGCTTCACCACCCCAATACCACCACTGGCGATAATAGTGCGACTGATCACAGCAAGCGCGGAACAACGTCTGCAAGTCTTCGGGCAGTTCGTTCCAACGGTCCATATTGGCAAAGAAGTGACCCGCCCAGGCGCCCGATACGTTGTTGGTCAGGAAGTAGTTGGTCACATCGGCCCAACCGACGGTGTAGTCTTCGGTAATGCCTGACCACGCGATGCCGTCCAGCTCTCCGGTTTGCACCGCGACTTCGATGTCTTCCCACGGCAGGGTCACAGGAACCACGCCGAACTGCGACAGGAACCGACCCGCCGTCGGGAAGGTGAAGATGCGCTTGCCCTTCATATCCTCCAGCGAGTTGATCGGATCCTTGGTGGCAAAGTGGCAGGGGTCCCACGCGCCGGCACTGATATGCTTCACGCCGACCTTGGAATATTCCTCATCCCAGATCTCGTTCAGGCCCCACTGGTTAAACAGAACCGGTACATCCAGCGAATAGCGCGAAGCAAATGGGAAATAGCCGCCGAAAACAGTGACCTCGGTGGGTGAAGCCATCGAGTCATCATCCGACTGCACCGCATCGATGGTGCCCTTCTGCATGGCACGGAACAGCTCTCCGGTGGGCACAAGCTGATCGGCATAGAACAGCTCGATCTGCATCCGGTCACCTGCGATCTTGTTGAACATCTCGATGGCTGGATCGATCACATGGGCCGCAAGCGCTGGCCCCGCATAGGTCTGCATCCGCCATGTAATCGTACTTTGCGCCAGCGCCGGTGCGGCCAATGGTGCAGCTGCAACCCCCACCCCGGCAGTTTTCAGAAACTTACGTCTTGTCGTCATGTCAATTTCCTCTCCGTTAAAGTTCAAGTGCCCGTTTGCCGGGCCTTCTGGTTAATTTCCGTAAACATATCCGGGCAGCCAAAGCGCTATTTCCGGGAAGATCATGATTATCGCGAGCGCCAGAACCATTACGCCCACAAAAGGAAAGATCGAGCGATAGATATCGCGCAGCGTAATCTCGGGCGGGGCCATCGCTCGCATCAGGAACAGATTGTAACCGAACGGCGGCGTCATATAGGCGATCTGGGTCGTGATCGTATAAAGCACGCCATACCAGATCAGATCAAAACCCAATGCCCCCACCAGCGGTACATATAGCGGAGCAACGATGACGAGCATCGCGGTATCATCGAGGAACGTGCCCATGACGATAAAGCTGAGCTGCATCAGGATCAGGATCATCCATGGTGAAAGATTGAGTTGTTCGGTGAACAGATTGTCGATGGCCTTAACCGCACCCAATCCATCAAATACGGCTCCAAATCCCAGCGCGGCCAGAATGATCCACATGAACATGCAGGATATGGCCAGCGTTTGCTTGGTGCAGTCCTCAAAGATTTTCCACGTCATCCGGCGTTTGAGAACCGAGGCCGCTAAAGCCGCCAGCGCCCCGATCGCTGAACTTTCAACAAGCGAGGTCCAGCCATTGACGAAGGGGATCATCATGGACGCGAAGATAATCAGCGGCAGAGCGCCTGCCCCCAACAACCGGATTTTTTCGGCCCGAGGCACTTCGTGCGCGTCCTCCATCGCTGGGCCGAGCTGAGGTTGAATGCGACAGCGTATCCATATGTAGAGGATGAACATTGACGCCATCAGCAGCCCGGGCACAATACCGGCCAACCACAGCTGACCCACAGGTTGCCGCGCGATCATGGCATAGAGCACTAGAACCACGGAAGGCGGCACGAGAATCCCCAGGCTCGATCCGGCTTGAATGACCCCGGTCACCATGGTCTTGTCGTATCCGCGCCGCAAAAGCTCGGGCAAAGCAATTGTCGCCCCAATGGCCATTCCGGCGACACTGAGGCCGTTCATAGCAGAAACCAGAACCATCAGCCCGATTGTACCGATCGCAAGGCCTCCGTTCACCGGCCCCATCCAAACGTGAAACATGCGATAGAGGTCGTCAGCCAGGCGGCTTTCGCTCAGAACATAACCCATGAAGATAAACATCGGCAGCGTGAGCAGCGGATACCACTTCATCAGTTTCATCGCGGCCGAAAAGGGAATATCCTGCCCGCCTGTTCCCCACAGTGCCAGCGCCGCAATCGCCGAAACCGCGCCGATGGCCCCGAAAACGCGCTGGCCTGTAAACAGCATCAGCATCATTGAGGCAAACATGAAAATGGCGATATATTCCTGACTCATGCCCGGCTGACCCCGATTTCCTGCCCGTTGATCCGTGCGATGTCTTTGAAGAGTTCAGAAATTGCTTGCAGCAGCATAAGAAAGAAGCCGAACACCATAATTGCCTTGACCGGCCAGATATAGGGCCTCCATGCAGTCGATGAGCGTTCAAGTCTCCCGATCTCTTCACTGCCGGTCAGAAGACCTGTGAAATAGGAAACCGGTTCATCGCCCCAATAGCCGAGGCTGTAGGCGGTCGAACCAAGTCCACCGTAGAACAGCACGCCAAGATATAGGATCAGTAACAACACCGTGCAGGCGTCGAACCAAGCTTTCCGGCGCGGACTCCAATTGTGATAAAACAGATCCATCCGTACGTTCGAACCCAATTGGATCGAGTACGGACCTCCTATGATGTAGTAGGTCACCATTGCAAACTGCGCCATTTCCAGCGTCCAGAGCGAAGGTAGAAAGAACGTTTTCGAGATCGAGGACCACAGCAAAATACCCATCATCACAAACAGGCCCCACATCATGACCCGCCCGATCCGATAGTTCACCGCATCAACGATGCGCACATATGCGGCCATCATTTTCATTGCCGCGCGCCCTCGCTTTGGATCGCGCTCATCGTGTTTTCGATCCAGTGCACCAGATCATCAGCAATCGCTTGTTGTTGTTCAGGCGTCTCGATCAGATCATTGCGAATTTCGATCATGACGTTCAGCAAACCTCTTGGTTTCGCGTGAACATCCAGCGTATGTGCTACGCCATCGCGGGCTGAGTATGGCTCATTCAGGCGCGTCTTCAGCGGCAGGTCTGCAGGGGCCTTTTCCAGCATTTTCAACGCAAAGCGCTCGTCTTCGCCATGCAATAAGCCCAATTCGACGGTCCGTTTCTGTCCCCGATACACGGGCGTAAAGCTGTGTATTGTCACCATCAACTCAAGTGTTTCGCGATGACGATCCAACATTCCTGCAAGTTCCAAACAAAATGGCTTATAGACCTCATCGACTCGGGCCTTGCGATCAGCGTCGGACAGGGAGGCGTTGCCCGGAATGGCGAAATCCTCGCTGTTAGCAGGCATCGCATCGTCGGCTTCAGGTGGCCGATTACAATCATAAACAAGCCGCGAAACGCCTCCGTAGATCAATGAAGCAGACATTTGTCGTGCCATAGCCTGCGCGACAGGCAAAGCACCCGGATCCCATGCGATATGGCTGCGCAAAGCATCCGCGTTTAGACCCAAGTCCCTCAATTCTTTGGGTATCCGGCACGATGCATGTTCACAGACCACGATGACCGATGGGCTGCCCGCCGGTTCGCGTGCGTGAACAACTGGTCCAAAATCCAGATCCCCGACCGGCGAAAGGTTGTTTTGCGATTCCATGGGGAAAAATTTCTACACCCAGCCTTAACCTGTCAATAATTTTCCTGTAAAATATTCCACACAACCGTTTCAGATGTCAAAAATTGCACATCAGATGGTGGTCAACCAAAGAGGATGTAATCCGTGCGCGTAACTGAAAGACTCCTTGCCCATCGCGAAACGATGACCCCATCGGAGCGGCAATTGGTGAATGTGCTGCTGGATGATTATCCAATGGCAGGTCTTGGCAGCATTACGGAACTCGCAAGCATCGCCTCGGTTTCAACCACGACAGTCGCGCGTATGCTGCAGAAAACCGGATTTGTCGGCTATCCTCAGTTTCAGGCCGCTATCCGCAGCGAAGTGAAAGAGATGATCTCGGGTCCCGTTGCCAAGCGGGATGTCTGGCAAAATGATCTGCCAGAGGAACATATCCTAAACCGCTATTCCCGGCAGGCGCTGGACAACCAACGGCGTTCAATCGATGAGGTGGCTCCGGAAGAGTTCGACAGCTTTTGCCGCCTATTGTGCGATCCAGATCGACGCATTTTCATAACCGGAGGACGCATTACCGGGACGCTGGCGCAGTATCTGTATCTGCACCTGCAAATGATACGACCCGACGTGAAACTGCTATCAGATGCGGCCTCCTGGACTCATGATCTGCTTGAGGTGCGTGAAGGAGACGTGTTGGTGGCCTTGGATGTGCGGCGGTACGAAAACACCACGCTGCTGATCGGACAGCTTTGCCATGAACGAGGCGCCGAGGTCGTGCTGCTGACGGATCAATGGCGTTCGCCGATCCATCGGCTGGCAAAGCACACATTTGCAGCGCGTATCGCGGTTCCGTCTGCGTGGGATTCCATGGCCTCGATCCTGGTACTGTTGGAATGTGTGATCGCCGAAATGCAAGAACGTCTGTGGGACAGCGTGAAAGAACGTACGGAAGAGCTTGAGCAGGCATTCGACAGGACCAAACTGTTCCGCAAATTCGGCCAAAGCTCGGGATCCTGACGCCTTTTTCGTGGTGTCATGAGATACAACTGCGCGTGAACACTATTGTCTGAACAACCTCAGACCGTACATTCTGTACACATGACATTTATTGCCGACAATCAACTACCGTTGCTTATTCTTTCGTTTCTGATCGGCCTATTGGGAACGGGCTTCTTATTCCGGAAGCCAGCGGGACATCGAGCCTGGAAACTGGCAGATCTTGTCTGGGTGGTTTTGGGCGGGATCGGCGCATTGGTCGCCGTACTGGCGGGGCTCTATACATCAGACAGTTCACGATTGGATCGGCAAATTGACGTCGCTTATGCTGCAACTTTGGCCTTCGACCGCGATGCAGCACGCTTTCGACTGCGGTTTTGCGACCCGGCATATGATCCCGATACCGCCGTTTTGTGTGAAAAGGTGGAATTTTTGTCTGCCTCGACCGCCAGCAATGCGGATTTACCGCTCTTTATTGCGGTCACAAACGAAGTTGCACCGCTGCAAGGGCTGCATTTTCTGTTTGGCCGGACATCAAAGGACGAGATGGAAGAGGCTCGCGATATGGCCGCTAAGGCCGATGCTTTTGATATCCAGCAGTTTCTGGTGTTCACCTCTCTGGATGAAACCACGCAAGCCGCCGTTGACAACATGCGCCGCAAAGTACCTGCCATCGCAGGCGACTACCTGATCCTCGCCCAGAGCTATGACGATCTGATTGATCAGGTGGGCAAATTGAAGGAGGAATGGGAATATCTGCAGGCCAATGCGCATATTCTGGTCTTACAGATCATCGCCCTATGTCTGGTCAGTTTTGCGGCCCCGTTTCGCCTAGGGAAGTCCATTGTTGAACTGCGCACCGCCTTTATCCCCGATATGCCTTCGCCAACTTCGCCGGATCAGCCCCAAGAAAATAGCGCGCCAATGTCCAGAGATTCCGCGCACCCCGCCGAAACCAGCCCTGACGGATATAGCGTTCCGCATTCGTAACCGCATTCGCTTCTAACAGCACCGAGCGCGGCAGGGCGCGAACCAGGGCAACATCTTCCATCAATGGCTGATCCGGATACCCACCCGCCGACAGATAGGTCTGGCGCTGGACCAACAGTCCCTGATCGCCGTAAGGCAACCCGAACAGGCGGCTGCGCAAGTTCGCCCAGCCAGCAACCCAGAGTGGGGCCACACCCTTGGCGCGGAACCGCAAACGAAAGGCCGCAGGTTGGCCTGTGTTCAGATGTTCTGCAACCGCTGCGGTCCAGCCCGGTTGCAACTCGGTATCCGCGTGCAGGATCAGCAACCAGTCAGCCTTGGCCTCAGCGCATCCCCTCCGCAATTGCCCGCCGCGTGATGGGGCGCCTGACACGATCCGGGCCCCTGCCTCATCAGCGATCTCTAGCGTGTGATCATCCGAACCAGCATCGCTGACGATCAACTCGCGGATCAGTCCCTGTTGCAGACCTTCCATCAGCGATTGCAAAGTACTTGGCAGCTCCTGCCCTGCATTCAATGTCGGGATTACGATGCTGATTGGGGCGGACACGTCTGATACCCTCTGGTCATGGCGGCGCGTTCTCCTATATCACGAGGCCAGACCAAATGACGAGGATCAACCCATGCCCAATCGCCGCATTCTGCGCCTGACCGGCAAGGATACAGACAGCTTTCTGCAAGGGCTGATCACAAATGACGTACAGCGGTTGAATGAGGGGTTGGTCTACGCTGCCCTGCTGACCCCGCAGGGCAAGTATCTGGCTGATTTCTTTTTGAAACGGGACGGATCATCGGTTCTGCTGGACGTGGCAGAGGATCTGGCCGACGCGCTGAATAAGCGCCTGGCGATGTACAAGCTGCGAGCTGATGTTGCGATCGAAGCGACCTACCTCAATCTGCAGCGCGGCACAGGCCCCGCGCCAGAAGGCGCCCTGCCCGATCCAAGGCATCCCGATCTTGGCTGGCGCGGCTATTCTTCGGCACCGGAAGACGAAGATGGTACAGACTGGGATGCGATCCGCGTACGTCATTGCATTCCAGAGACAAATATCGAACTAACGCCAGACAGCTATATACTTGAAGCCGGTTTCGAAGCCCTGAATGGCCTCGACTTCAAAAAAGGTTGCTATGTTGGTCAGGAAGTCACCGCGCGCATGAAGCACAAAACCGAACTGCGCAAAGGCTTGCGTATTGTTGAAATTAAGGGCGCTGCACCGATCGGAACCGAGATACAGTCTAGTGGGAAGCCCGCCGGAACTTTGTTTACGCAATCCAATGGCAAGGCTATTGCCTATCTGCGCCTTGATCGCGCCCAAGGGGACATGCTGGCGGGCGATGCGATCGTGCGTTTGACCGACTAACCCCACGGATAGCCACGCGCCACGTTTTCGCTGGAACCCATCGCGCTGCGCGGTAACACTGGCGCCGGAACTGCAAGAGGGATGTAAAAGATGTTCCGGCTGTATCGGGCAATCTGGCGGGCCAGTGCGGGCCGGCAAGTAATACTAATCTTGCTGTCATTGGCAGTTGCAGCGCTGGCTGCAGTTCCGCTGGAATTTCAGCGCGACATCATCAATCACCTGACATCCGCAGATGTCGGGGTTGAGCGATTGTTGACATTGGGCGCTGGCATGATGGCTGTCATTTTGCTGAGCCTTGCCCTGAAATGGGTGCTGGGCTACCGGGCGGGCACTTTGGGCGAGGACCTGATCCGCCTGATCCGTCAACGCCTGTTGGTGCGCGCAGCTGATCTCAACCAAACCGGAGAATCCTTTCGCAAGGGAACCATGAGCACTGCCGTCTCTGCCGAGGCTGAAGAGCTTGGTAAATTTGCAGGCGGCGCCTTTTCCGACCCCGTTGTTCAGATCGGAACGTTGATCAGTGTGATTGGCTATATCTCATCCACACAACCCGGTCTGGGTCTGATCGCGTTTTCGATGATCCTTCCACAAATCATCATTGTTCTGGTCTCGCAACGGCGCGTGAACGTCTTTGTCGCCGAACGGGTCCGTATCCTGCGCAATTCAACCGACCGTTTGACGACCGAGGATATCGAGGCTGTATCTACAGATATCGACGCACTGTTTGATGACATTTACGAAACACGCCGTCGCATGTTCATCTGGAAATTGTCTGCCAAATTCTTGCTGAGCGTTATCAACGGTGCCGGGACGGTTGGCATCTTGATGCTTGGCGGATGGCTGGTTTTGCAGGGGCGTACGGACGTCGGCACCGTGGTTGCTGCCACCAGCGGGCTAACACGCATACAAGGTCCAACCGCATTCCTAATCGCATTCTATCGCCAAGTCAGCGCCAATCGCATCAAGTTCGAATTGATGCTTGAACTGTTCGGTCCAGACCCCGAGCGATACCGGCGACCGCGCAACAAAAAAGACCGCACCTAAAGGATGCGGTCTTTCGAATGTGGTTGGAACAAGCTTAGGCGCGTTCAGAATATTCCATGGTTTCCGTATTCACGATGATCATTTCATCCTGACCAATAAACGGCGGAACCATGACCTTAACGCCATTGTCCAAGATTGCAGGTTTGAACGAGTTTGCAGCGGTTTGCCCTTTGACGACCGGTTCGGTCTCAACAATCTTGCAGGTCACCTTTTGCGGCAGCGTCGCATTCAACGCCTCGCTCTCGTAGAATTCGACAACAATTGTCATGCCGTCCTGCAGAAACGGGCGGCGCTCGCCCAGCAATTCCGACGGCAGCTCGATCTGTTCGTATGTCTCAGAATCCATGAACACCAACATGCCATCGGATTCGTACAGGAATTGCTGATCTTTTTGCTCAAGCCGTACGCGCTCAACCTTGTCCGCAGAACGAAAGCGTTCGTTCAGTTTTGAGCCATTGCGCAGGTTGCGCAGTTCGACCTGCGCAAAAGCACCGCCTTTACCGGGCTTTACGTGATCCACCTTAACAGCCGCCCACAGCCCATCGTTATGCTCAAGCACATTGCCGGGGCGAATTTCGTTCCCATTTATCTTGGGCATGACTTAAATCCTTCACAAACGGTTGATGCGTCAGTTGTTGTCCCTATATCTGGCGTGACCACACCTGACAAGACAACGAAACTTAGTGCTGCACATGCAGCGAGCCATGCAAATGACGCAACGTAGTTATGCAATTTAGGTGTATCCGAATCGCATGTAATAGGTCATAAGGACCGTCACGCCGAAAATTGCAAGAGCAAGAAAAACAGGAAAAACGAGATGAGAGATTTCGTTGACGGCACTGCCTTCAATAACGAACAAGGCAATCGTGCACGCAAACTTTTCGCAGCCGTTGTACTGGCTGCCCTAGATGATGCCATCGCTGACGACAAGAAATACGGCAATGGGCCAGAACAAATTGCCCGCTGGGCCCGTTCGCGCGATGGTCGCGAAGTACTGTCCTGCGCCGGTATCGACCCCAATGAGCGGGTTGTTGGTGGATTGATGGAATTCGTCGGTCGCGGCGTCCGGACTTCGGTGGCTCTGTCACGCGAAGAAAGCGAACGCAGGAATGCGGCTCAGCAGGCCGAAGCGGCCTGATTGAACCCCGCATCCGATTGAAAAAACGCGCCCTGACGACGGGGCGCGTTTTTCATTGACCAGGCTAAAAGTACATTATCCATTGCCTTGCAACCCAGAGCTCGGCTGCAAGAAAAACTGCAATAAAGAGCTTAGCCCCTATCGAAAGGCCGCGTTGCCACAGCACCGCATAGGCCGCCAAACACACCGCCATGGATATGGGCGCGATCCAAATGGCGTGATGCGTACTGTCCCAATAGCTGATGGGGCTGTCGAAGACCCAAGAATTGAGCGGCCAGAATTGTGGCCGACCATCTCCTGCGTGCAATAAGAAATCCATCACCAAGTGCAGCAGCCCTGCGGACGCACCTATGGTCAATAGGTGCCAACCTCGCCACAGCCCTAGGCCAAGCGCGGTTCCCCACACAAAGAACGAGTTGTCGACGGCGAACACCGTTTGCCAGGCTGGCGAAAAGTAAAGCTGGTCGAATACAACCTGTGCCGGGATGTTCAGAATATACAGCGAGGCACTTGCCATCACATACAACGACAAGTCCGGCAACACCGATCCAAGTAACGCTGCGCATAATGCGGCTCCTTGGGCTGGGCGTGCAAAAGCGGCGGCGCCGATCAAAAGATGCGCAGGTGTGTTCATAGGGGGCTTTTCCTTTGCCCTTAAATCAGGTCATCTGCGCGTCAACATAGGAGACAGGCCATGGCGCGGTCCATCATGATTCAAGGCACCGGCAGCAATGTCGGAAAATCGGTTTTGGTGGCCGGACTGGCACGCGCATATACCCGACGCGGGCTGAGGGTTGTGCCGTTCAAACCACAGAACATGTCGAACAACGCCGCTGTCACCGAAAACGGCGGAGAAATCGGGCGCGCGCAAGCCCTGCAGGCGCGGGCGGCGAAACGGCCGACGCATACCGACATGAACCCGATCCTGTTGAAGCCAGAAACCGACACAGGCGCGCAAATCATCCTTCAGGGCAAGCGCGCAGGCACAATGAAAGCGGGCGACTATCGCAAAGATAAATCCAAGCTTCTGGGTGCAGCTTTGGAAAGCTTCGGCCGGTTGTGCAGCGACGCCGATTTGGTGCTGATCGAGGGCGCAGGCAGCCCGGCTGAGACCAATTTGCGCAAGGGTGATATTGCCAATATGGGATTTGCGTGTGCCGCTGACGTTCCGGTTGTTCTGGTCGGGGATATCCATCGTGGCGGAGTGATCGCCCAAATCGTTGGAACACAGGCAGTCCTGGACGCAAGGGATCTCGAGATGATCCGAGGCTTTGCCATAAATCGGTTCAAAGGCGACGTGTCCCTATTTGATGAAGGTCGCGATGACATCGCGGCCCGGACCGGTTGGCCCTGTGTCGGCGTGGTGCCCTGGTTTCACGATGCATGGAAGCTGCCCGCCGAGGATATGATGGATATTCGTTCTCATGCCGGAGGCGCGTGCAAGATCGTTGTGCCTCAGCTAGAGCGGATGGCGAATTTCGATGATCTTGACCCGCTGTCGGCAGAACCGGGTGTGACGGTAGAGATCATTCCTGCCGGCCGCCCCCTGCCCGGCGATGCCGATCTGGTGTTGCTGCCCGGCAGCAAATCCACGATTGGCGATCTGGCCTATTTTCGAGCGCAAGGCTGGGACATAGACCTCTATGCCCATGTCCGTCGGGGAGGACACGTTCTGGGCCTTTGCGGCGGATATCAGATGCTGGGAAAAACCATCGCGGATCCGGATGGCGTAGACGGTCGCCCAGGTCACGTCGAAGGTTTGGGGCTGCTGGATGTCACCACCACTATGGCCGGTGAAAAGCAGGTTACATTGCGATCAGCGACCACCCTACCCGGTAAGGAACCTGTCAGCGGTTATGAAATCCATATGGGTAGGACCGAAGGTCCGGATTGCGCCCGCGCGTGGCTGCAGGTCGGGGGGAGGCCAGAAGGTGCCGCCAGCGCCAATGGACGCGTACGCGGCAGTTATTTGCACGGGATTTTCACATCAGACGCGTTTCGCGCCAGCTATCTGTCCGGATTGGGCGTTGTATCAGAAAACGCCTATGAAGACGGCGTCGAACAGGTTCTGGACGACCTTGCCGACCATCTTGAGCGGCACATGGATTTGGACCTGCTTCTCTCGATGGCGCAGACACCAAATCGGGGCTGAGGATTAGTCTCGATCCCCAGCGGCCAATGCGCGCACAATTTCACGCCGAACCATCTTGCGCAGGTTCTTGGTAATCCGCTCGCCCAATGCGCCTTGCAGCTCCTCTCGGACGATCTGCGCAACAAGCTCGCGCAACTGCTGCGCCTCAAACACCGCACCGGTGGGCTTTGGTGTCGGATCCGCTTTGACCGAACGATCGCGTATGAACACGGCCTCTGTTTTGGACTCTGTGTCAGGTTGTGCGACTTTAGACTGCGCAAATCCCTTGTCCACTGGCCACTCGACAGCCTTTGTCTTTGTACCAGAGTACTCATCGTCGCTTTCACCATCCGGTTCCCACTGATCTTCAGTCCGGGCGATCGCGGCTTCCAAGGCTTCGATTTTTGCGCTCAAACTCCCCGCAAGGTCACGCTTTGGTTCTCCGGTGCTGACCTCCGCATGTTTGGCAGGCACAACATCGTTGGGCTGCAAACGCATCGGTTCGTCTGGGTTGTCAGGCGTATTCGCGGCCTGTCTTTCTGCCTCATCGCCCGCGCTGCTATGAGGCATCAACTTCAGAGGTGCCCGCTTCTTGGCAATCAGCGGTTCCTCGCTGACACGCAGGGCGTCGGTCAAAACCAGCCGCCCAGGCTTGGACGCCGGGGGCGAAGGGACAAAGATAAATTCCGATTCGCCACTGGCGTCTTCGTCGACCATTCGTTTAACCGACGAGAGAACGTCCTGAATATTGGCGTTTACAACACGATCCGACATATTTTTCTACCGCTCTAACCTTGGTTCGATTGTAGCCAATCAAAACCATCGCCACAACAGGTAGCGATACTGTTTAATCCCGGCGCAATGCCTTGAGCACCCGATCCAAATCGCGGCTTTGCTTGCTAACCTGCGATGGCGCCTTTTTGACGAGGTTGTAATACAAGGTCGGGTCATAAATCTGCACCGCCAGCCCCAAACGTTCTGCCGTCAACAAACCCTGCGCCTGCAGCAACTCATACGCAGCACGAGACCGCTCAGTCCGAGACGCAACTTCAGCCAACTGTGCGTCCAACAAATCCTGCTGAGCGTTCAGAACATCCAAAGTTGTACGCGCACCTAGCGTCGCTTCTTCGCGGATACCGTCAAAGGCAACTTGCGAGGCGCGAACACGCTCGGTCGAAGCCCGCAAGCTGGCCGTAGCGGCCTGAAATGCCGCATAGCGATCCGCAACTCCTTGCGTGATGTTTTTCTGTACATTCAGCAAATTCGCGCGAGACGCGTCACGCGTTGCCATCGCCCGACGCACTGCAGCCGCCAGACCACCGCCAGCATAGATCGGCTGATTGAAATTCAACGAGATCGTTGCATCGTTGATATAGTCATCGTTGTCATAGCTCTCGG
Organism: Ruegeria sp. YTSA064; assembly: GCF_059610325.1. Classification (NCBI taxonomy): domain Bacteria; kingdom Pseudomonadati; phylum Pseudomonadota; class Alphaproteobacteria; order Rhodobacterales; family Roseobacteraceae; genus Ruegeria; species Ruegeria sp. YTSA064. Next base: position 351,798 of record NZ_JBXWNK010000001.1, read on the forward strand.
TAATACCTGCATCAGCATTCAAGCTGACATTCGGTCCAAGATTGGCTCGCTGTTGCTGCACGATCAGATCCAGCGCGCGAACCTGATGCTGCGCCGAAAGTATAGCCGGGTGGTTACGCTGTGCCAGATTGACAGCATCGGATTCCGAACGCGGCAGATTTGGCAACCTCGGCTGGCCAGCCGTCCTTCCTGGCGTTTTGCCAACTGCATTCACGTATTCAGCCTGAGCAATGCTCAGGTTACCACGGGCAACGGCCAAGTCCGCTTGCGAACTGGCCAACTGTGCCTCGGACAGCGCAACGTCTGTACGTGTCACTTCACCAACCTCGAAACGGTCTTGCGAGGCACGGAGTTCCTCGGCTGACACTTCCACGTTGTTTTGGCGGATCGCGACAGTTTCTTCCTGCAGTAAAACACCTAAATAAGCATTCGCTGCACGAATTAGGATTTGCTGTTCGATATCGATCAAAGACTGACGCGTGGAAAGAACGGTTTCCTGCGCCGATTGCTTGCCCAGAACCGAAGCGCCACCGTCATAGATCAACTGGCTAAGCGTAAGGCCCGAGAAAAAACTGGAGGGTTCGGTCGTGTTGATTAGGCTGCTTGTATTGGTCCGCGTGTAGTCGCGGCTAACACGCACCGTCCAGTTGATGATGGGACGTAATGCAGACAGCGCAATTGCGACGTCTTCATCCGCTGCCCGCAGCAATGCACGGTTCTGTTCGAGCAGACCGCTGGTATTATACGCACCGATAAACGCATCTGTCAGATTGTCAGCCCAAACTGACCGTCCGGGTATTGCACTAAACGCAATACCAGCAGCCAAAGTGAGACCTTTGAGCAGCTTTCCTGTCGTCGTCCCGCGCATTACCAAATCCTCTCAAAGCGAAATTACGCAACCACCGGAGCAGTTTGCGCCGGTGTTTTCAAGTAATCAAGGCATCAAAAATACTTCTATTGCCAACTATAGCGAAAATGCACACTCAGCGCAAAACGCGGGCAAAACCGGAGCGCTGGCATTAAACGCATAGCGCCACGAAATCCGGCCTGCAGCCTTAATACCTACCCGCACAGTCCCAAGACTGCCCTCCATGAACAGGCAGACGATCCGTCCACCATCCTTGAGCTGATCCAGCAGCGTGGCGGGCAACTGCTCAACACCGCCCTGAACCAAGATTACATCATAAGGGCCATGCTCAACGGCACCCATTTCGAGAGGGCCTGTGTGAACAATTGCATTATCTGCATCGGCTTCCATCAGAAGTGTCTGCGCTTCTGCCGCCAAATAGTCTTCGGATTCCACAGCCACGACTAACTCAGCCATTCGCGCCACAATCGCAGTCGAATAGCCCAATCCAGGTGCAATATCCAAAACCACTTCATCGTTGGAAATATTCACTGCATCCAACATCTTGGCCAAAGTTCTGGGCTCCAGCAGGCAACGCCCGCCTCCCAATTCAATCAGATCGCCGACATAGGCTGCCTCGCGCTGCGAATCCGGCACGAAATTTTCACGTGCCACTGACAGCATCGCATCAATGATCGGGAATTTTGTCACATCCGAGGGCCTGACTTGAGTATCAACCATCGTAAGACGCCGGGCTGCGAAATCTGTCATTTGATCGCTCAATCCTTGTCATTCTGCTTATTGGCTTGTGCCACATCCGCCTGCCAGCAGCAACGGCTCAGACGGCAAATTCGGGCGCGGCAAAATGATCATATCAGAGCGCTTCGGAATTTCGTACAAGAGCAGAAACAATCGCACTTAAAGCTCTGGACGTTCACTCAGAAAGCTGTTAGAACGCCGACCACACCACAGCAAGTATTTGATATTGCTTGAAAAGGCGAGTTGGCGGAGTGGTGACGCAGCGGATTGCAAATCCGTGTACACCGGTTCGATTCCGGTACTCGCCTCCAATAAAATCAATGACTTGCGTCATCCTTCCTCTCCTTCACTGCCATTTTTGAAACAACCGTTGAAACTTTCACGTTTCGGTCTTGCTTCGTTCCATTTGATTTCTTGCCTCTTGAGCGCGCTTCGCGAGCTCTCTTTGCCGGATCGGGCCACCGTACTTTTTCAGCATCTCAACGCCTGAGTGGCCGGTAACAGCCTTGACCATCTCGTCATCACATCCTGCCAAATACAGCTCGATCGTCGCATTTTTCCTGAGCCCGTGGGTTTTGTAGTAGCTCGCCTTCTCGTGCTTCATCTTCTTTTTGATGGCACGCATTTCCTCGGCAACGATACGGTAGCTCACTGGTCGACCTTTCGCGTCGGTCACAACAGTGCCGTCCGTTCGTGCGAGCCCGTCGAGATGGGCTTTCAAGCGGTCGGTGAGCGGGATCCACAACGGCTTGTCGGTTTTTCCCTGCGTAAAATCGAATCCTTCATCGGAGAAGTGCTCCCACTTCATCTTCACGACATCGCCAATTCGTTGGCCTGTACCAATGCAAAGCTCATAGACCAGCCGCGCCCTTTTTGAAGCCAGCGCTTCGAACTCGGCCCGAACATCATCTGGCCAAGGCTCCCAGCCGTCGCTCTGCTGCTTGAAAAGCGGAATACCCTTCGCCGGATTGCCGTGCTCTTTCTTGATGAAGCCGATCAACCGGGCGTGATTCATCAGGACGACCATGACCTGGACAAGATAGTTGGCTTGCCGCCAATGATCCGCATTGGCGCGGTGCAGTTCGTAGATGTGATGGGTTTCGATCCTCGCGGGGTCTTTGTCGGCCCAGATCTCTCGAATATGGCTGATATACCGCCGATAGTCGGATCTGGTACGGGGCTTCAGCTTCTTGTAAGCGTCGCTTTCGTAGTAGCTGAGAATCAACGCCTCAAAATTGCGTTTCACCGGCGCAGGCGCTGGTTTTCCCTTCAGCAGGCGATTGTAGTGATCCCAAAATTCCGGGGTGCCCGCTTCCTCGTGCATCATGACCGAGATACCGCGTGAACGCCGGATGAACCGGAGATACCCCCGGTCATTGTAGACGTATTTGGGCAAGCTCTTGCGAGTCATTCGCCCATTCTCAGGTCACTGTTGAGAAAGTCGTCTGCCGCCTCTGGCGCGACCATGTTGGCATCGACGATCACGCTGCCATCGGGCTTGATCTCGAATTTCGCGCGCTGCCAGCCTGCCTCCCGCGCCTCGCGGATAAAGGCAGAGGCTGCCTGTTTCGCCTTTGTCTGTGCACTTGCTTTGGTCATCGTATCGGTACCCCACTAACCCTGTTAACAACGCGCATTATCACCCTGATCCATATTGATTTTTCCAACTGATCCAAGCGTGGATCGCCTGTCTTTCGCTGCCCGAATGGCACGGATCACTTCTGAATTTTGGGAGTTTCCATTTCGATCAGACTCCGCCTTGATCCACTCTTTAAGCTCTTGCGGAAGCCGAAGCTGCATTGGTTTACGACTGTTCATGAAACGCCTCCAGGTTGAAACCATAGCCCGTTAGTGGCACTTAGCCACTATTGCGTCAATCGATTTTTATGGCACAGTGCCACCATGCCAGAACAAAGCTCTCAAAATCAGGATAAATTCATCGTGCGGCTGCCAGATGGCGTGCGCGATCGAATACGCCTCGCAGCTGAGGCCAACCATCGCAGCATGAATGCTGAGGTCGTTGCCCTCCTCGAAGAAAACTACCCGGCTCCTGTGCCGGAAAAATTGGATGACCCCGCAGCGAGGTTACTCTTCTGGCTTGCCAAACGCATCCGCCGAAGGAACCCGAAGCCAGGGACGCCAAGGGACAAACAAGCCGCCCTATATGAGCGAATTGCGGGCGATATCGCGGAGCGTATGAAGGACATCGGCGACTAGCCCTAGTAGGCCACCCACTCATATCCATGGTTGCCTTCGTGATCTTCCCATTCGACACCGACCCCGCGCCGCCAATTTGATGACGAACAGCGCCGTGACGGCAGAACCCATTTCGGGGCAGCTGCTGGTGTCGTGCGCTGCCAACCGAATTCGCCCTGCGTGCCGTAGGTCCCGAGACGCATGTTGTAGCTCTCAGAGCAATCATCGTCGCGACCGCGCTCGCGATGGCTATAGTACCGCACATCCCAGACGCGGATCGAGCGGACAAAATCAAATTCCAGACCGCTAATGTCGATATCGGCACCGCTTTCAGCCACCTGAGCCTGAATAACCTGGGCGAGTGTCTGACCATTGTGGTTGCTGACCTCCCAGATCTTCGGGGCCGTGCTTTGCAAAGGCGCACGCTCAGAAACACCCATCGGACAACGCCAGATTTGCAACGGCGGCTCAATCGGCCAGGGCGTGATCCGGCGGATAAACACGGCACGGGCATGGGCACATTCTGCTGATGCAGGCCACCCACCAGCCAGGCAAAGCAGAATGGCGCAGTCGACCTGATAGGCTTTCGCCGCCTGCGGAACCACGCTGCAGAAAAGAGCCATCACGGCTCCAACAACCCAATTCCTGATGAACCAGCACCACATATCAATAGTTTCCTTTTGATTACATTACTGCATTATTGACACATTACTTCCTCCCTCCCCCTCTACACCATACGCGAGCATGCCCTTTGTGAGGCTCGCGCGCGTTTTGTGGAATATATTCCGTAGAGCGGTTCTTGTGATCTGGCCGAATAGAGGCCATGAAATTAAGGGAACGAGTAGGGTTAAATGTCCGGAATCTCAGAAGTTCCAGAGGATTAAGCCAAGAACAACTAGCGTTAGCTGCGGATGTGGATCGCAGCTATATCAGCGAGATCGAACTCGCCAAAAATTCAGCATCAATCGATGTTCTGGAGCGGATTGCGGATGCTCTCGGCGTCGATCCCAAGGAATTGTTTAACGAGAGGGGCTAGTTTTGCCCGAATTTGAGAGCGTTCGCACAACGGCCGAAGCCATCGGCCGCATTACGTGTATCAAGACAGGCGAAGAAATCGGCCTGCTGTATCAGTGGGATAACGGCGAGACACAAGCAGCGCTATACAATGACAGCCGCCCTAAAACACCACTCTGCTCGGATCATTCCCCTGAACCGGACCTTGGCGCAAAACGCAGCTAACGGCCGGAACGAGCCCATTGTATCGAATGCCGCGCAATGCGCGAATGGCAGCTTCGTTAGTTCGGTCCTGCGGCGAAGGGTGGAACGACCCCTCGTTTCGATATCATCACGATGATCGCCGTGACCGTGATCTGGACCGCTGCGAACACCACCATCGCCGACAGAAGGCCAAGCATATCGGCTAGTGCGCCACTTGCGATCACAGGAAGCGAAAACCCGAAATACGCATAGACGAATAGACCCGCGGTCGCCCGTGCTCGGTCGTCCGGCGCACGCAATGAAACTTCCGCCAATGAAGCGAGATAAGTGAAGCCGTAGCTGGCCGCACTGGTGATACAGGTGCCGACGAGAACGAATGCCAGAACCTTCAACCACACACCGGCCAGAAGGACGAGAAAGCCGAGCGGGATCAAAACGAACCCGAGGGCGAGCGCGCGGTCGTTGGTCATGCGCCGGGCAATCGGTTGACAGAGAAACCCCACGAAGATCGCCAGAAAGATGACCAGGCCCGTCCACCCACCGAGATCGTTCGCGGCAAGCTCCAGCGGGATGACCGCGATGGTCATGCCGGTCGTGGACCAGGCAAGCGCCATTGCGGCCCCGAACATCCATGTGCCGGAAGGGAAGACCGGCAGACGCAGAAGGGACACGGGGCGAGGCTTGTCCATTCGGGGCAGTCCGAGGGCAATCACGGCGAGGACCGGAGCCGCCATGAACAGGGCGATGTAGCTGGCGGGCAAAAGCGTCGGACCCTGTACCCCGAGACTGATACCGGTCGCCAGAGCGCCGCCACCAAAGCCGAGAGACGTAGCAGAGGTCACGATCAGGGCGGCGTTCTTAGCGCGGTCCAAGCCGAGAATTTCCGTCATGTAGGCCGTCCCGGCGGTAGTCGCCAGACCAGTTCCGACCCCGAGCAGGAAACGCGCGACGACAAGACTTGTCCAGCTTGGCACCTGCACGAGAAGCGCCGTCGCCACTGCGCCTAGGATCAACGCCAGCGCAATCGGACCCCGTCGTCCAATCCGGTCCGACAGCCCACCGAGCAGCAAGAGCGTCGGCATGAGACCCCCGACATAGGCCGCGAACGCAACCGTCACCGCCGTCGCCCCGACATCACTTTCCGCTGCATAGGCATCATAGAGCGGAGCCTGAAGGTTCACGGCGAACGTCACCGTGAAAAGGCCAAGAGCGAGCAGCGATACGGGGATCAGTTTGGACATGGGGCGCGGACCTCGAAGATTGACTTGAGATCGGAATGCCATGAGATAACAAGTATGACAATTTTTTGATTGTACTAAATACAGTGAGAATATGAGGAAAGCTCGTTACATACGCCTCGCCGACATGATCTCGACCGCGATTCAAGAGGGCAAGCTGGCTCCGGGCACGAAGTTGCCCACCCATCGCGCGTTTGCGGAACAGTTCAATGTGGCCCTTGCCACTGCGACTCGTGCCTACGGGGAGCTGGAGCGCAGAGGCATGATTGTCGGCGAAGCTGGTCGCGGCACCTTCGTGCGCGATCTCGGACTACCTCCTACGCTGGGGGTCCGACAGACCGCCAGCGATGGCCTCATTGACCTGGTTTTCAACATGCCGGGGGACGCGAGCGATGCGGATATGTTACGGGCGGGCCTGCGGCGACTTGCGGCGGCGGGCGACCTTGAGGCGATGCTGCGCTACCAACCTCACGGCGGGCGGACGCACGAACGCCGGATTATTGCCGAAAGCCTTGCCCCGACCCTTGGTCCTATCGACCCTGAATGCCTTCTGGTCACGTCAGGCGGCCAGCATGGGCTGGCGACCATCGCCCTCGGGCTCTTTCGACGCGGCGAGAGGATCGCAAGCGACACCCTGACCTACCCCGGCTTCAAATCCATCGCGGCGTTGCAGGGCCTCGAAATAGTTCCGGTCGAGGGACGGCGTGGCGTGATGGACCCCGACGATCTGGAACGACAGTGTCGCGCACGCAAGTTGCGGGCGGTCTATCTGATGCCATCGGTTCACAACCCCTTGGGTTCGGTCATGGATGAGGCAACTCGCCTGCACCTGATCGAGGTCGCGCGCGCGCATGACCTGTTGCTCATCGAAGATGCGGCCTACGCGTTTCTTGAGCCCGATCCGCCGCCAAGCCTCATCGCTCTCGCGCCGGAACGAACGATCCATGTAGGGGGCTTTTCCAAAAGCCTCGCGACAGGGTTGCGTCTGGGCTACTTGATCTCTCCTCTGGCCCACACAGACAGATTGCTTGAAGCGATCAGAGCGACGACCTGGAACGCCCCGGCGCTGATTTCCGGTCTGGTCTCGGGCTGGGTGGAGGACGGCACACTTGCCAACTCAGAAGAGACCCGGCGACGGGACGGCGCGGAGCGTCAGCAGCTATGCCAGACCGTTTTTGATGGACGGTCCAATCTTTCACATCGCAACGCAGGCTTTGCCTGGTTGCCGCTCGAAAAGGGTGTTCGGGCAGAACCCATCGTCACACGTTTGAAAGAGCACGGTATTTCCGCATCCGGTGCAGAACCTTTCGCAACGACGGTTGCAGTGCCCCAGGCGCTTAGGCTTGCTTTTGGCGGCGTGCCGAAAGATGAGCTGGAGGAGGTCTTTCAGATAGTTCGCAAAGCTGTCGATGGGGCTTCCATGTCGTGAGAAAATTCCGAGAGCTGACATTCGTGCAGCCGCAGCGAAATGGTGCTTCGTCCGCATCTTACCAGTTCGTTGATCGCGCCGCGAAAGGCAGCTTTTCAGGTTTTGGCCCTACCTCAGAGGAACCGCCGTACCCGCGACGAGTAGTTCTCGAATTCGGTGCCGTATTGGTCTTTGAGCCAAGGCTCCTCGGAAAATGGCGCGGCAATAAGCACCACTATCCCAGCCAGTCCGACAACCATGGCCCAAGGCGCTGCTGACAAGATCATCCAGCCACTTACGATGCCAATGTCAGCCATATACTGCGGGTTCCGCGAGTAGCCATACATGCCTTCGGTGCGCAGGGTCCCTTTGGCTCCACCTGTCTGCGGCACCCCGAAATGTGAGACTTCCATCCACACGACAATATTGCCGATCAGGATGAGCGGCAGGCCGACGCCAAACCGCAACCAACTTGGAATGACCAGATCAGCCCAACCCCAGACACCAAGCAGGATGAGAACCCCGAACAGCGTGAATGTTGGCACCCAGACAAAGAAAGGCGTGAGTGTCGTGTAGCGTCTTGGCGGCCATATCCGCCGCTCAGGAAAGGCAATCGACCAGAGGATTGCTGCTAGCGTCATGGCGGCAACGCCCAGACCCAGCATAATGAGAAAGCCCTGCATCATGCCTCCGCGTGTTTGTGGTCGATTGTTTCCCGTCGCTCTGCGAGGGCTTGCCGCACGATTTGGAAAGCGGACGACAGGAACAGTCCAGCCATAATCGTTGCGACGATCAAATCAGGCCAGCCTGTTGCTGTACCCCAGACGCCCAAGGCCGCGAACATGACGGCGACGTTGCCGATGGCGTCATTGCGCGAACAGAGCCAAACCGACCGCACGTTGGCGTCGCCGTCTTTGTAGCGCACCAGTAAGAACACACTGGCAAGGTTGGTGAGCAAAGCCAGAAAGCCAACAGCGCCCATGATCTCGGCTGTCGGAACTCCGACATAGAAGACGCGGTAGACGGTCGATCCGAAGACCCACAGCCCCATCAGCAAAAGACTGAAACCTTTGAACAGCGCGGCATTGGTGCGGGCGCGAAGTGACGCCCCAATGACGGCCAGAGAAATGCCGTAGGTCATTGCATCACCCGCGAAGTCGAGGGCGTCGGCCTGCAACGCCTGTGACTTGGCAAAGTGGCCCGCAGTCATCTCAACCGCGAACATTGTCGCGTTTAAGGCAATGACGATCCAGAGCCGTCGTTTGTAATCATCTGAAACGCCGTCAAACTTGGCGTCATGTCCGCAGCAACCAGCCATCAGATCGCCTCCCGCGTTTGAAAGTTTGATTGAACCGGAACAAGGTTCGCCTCGCCCCCGGGGATCGTTGGGACATGGCCTATCCGCATTTTCTTGACGCGGTGGTTCATCCAGTGACGCACGATTAGGCGATACAAAACTCCTTTCACACCCGACAACTGCCTGTGATTTTCATAGAACGCGTCAGGATCATCGAACGTGCCGAAGTCATGATTGATTCCGGTCTTTTGAATGTAGGTGCTTGCGCCGCGCCAAGCGACGTCAGGGTTTTGGAGGCAATTTGTCCCTGCGCCGTAAGCGCATAGCGAGTTGCGATCTGGAAAAGCACCTTGCAGCGCAGCAAGGACAGGTGGGTCCAGAATGAAGCCCTCCAGCTCGAGCCATTGTCCTTCGTGTTGGATTTCGACCCACGAATGGATGATGTTTGCGGGGGCAAGCGGGTAGACCAACTCCGGCACCACCCCGCGCTGCAACCGTTTGTCGATGGTGAAACCATGGAAGCGGCACGGCACGTCAAGGGCGCGCAGGAGTGCCATGAGCAAAGTGCCCTTCGTATTGCACTGCCCATAGCCATCAGCCAGCACCCTGGAAGCTGGCAACGCATCATCGGAATTGTAGCCGAACAGGATTTCGTTGCGGACAAAGTCATAGGCTGCGCCAATCCGGTCGGTCTGAGACAGGTTCAGCCAGCCACGGTCCGTAACGAGGTGCTGGATGGGTGGCGCTTCGAAGTCCAGAAGGGGGGTCGGGGACAGGTATTGGTCGGTCATGGTAGCCTCTTGAGTCTGTGTCCCACCCTATCTACAATCTCTAGTGACTAGAGGTTCAAGAGGTTTCTTCATGTTTTCTATCGGCGAGCTTTCAAAGCGCACCAAGGTCAAGGTTCCAACCATCCGTTACTATGAGGAAATGGGGCTGTTGGCAGAAGCTGAGCGCACAAGTGGAAATCAAAGACGGTATGACAAAACCGGATTGGAACGGCTGAGTTTCATCCGCCATGCGCGCGATCTGGGGTTTTCGATTGAAGCCATTTCATCGCTTATTGAACTACAGGAGCATCCAGACCGATCGTGCGAAACCGCGACGGACATCGCCGTGTCGCAGCTAGCGGACGTGCGTGAGAAAATCAAACGGCTCAAGCTATTGGAAAAGGAACTGATCCGAATCTCCAAGGGCTGTGATGGACAGGGCATATCTGAAGATTGCTATGTGCTGGCATCTCTGGCGGATCATGAGCTTTGTAGCAGGGAACACTGACGGGGATAGCAGACATTCCAAATCGCAACGGCAACGGCGGCAAAGTCCCGCGTTGGCGACATTCGCCGCCACTCTATCGAACGGCAACTTTCTCATCTTGGTGGCGGGCTTCATTTCCTCACACTGTCCAGAATTTCCATAACACGTGCGTAGTCTTCGCTGGCTGCGCGTGCCTGGTCAAATACCTCCCGCCGTTGCTGATCCAGGCAACGGAAGTACCGCTCGACATCGGTAAAATACGTCTCCGCATCGCGCCTCAACAGGTCCGCATATACCCGAACGTCGTCGGCATTGGTCGGCATCCACGGCTGCACAGGCGGCAGGCAACTGCCTGCGATCGCGGCAGAACCCCAGCTTAGGACGACCATAACCACCCATGTTTGTTTCAAAAGCCCCATATTATCTTGGCTCATCCACTCCATTGCAGTAAATTTGTTTCAACGCATGAAGGGCGCAACAACTCAAATTGCACCTATTGATTGCAAGATTATAATATTGTATCGGTTCGGTAGTCCATGAGGGACTGCCGGGCTCATGCACAGTTCTGCAAGGCTCGATCCTATGAATTTGATGCAAGACGCCCCAAATGTTGTCAGTGAAGACGGGCTGCGCAAACTGCTTGCCGAGGGTCATTCGGCGGATGTTGTGTGCCGGGTTACGCCCAAACGTACAGGTGCTCAGTGGTCCGGAGTTTGGACCGTGCATTGCGTCTCGCCTGATGGCGAGACGCGTCGCCTGCTCGTCACTGCACGCAACAACATGGCAGCTCGGGAATTCAAGACAATCAACGGCTTATCCAGCTTCCTTGCTGGCCTTGGTGTTTCGATTGTCTCGATCCCGATGCTTGAAGGCAAGATCGCCTCACACAAACTGGACGACGCGGGCTAAGCCACTTGCCGTCCTCGCAGCATTCCTTGCTGCACCCGCTTACTCTGAAGGCTTCGTGCTCTCCATGCGGGCCGATGGCCAGCTAGAAACCAAAGCCCCCCAATCGGGTTTTGCTCAAAGCTATGTCGACGGAATTGGTGCAGACCCATCAGAGCTGATCGTTTTCTCCGCGCCTGAGCCAGAAGATCCGCCTCCTGCACCCGCCCGCGCAGTTCCCCGCCCCGAAATTCTCACAGCACTTGAAAGCACAGCGCATCGTTATGGCGGGCACCCTGCATTGCGCCGCGCCGGTCTGTCGGTGACGGAATGGCAGGCCCTCTTCCAAGCCAATATCGAGATTGAAAGCGCCTATCGCCCGAATGCGCGTAGTTCCGCAGGGGCGATTGGCCTCGGTCAGTTGATGCCCGCGACGGCCGCGCAGCTCGGCGTGGATCCGCATGACTGGCAAGCCAATTTGGATGGCTCTGCCCGTTACCTCCTAATGATGCTGGCGCAGTTCGGCACGCCCGAACTCGCGCTCGCTGCCTACAACGCGGGGCCCGACGCGGTCGCACGCTATGGCGGCATTCCTCCCTACCAAGAAACCCAAAATCACGTGCGCCGCGTCATGGCGGTGCGTGACCGACTGACTGGAGCCTCCTGATGCACATTCATTTCCGCACGATCCTGTCGCTGGCTCTGGCCAGCTTGATGATTGCCAACCCCGCCTTTGCGCAGAGCATCGACCTCTCGCCGGTGCAGAACCTGCTGCAAGGTATCGTCGACACGATCACCGGCCCCTTGGGTATTGTCATCGGCACCTTGGCCCTGATCGGTGTGTTCCTCTCTTGGCTCTTCGGCATTCTGGATTTCCGCCAAGCCCTTTGGGTGCTTGTTGCAATTGCAGGCATCGCAGCTGCACCGACCATCGTGACCGCGATCTGGGGCGCGTAAATCCGGCATGGCAACGCAAACCCGCCTCTTTCTGGGCCTGATCCGGCCACCAAAGCTTATCGGCTTGCCCATCATGTATGCCATGGTTTGGCTCTTCGGGTTTGTGTTGCTGTTTCTGTGGGTCCAGAGCTGGCCGGTGATCATCATCGCCGCTCTGGCCTATCCCGCGCTGTGGAAAGCGGCGGACTGGGATCCGGCCTTTCTTGAGGTGATGGTCACCGCCCTGCAGGAAACGCCCCCGACGCCAAATCGCAAGATCCATTCGGGGGACAGCTATGCTGCATAACACCTCGGATGATCTTGCGACGCTACCTGACTGGGCGCGCAAAGAGCGCCCGATGGCCAGCATGCTTCCCTATGTCAGCCTCGTGAATGATGTGACGATCCGCACGCGCGGCAATGCGCTGTTCCAGTGCATCCGTCTTGATGGCGTCAACAGCATGACCAGCGATGACGCGCATTTGGAGAAGATCCGCGCGCTCTTTGCTGCGATCATCGCGCAGATCGGGTCAGAGTACAGTTTCTACGTTCACAAGGTTTCAAAAGCGATCGAAACCGGCTTGCCACCAGTGCCCAATGAGGGGTTTGCCCAAGCCCTGGACAGCCGTTGGCAATCGGCCATGGCGCGGGCAGGTCTGCGGGACAAGACGCTCACGCTGACAGTTCTGAAACGTCCTCCCCTCGGTGCGCGGCTGCGTCTGAAACGTGCAGACTCAATCTCACAGCTGAAAGACCAGACGGCCAAGCAGCTGCGCAAGCTCGAGGAGGTCGTTGGGTTTCTGCTGTCGTCTTTTGCGGAAATGAACCCACATCTGCTTGGGGCCGAAAGCGGCGAGCTACTCGGGTTCCTCGGGGCGCTCAACATCGGCCAAGAGCGACCGCTCTTCGCAAAATCGCGCTTTGGCGTCATTGCCGAAGATGTAGCCAACACGCGCGTCACTTTTCAGGGGCGCGACTTTTCCCTCGACGATGGGACGGCAGGTAAGCGGCTTGGCACCAGCTTTGCGATCAAGACCTACCCGGCCAAAACCAGCTGCACGATGTTCGATGAGCTGAACCTGCCTGTCGAAATGGTGGTTTCGCATTCTTTCACACCTATCAACAGCAACATCATGGCCAGCCGGATCAAGCGCCAACAGCGCCTAATGAAGGCCAGCGATGACGGCGCGATTTCCCTCGCCGAAGAACTGGTCGACGCGCTGGACGATCTTGAATCCAAGCGGCTCAGCTTTGGCGATCATCACATGACGGTGACGGTCTTCGCCGAGACAGAAGAAAAGCTGGAAGCGATTGCCGCTGAAGTGCGCAACATCGCCGCCAGCGAAGGGGTCAATCTGGTGAACGAGAGCTTTGCGGCGCGGACCCACTATTTCGCGCAGCATCCGGGCAACGGGCAGATGCGCAGCCGCAAGGCTGCCATCACGAATACGAACTTCGCTGACCTTGCGGCGCTGCATCGGGGTCAACTGGGCAAACCTGGACACAAAGTGCCTTGGGGCAAGCCGATCACTCTCTTCCCGACGCCTGAACGTTCGGGCTTTCTGTTCAACTACCATGAGACGGGTCAGCCGGACAAAGAGCCAACCGGCGGGCACACCTTGATCCTGGGCCGCCCTGGCTCCGGCAAATCGGTGTTGTCAGCCTTCCTCATGACCCAAGCCCGTCGCTGCGACGCGCGCGTGTTTGTGTTCGACTATCGCGCGGGCATGGAAATGGCGGTGCGCGCCAATGGCGGGCGCTACAGCGCCATCAAGGCGGGTGAAGCCACAGGTCTGAACCCGCTCCGCACGGAGATCGACGGGCGCGGGCAAGCCTGGCTTTCTGATTGGCTGGCCACGCTGCTGCATCGCGCCGACAAACCCCTGAGCCCTATTCAGATCAACCGCATTCAGGAAGTGGTACGCCAGAACGCCGGGGCGAGCGATGCCGCCCTACGCAACTGGCAGGATTTGGCCTCCCTCTTTGTGGCGGGGGCAGATGAAGGGGATCTGTTCGAACGGATTCAGGAATGGACTGCTGATGGCCGCTACGGTTGGATTTTCGGGCAAAGCTCTGAGGATACCTTTTCGCTCGATGGTGATGTGGTCGGGTTCGACCTGACCGGCATTCTCGACAGCGAAAGCGAGAAGGAACGCATGGCGGTCCTGTCCTACCTGTTTCGACGGGTGGAGCGGGTGATCGAGGACCGCAAGCCGACGCTGATCATTATCGATGAAGCCTGGAAGGCGCTCGACAACCCGTATTTTGCCGACCGGCTCAGCAACTGGCTGGTCACGGCGCGGAAACAGAATGCCGTCGTTGTGATGATGACCCAATACGCAAGCCAGCTTGAGAAAACCCGCACCGGCAAAACGATCGTCGAGGCCGTTCCGACGCAGCTTCTGCTACCCAACATCCGCGCCTCGGCCAGCGATTACACTATGCTGGGCCTCACTGAAAAAGAGCTCAGCGTTCTGCTCAGCACAGGCAGCAATTCCCGTCTGGCGCTGGTGCGTGATGATCAAGGCTCGGTGGTGATCGACGCTGATCTCAGCGCGCTCGGCCCCTACCTCACGATCCTTGGCGGCATGGAAAAAGGCGAAGCGCTGGTGGGCGCGGATTACCGCCAGAACCTCGATTTTTGGAGACAGATTGATGCGTAGACTTTGCGTGCTGACCCTCACCCTTTTGACCCTGACAGCCTGCGCGGAATATCGGCTGTCTGAAGCCGAATGCTTCAACTCCTTTGCCGAGGTCAGCCGCAGCAACTGCAATTTTGAACTGCTTGGGCCGATTGGTGGTCTCGGTGAGTAGGCACCACCTGCATATCTTTGCGGGCTTGGTGTGGTTCGCCGCGCCAATGGCCTATGCCCAAGGCGTGCCGACCTTTGATGCGGGCATGTTCTTTCAGCGCGAGCGCGTGCTGCAACAGGGCGAACAAGATCTGGCGCTGCAGCGGGATCGGTTGACCACAGAAGAAGAGCTTGAGGCGCTCGAGCAGGAACAACTCCAGGCGCTGGAAGACATCCTCGATGCCACGACGTTGGCCAGCGGGAATTCCGGCACACTGGTCGCAAGCCTAGAAGCTGGTTCATCGCCTGAAAGCGCCGCAGAAACGCTCTATGGCCCGGTAGACCCAAACCCAGGCGCTGCTCAAATGTTCGGTGACGCCTCCGGCTCGATAGAACAGCTGATCATTCGCGCGGCTCAGGAAACGCACCATATGTCCGGCGTGCGTGCGGCGGGTCTCTCGCCCAAGCAATGGCGCTGCCTGTTGCAGGCGCTGATCTGGCAAGAAAGCCGCTTCACCATCGGAGCGCGCTCCCCAGTCGGTGCATTTGGCCTGACCCAGATCATGCCCGGCACAGCACAGGATCTCGGGATTTATCCAGCCTACTATGAAAACCCCTTCATCCAGGTCACTGGCGGCGCGCGCTATCTGGCGCAGATGCTGGCCATGTTTGATGGCAACATCATTCACGGGCTGGCCGCCTACAATGCAGGTCCCGGCAATGTGCAGCGCTACGACGGCGTGCCGCCCTTTGCCGAAACCCAGCACTACGTTCAGGTGATACCTGAGCGTTATAATCTCTACCTTGCCCGCGTGGGCGGCGTCGACGCGCTTGGCACCATTGATCCAGTTTTACTCGCCAACTCCACCATGAGCCTCGCCTCGCTCAGTGCAGGGGTCTATGGCGATTACTCCTTGGTCTCCGTGCAAGCGGCCGCGCTTCGGGTGCAGGACATCATCACCCGCATTGGCGAGACAGATGACATTCACGCGGCAATGTCTCTCAACACCTATGCGCGGGCCGAACTCGCTCGCCTGATCGCCATCCGCACGCGCCTTAAGGCCGCCCATACCCGCCCGCTCAGCGCGTCAGAGCTGGCCATGGCGGCGGCACAGGCACGCGAACAAGACTTCATGCAATTCGATCTGGAGGCATTCCGATGATCCGCTTTCTTTCTGCCGTAGCCACCTGCGCATTGTTGGTTGCGTCTCCTGCAACGGCTCAAGGCGTGCCGACGGTCGACACACGCAACATCGCGCAGGAAATCCGTCAGCTGCAGCAGATGCTGGAGGATTTCGGGATTCAGACCGATCAGCTCGACACGCTTCTCGAACAGCTCGACCTGGTGCAACAACAGCTGGACACGCTCAATGAGACCTACGCAGCCCTGACCGGCGCGACAGACATCATCGAGATGGCCATGGGCGGCGACTTGGACGGGCTGCTTGATCAAGAATTCGGCGATCTTCTTGGCACCATACGGCAAATCCAGAGCGGCGATTTCAGCGGCCTCATCGGCAACTCGGCCCCTCAAATGGAAGGCCGCATGACGCAAGCTCTCGAGGAAGCAGGCTTTGACCAAGATAGCCTGTCCGACATGGCCAGCAGCGGCAATCCTGGGGCGGAGCGCATTGCGAGCCAGGCGGGTACCGGAGCGGTGATGTCGGCGGCCGCTGAGAACAGCTATGAAGAGGCTGCGCAGTCTCTTGAACGGGTCGAGCAACTGGTTTCCCTGATCCCCGACATGGAAACGCTCAAGGAAGCCGTGGACCACAACACCCGCGTCACGGCCGAGCTGGCAATTGCCATGACGCGCATGTGGGAACTAGAGGCCATTCAGACCGTCGGCGCGGGCCAGTCCGGCGTGGTGGATGCCGCCACGCTGGCCGAAGAGCGCCGCTACATGGACTTCACCCTGCCAGACCTGCGCGCGGACTGACCCCATGAACAGCGAGGCAGAAATCATCGAAGAAGAGCTCGTCTACGGCGCACGACGACGCGAGCTCTTGTGGCAGAAGCTGGGGCTGGCAGGCATGGCGTTTGGCATGGCAGGTTGCCTCGCCGCTGCCCTCGTCGCCCTGTTCGACGTGGACCCGCCGCCCATGATCGTGCCCTTTGATAGCGAAACCGGCATGGCCCTCCCGAATGCCATGGTTGAAGCGGTCTCACTCACGGAACGCCCCGCTATCATTGAGGCACAGGTCTACCGCTATGTCATTGATCGAGAGACATACAATCAGCTCGACAATGACGTGCGCGTGCGGCGGGTCCTGGACCAGTCGGACGGCGCGGCAGCTGCAGGGCTGCGTGCATTATGGACCAGCGGCCACGAAGCCTATCCGCCCGACAGCTACGGCACAGACGCGCGGCTCGATGTCGAGGTTCTGTCGATCACCCATATCAGCGCCAATCGTGCCCAAGTGCGCCTTCGTAAGCGGCTGAACTCGCCGCGCGGCACGCAAAACGGGCTCTTCACCGCAACGCTGATATTTGAGTTTCGGCCCGAGAATAGCCGGTCGATCGACGATGTCTGGCAGAACCCTTTCGGCTTCACCGTCACCGAATATGCGATCCGCTCGGATCGTCTGGAGTAACCAATGCGTCGCCTGTTCCTGACTCTCGCCTTCCTCGTGCCGCTTGCTGGCACCGCCTATGCCGAAACGCAGCCGCGCCAAGGCCCCTATGATGCACGCGTCCGACTGGCCACCTATCAGGATGGGCAGGTCTACCGGATCCGCACTAGCTTAACCCACGTGACCAGCATTGAATTCGGCCAAGGCGAGACCATCCGCTCGATCATTGCTGGCGACACTGAAGGGTTCCTCTTGGATGGCGTGCCCGGCGGTCAGGCCTTTGCGATCAAGCCGGTTTCGCGCGGAGCGCATACCAACATCACCGTCTACACCAATCGGCGCAGTTACTATTTCAACGTCACCGAGGCGAGCTCGCCGACCTTCTATGTCATCCGCTTCAGCTATCCTGAGTCCGCTCCGCAGCAATCCCGAGTGGCCGCAAGCCAACCTGCAAACCACGCCTATGGCGTCAGCGCGCGATCCGAGATCACCCCCCGCGAGATTTGGGACGACGGGACCTTCACCTACTTCCGCTTTGCTGCGAATGCGCCGTTGCCTGCGATCTTTCGCTGGTCTGCTGGCAATGAGCGGAGCGTGAATGCGCTCGCGCGACCAGACGGCGTGATCCGTGTTTCAGGTGTTAGCGATCGATGGGTTCTCCGGCTTGGGGAGGACGAGATCTGCGTCCAAGAGATGAGCGAGGCAAATCAAGATGAGTGAAACAGCTGAGCTTAAGAAGCGCCTCGAAGCGCTTGAAGGTAAACCACAAAACCTAAAAGCGCGGCCATCTTTTGTTGCCATCGCCCTGGGCATTGGGGCAATCGCGGCCCTTGGTGGTCTTTTGCTGTTGTTCTCTGACAGCTCTGAACCCGATAGCCTGCAAACAGCGTCACCGGATGAATTCCAAGCGGCAGGTCCGGGCTTTGGTGCGCTTGAGCCCACGCCTGCACCGATTGACACAATCCCGCCGCCGGAGCCGGAACCAGACAGCGAAACAGACGAGCTACGCGCGCAAATGGATGCAATGCGGAGCGAGCTCGAAGCCCTGCGCGACGCACCTGCGCCTGAAGCCCCAACCGTCGACCTCGAGGCATTGGATACCTTGGGCGCGGAGATCGATGCCCTGCGAAGCGAGGCGGCAGCAACGCAAGCCGCTTTGCGCGAAGAGTTGGAAGAACGTGCCCGACAAATCCAGCGACTGCAGAACGATCTAGAGCTTGCACGCCTGGAAACGCCGCGCACGCCCGCACCAACCGGCCCCACGGCCGAAGAACTGCGCCTTCAGGAGCTCGAGCGGCGGCGGCAAGCAGAACTTGAGGAACTCCAAGCCCGTATCGCCAGCCCGATCATCGCCTTTGGCGGCACCGGAGGCGGCAACAATGAAACCGCCGCGCAGCAGCGGCGGCTTGATGGCGACACAGAGTTTGTCCGCAATGGCGCTGAACCCGCTGAGGTGACGCAGGCCCAGTTGATCGTGAACCCGTCAAACACGGTCGTTCAGGGCACGATGATCCAGGCCGTGCTTGAGACAGCGATCGACAGCTCGCTCGCCGGTCAGGTCCGCGCGATGGTGTCTGAAGATGTCCACGCCTATGACGGCTCGCGGATCCTGATCCCGCGCGGCG
The DNA here is from genome assembly GCF_059610325.1 of Ruegeria sp. YTSA064. Lineage (NCBI taxonomy): Bacteria > Pseudomonadati > Pseudomonadota > Alphaproteobacteria > Rhodobacterales > Roseobacteraceae > Ruegeria > Ruegeria sp. YTSA064. Next base: position 370,829 of record NZ_JBXWNK010000001.1, read on the forward strand.
CGCGCCTTATCGGACGCTATCAGTCTGGCCTCGACATCGCACAGCAACGCGTGACGATCGCATGGGACAGGATCATTCTGCCCAGCAACCAGACCGTCGAAATCAGCGCCTTCGGTGGCGACGAACTGGGCCGCTCCGGCACAACCGGCTTTGTCGACAGCCGCTTTGGCACACGGTTCGGGTCAGCCGCCCTAATATCGCTGATCGGAGCCTTGCCCGCCGTGGCCGCCCAAAACACCGAAGATGAGATCACCTCTGATGTGCTCGAGAGCATTGGCGAAGACCTTCAGGACAGCGCGCAAAGCGTGATTGGCGAATATCTCTCCGTCTCGCCCGTGATCTATGTCGATCAAGGTGCCCGCGTCACCGTGATGGTCGACCGCGATCTGGAGATTTTTTGACCATGGCGGCCAGCTATCTGCAAAGCTCGATGGACAAGATCCCCGAGGCGCGTGACCCCAAGCTGATCGAGCTTTGCATCAACCCTGACGGCACGCTGTGGGCCGAGTTTCAGGGGGATCACTTTATGCGGCGCGTCAGTCGACAGCTCTCGCAGAACGAGATCAAGGACTTGGGTAATCAGATTGCGTCCGCCGCGAACACCACGCTTAGCCGGACCAAGCCTATCGTCTCGGTCAGCATCGCCTACCGCGACCGCCCAATCCGAGCGCAGGTCATCCAGCCCCCCGCTGTCGATGGCGGCTACGCGATTTCGCTGCGGTTCTTTGCGGACCTGCCATTGGACCAGATCAAGCTGTCTTACTTGTTCGGCAAAGAACGCAGCAACGAGGGTGCAAGACGCAAGCGCAATGCCGAGCTGCGGGATGTCGTGGCCACCGGCGATATCGACGCCGCGATCAAGTTCTGCGTCACCCACAAGCTCAACATGATCGTGTCCGGCGGGACCTCGACCGGCAAGACCGTCACGGCGCGCAAGATCCTCTCCTTTGTGCCAGCCGACGAGCGCATCATCACAATCGAAGAGGCCGCCGAATTGCGTCCGACGCAACCCAATGTGGTCACGCTGATGTCTGACCGCGACGAAGCCATGCGCAGCGCTGACGTCCTGCTGACCTCCACACTGCGCATGCGGCCGGACCGTATCGTCTTGGGTGAAGTACGCGGCAAAGAGGCCATGACCTTCCTTGAGGCCATCAACACCGGCCATGGTGGCTCACTTACTACCCTGCACGCTGAAACACCTCAGCTGGCCGTGCAGCGCCTCGCCATGGCAGCCCTGAAAACCGACGTGCCCATGACCTACCAGGACATGAACGACTACATCACCCGCTCAATCGATGTGATCGTCCAGGCCGGTCGCCATGAAGGCGCGCGCGGCATCACTGAATTCTACCTGCCGACCGATCCGGCCCATTCAAAGGAAACAGCCCATGTTTGAATACAAGATTGAACAGATCAACACCGCCAAGACAAAGCCTCCGAAGATCGAAGCGCAGCTGACGGCCCTTGGTCAGGATGGCTGGGAGCTGGTCTCAGTGGTACCGGATTTCGACGGCGAACATATTCTGAAGGCCTTCATGAAACGTCGCACCAGCGCGAGCGCCTAAAGCAGACCGAGGAAGATCCGATGGGCGTCGTCACCTGGATGGTAGAAACAACCGACAGCTTTCTGGAAGACGCGGCTCAAACCACCTTTGGCAACGTCGCGGGTCAGCTTGGCGGCGTCATTGCCGTGGCATCAACGCTCGCCGTGATCGGCGTCTTCCTCAACATGGTGTTTCAGTACAAATCCATGGACGGGCGGACCGCCTTCTGGTTCGCGCTCAAACTCATGCTCATCTCGGTGTTTGCCATGAACTGGGTCCAATTCAACGCTGTGGCCAGCGCTCTCATCAACGGGCTCGACCAACTTGCGGGCGGCATGGTGGCGGGTCTTGGCGGCGGCGGTGCGGGCGCGTCCTACTTTGCCGGGGCTTTTGACGATCTCATCGAGGAATTTGGCGACTATCTGAACGCGGCCGGTGACAACATGCACTGGATGGCCGGAGCCCTGATCGGAGCAATCGGCGCGTTCCTGTTAGGTGTGATCGGTGCGCTCTGCGGGCTTGTCCTGATTTTCGCGAAGATCATGCTGGCGTTCATGATCGGCATCGCCCCAATCATGATCGCGCTGTCGCTGTTCGACGTCAGCAAGGACTATTTACACCGCTGGCTGTCCAGCACTGTGTCCTACGCGCTCTATCCCCTCGTGATCGCGGGCGTGTTTTCCACCGTTGTCGGCATGTCACGCTCGCTCATGACCGAACTCGGTGATCCCTCCGGTGCGAGCAACATCGGCGCACTGGTGCCTTTCTTCATGATGATGTTCCTCGCAGGAGGCATGATCATCGCGACCCCGTTGATCGTGCGCTCAATCTCAGGCAACTTCATGATGGCCGGACCGCCGAGCATTCCCGATCCCGGCGGGTTCGCAAAGGGCTTGATTGGCACCAAAGGGTCACGGGCGCGGGCACGGTTTGGGACCCGATCAAATGGAGAGATTGCAGGGGCTGGGATACGCCAGGCAGGCGGTGCGACTATTTCTATGGTTCAGCGGGTAGCTGAAAGAGCAAAGCGGTTGGAATAGGGATTTTCGGCCTATAGTTGCAAAACTTGAAACGCTGTGGGCTCTCAGTCAGCGGACAAAGCGGACTATTGATACGAAGAGGGCGTAAGCTCTGAAAAACATCAGATGAAAAGTTGTAAGCCCAACGGCCAGACCTGGCCCGCACTAGGGTTGGACGGCGAACTGCTAAGGCGACAGACTCGGTTCAAAACCGCCCAACCCAAAGGAATGCGCTCATCAGGTCAGGATTCATTGGACCAGTTTTTTGAGTATTGATATTATTCTTCAATGAAAAAGAAATTTGATGTCATACAGTTAAGTGCCTCTGATCTTGTCGGTCATTTGAATTGCAATCATCTCACCGAGCTCGATCTGAATGTTGCTTCCGGCACTCTTCAAAAGCCCAAAGTTTGGGACCCACTTCTGGAGATACTACGTGAGCGCGGACACCGCCACGAACAGGAATTCGTGCAGCATTTATCCGATCAGGGCCTCTCCAGTGTAACAATCGATGGCGTAGACATCACCGACGACGCCGTCGCCCAAACCAATGATGCGATGGCACAAGGTGCGGATGTAGTCATCCAGGCTGCGCTACGCGACAAACGCTGGTCAGGCCGCGCCGACATCCTCCGCCGTGTCGAAGAACCCAGTGATCTTGGGGCGTGGTCCTATGAGGTCATCGACACCAAGCTCGCCCGCGAGACCAAGGCAGGTTCCGTTCTTCAGCTATGCCTCTACGCCGATCTTCTTGATCAGGCGCAGGGCGTTGCCCCTGAATTTATCTATGTCGTTGCGCCGTGGTCGAACTTTGAACCGCAACAATTCCGATACGTTGACTATGCGGCCTATTTTCGGAAGGCGAAATCAGCCATCGAAGAAGCGACGTTGAATGATGCGCCTCCAGCGCACTACCCCGCACCAAAAGAGCATTGCGATATCTGTCGATGGCGCGAACGCTGCGAAGCCAAGCGCCGCGAAGACGATCATCTGTGCCTTGTTGCCAACATAAGCAAGAACCAAACAACCGAGCTTCAGGAGAATGGAATAACTACCGCCTCTGCCCTCGCAGCGATGCCCTCGCCCCTCCCGTGGAAACCTCAGCGCGGATCGGCTCAGTCATTTGAGAAAATTCGAGAGCAAGCGCGCATCCAGATCGAGTCCCGGAATGCTGGCGAGCTCAAATTCGAACTTCTGCCCGTCATACCAGAAACAGGCCTGTGCATCCTCCCGGAGCCGTCTGAAGGCGACATCTTCTTTGATATTGAGAGCGATGCATTCGTCGGTGAACATGGCATCGAATATCTGTTCGGCTACACATACCGAGATGCGGACGGGAACTGGGAATATACGGCTGACTGGGCTTTTGACCGAGACAGAGAGAAAGCCATCTTCGAGCGTTTCGTTGATTTCGTCGTCGAACGTCGCAAAACCTATCCCGACCTCCATATCTATCATTTTGCACCCTATGAGACCGCTGCGCTCAAGCGCTTGATGGGGCGCTATGCCAGCCGTGAGAATGAAATCGATAAATTCTTGCGCGCAGAACTCTTCGTCGATCTGCTTTCTGTTGTTCGGAATGCTGTGCGTGCAGGCGTGGAAAGCTACTCAATCAAGAAACTTGAACCGATCTACGGCTTTGTAAGATCAACTGAGCTTTCCGAAGCCAACCTTGCTCTTAAGAGCTTGCAAGCCGGATTGGAGCTCGGCGACATCGAGTCCATCAGCGACGAGCATAAAGCCACCGTGCAAGGCTATAATCTCGATGACTGCGCCTCCACCGCTGCCCTCCAAAATTGGCTTGAAGAGCAACGACAAAGCCTGATCGATCAGGGCATCGAAGTACCGCGCCCTCCGCTCAAAGACGATCAAGAACAAGAAGAACTCAGCGAGCGCCAGCTCGCGATCCTCGATCTGATCGAGCGCCTGACGTCCGATGTTCCTGTCGATATTGAGGAGCGCACTCCGGAACAACAGGCGCGGTGGCTGCTCGCCTATCTCCTAGAATGGCATTGGCGGGAAGAAAAATCGTCATGGTGGGAGTTCTTCCGCCTGAAAGAACTCACCGCAGAAGAGCTCCTTGATGAACGCCCCGCGCTCGCTTTTTTGACCTATGTTGACACCGTCGATCACACCAAGACAGGTATCCCGACAGATAGGTATCGGTTCGTGCAGCAGGATACCGATTTGCGCGGTGGAGAAAAACTCCGCTCTGCTGGCGGTGAATCCTTCGGTAGCATTGTCGAGATCAATGCCGATGCGCGAACGGTGGACATCAAGAAGTCGAAGAAGACGGCAGAGCTGCACCCTGAAGCTGTCTACGCTTTCGATAACTTTCCCGGGAAAGAACAAGCCAGTGCGATCTTCCGGATAGCGGAGTATGTCGCCAAAAATGGTATCGAGGGTGATGGGCCGTATCTCGCCGCTCGCACGCTACTTCTTCGCGAGCGGCCCCGCATTGGTGTTCAGCCGATCAGGCAGGACGGTGAGGACACGCTCGAGGCGGCACTACGTATCGCGAATGCTATCGATGGTGGAGTGCTTCCGATCCAAGGGCCGCCCGGAACGGGAAAGACATTCACTGGCGCACGGATGATCTGCTGCCTTGTAGAACGCGGCCTCAAGGTTGGGATCACAGCGAATTCGCACAAGGTCATTCGCAACCTCATTGACGGTGTCGTCAAAGCCTCGCATGAGATGGGCATTGATCTAACCTGCCTGCAAAAGCTGTCAGTGAATGCCGATGATGAAGACCGATTGATCTTCACCAAGGACAATGGAGCCGTCTTCGACTGCTTAAGCTCCGGCGCCTGCCAAGTTGCAGGAGGAACTAGCTTCCTTTGGGCGCGCGAAGACGCCCAAGACACACTTGATGTTCTGGTTGTCGATGAAGCTGCTCAGATGTCACTCGCCAATGTCGTAGCGGTTTCTCAAGCTGCACCTACTCTGATCCTGCTCGGCGATCCGCAGCAACTCGATCAGCCAAGCCAAGGCTCTCATCCCGATGGAACAGACGCCTCATCTCTCCAGCATATCCTGGGCGATGAGCATACGATCAGCGCAGATCGCGGACTTTTCCTCGAACAGACATGGCGTCTGTACCCTGAAATCTGCGCCTTTAATTCAGAGCTTTTCTATGACGACAAGCTCCATGCCAAGGAGAGCTGCGCGCTGCAACGGATCATCTCGGAGGACCAAGACGCTCTAATCAATGGCAGCGGCTTGCGCTACCTCCCCGTCCAGCACACGGGCAATAAAAGCTTCTCACTCGAAGAAGCCGACGCCACGGCACAACTGGTCAACAACATCCTTGTGGGCACACCCAGTTGGATCAACCGCGACGGCGAAGAACAGCCCCTCACCTTGGACGACATCGTCATAATCACACCATACAACGCACAAGTGTTTGAGATTCAGCAGCGCCTGCCCAACGCACGGGTCGGAACGGTGGACAAATTTCAAGGCCAGGAAGCCCCCATCGCCATCTACTCCATGGCAACATCCAGCCATGCCGATGCCCCGCGCGGCATGGAATTCCTCTACAGCGCCAACCGTTTCAATGTTGCGATCTCACGCGCCCAATGCGTCGCGATCCTAATCGCCTCCCCTGACATCTTCGAAGCGGAGTGCAAAACCCCAAGACAGATGCAGCTCGCCAATGGTTTCTGCCGCTATCTCGAATGTGCGTCACCTCTGAGCCTGGAATGAGGTGCGCGTGAACAAGATCGACGTGACAGAAAGCGTACCCCCAACGATCCGAGATTTCCTTGAGGCAGGTCAGTGGAAACACGCCCTGTTCACAACCTATGCTCTCAGCCTCAGCTACTTTGAATCCGAAGTTCTCCGCCCGCTGATACAAGCGGGATGCGACGATATTTGGCTGGTGGCAGACGCCCAAGGATATCGTGCATCTCTGCTTGAACGGCGATCAATGCGTGTCGGGCAGGAATACAGACTGGTTCCTGTCGGTCTGCCGAACGGAGTTTTTCATCCGAAATGTATTTACCTGTCATCGCCCGAACAGGATGTGCTTCTTGTCGGAAGCGGCAATCTGACGTTTGGAGGACACGGGCGGAATGCCGAAGTCTTCGAAGCCCTGACGCCTGAAAACCATGCCACCGCATTCCAGGACTATGCGGACTTTCTTCTGGGTTTGGGCACCCGCTCAGATATTCAAACTGGACTGACGGGCTGGATCGATGAGTTTGCCGCGCGTGCAGAGCAAGCATCGCGGCGCGGCACAGATGATAGTTCAACCCCACCGATCAGACTCCTGCACCCTCTAGAGGCACCGATCTCCGATCAGCTTGTGGACGCGGTGAGCATACGCGGCGCGTGCGAAGAGTTGAAAATCATCTCGCCCTATTTCGACCCAAATGGTTTTGCCGTTCAAAATCTGGCTGAGAGAACAGACGCGCAAAAAACAACAGTCGCCGTCACGTCCCCCCAGGGAAGCCCTTTCCCGTTTGCCGATGCCGCCTCTTGGAAAAAACCCGTCACACCGAAAGCGCCCGTTCTTTCAGGTCAAAAATTCGTTCACGCAAAATGGATTGAACTGACGACAGCGGACGGGACGGTGCTGTTGACAGGCAGCGTGAACGCCACACGAAAGGCCTTGACCACAACGGACAATGTCGAACTCGGCGTGCTTCGGCTGATGAACGAGCGAATCTCCTTTCTGGACTGGACGGAAAGCGACGCCCCGAGCTTTGACGCTGATACCCAAATGCCCTCCGGTCTCGGATCATCAGAGATCGTTTTCGCTCGATTCGATCAGCGCGACACACGGATCTTGAAGGGCTCACTTCTCAGTCTGCAAGAGACTGAAGGTTCATGGACGTACCGACTGACCCAAGCGGATGGCGCATCGGTTGCAGGAGATGTGACCGTCAAGGACAATGGCTCATTCGAAGTCTTCAATGAGAATCTCGATGGCTTTGCTGAGCTGCCCGCACTTCAAATCGCTCTAAAACGAGATGACCGCGAAGCCCGTGGCTGGGTTCACAATGACCTTTTGCTCAGTATTGGGTCGCGGCGACGACTGACCGCTGGTGCATTGAGCCGCCTCATGCGCCGAGATGGCACGGATGATGATATCCAGGCGTTGCTGGATTATCTTAGCGTCCAAGCTGACAAGCATTTGCGCATCTTCAATCTTCCGGTGGCAAGTGACGACGGCGAAGACGCGCCAAAAGATACGGACGAACAAACTGTCAGCGTGCTTATTGATGATCTCGCCCCAATGCCGGACTTAGACAATATTGAGGGGTTCAAAAACCCCGCGGGCAGCGCGGGCCAGGATCACTTTGAAACTGCGATGTTGCGCCTCCGACGAATGTTGCTCGGTCATGGGCGCAAGATTGCATTATCGCGCGCCGACAACGCAGATGCCGTCGTCGCTGAAGACGAAGAGAATGACGAGCGCCAAAGATCCAACGACGATGATGCCTATAGACTTGGGCTAAAAGATTTTGAACGTTCGCTCGATCAGATGATCAAGGACGCAGAAGATCGCCCTGACGCGCTCAAGGGTCTGCTCGTGATCCAGCTTGAAGTCGGCATGTGGATGCGCCTGCATCGCCTGGATGACTTGGATAGTGCGCGCGAATTCTTGGGTCGATGGTTTGTAAATGCAACAAAGCGCGGTCTTGCAGGTGAAGACAATCTATCTGCGTTGACACAGCATATCTTTACCTCTGCCGCAATCCTTGCCGCCTTTGCCGATCCTTATTCAGAGACCACTCAGTTGGTCGCCTTACATGATGCATTAGAACGATTTTGCTCCGGTATCGTCGATGAACCGAATGCACTTGAGAGTCTGGTACATGACCCGAAAACGGGCTTTGCGTCTACGCTCCTCCCCGAACTTGACGAAGACGCACTGGAAGCGGCCTTAAAATCTATTTTGAGCACGAGAACGCGTCGCAGACAGCTTGAAGACGCGCTTCGTCTTGCGGAGCGCGGGGACGATATTCCGAGCGACTGGGAAATATTTGGCACACCGCTTGGCCAATCTCTCCACGCAAAACTGATTAAACCGAATTGGAACAAGCAGATCAAACGCGCAATCCCGAATTACACGGGTTGCAGCCATTGCTGGTGCGCCTACCCCATCCAGGAACTCAATCAGTTTCAAAGTCAACGAATTGGTCATTGTATCCAGTGCAAGAAGTTTTCGTTGGATATTGAGCCATGAATATAGAAGTCCCGCAGAAGCCTTTCTTCCTTCCTCCGCTCGACCGAGAGAATAGCGGTGTCGATTTTCTGGGTCTGCGCCAAGCCAATCTCGACATGATGGGAGAGATGATCCCGTCCATCAACAACGTCACCTCCTATATTCGGCCCTTCTCGCTTCTGTCTTGGATTTACTGGAAGTTTCATGATCTCTGTAAAGAGGATGGGATCAAAGAAGCGAACAGCGACGATCTCAAATTTTTTCGTGAACGCATGGAGGTTCTCTTTACATGGGGCGCGAGCCTCCATGAAACATCCGAGCGCATTCCAGGAGTTTCGGCTACGCCGCCGCCGGACAAGGATGGCGTGAAACCTCTGACCTTTGACGCGTGGGGCCGCGTGCAAAGCAGTACGAGCTTGATCGCCGCGCTGTGGTACGGGCCTGCATCTAAAACCGTGACGGGGCTCGGATTTCTATCTCCTGTTCCAGGGCGGGGCGGCTTCTTCAGAGTATCAAGCGCAGGCGTCGCTTTGGCAAAAGCACTCGACAAAAAGCTTCGCGAGGATAGCGAGAGATATAGCAGCTTGCTGGCAACGCTCGATCCCGTCGAAGCAAGAGAGAGTGATGCCATCGCCTTATGGTCGCTCTGGTCTCCCGAGACCGTCGAGCATGAAGAAATGGCTATCTTCTCAGACGCCTTGACGTCTGAAGAAGCCATCGGCTCGACCGATACGCTTCTGGGCAAGCGCAGCACCACCTTTGCGCTGGCACGCCATCACTTACAGCAAGTTGGCGCGGCGCAGAGCATCCCAGAGATCAGACGCGGCATGTGTTTCTCCGTTCATTCTGACGGATCGACTTATGTCGTCCCAAACTCGCTGGAAGAATGCCGCCGAAAATGGGTGGCGCTGCAAATGCGCCAGCTTCAACGACTTTCCTTGGAAAGCCTGCTCAGCTGGTGCGAAGACCAGATACTTCGCTACGATCTCGTTGATCCGTCTGCGATGGCTGCGCGTTTCAAAACGTCTTGGACGCCAGCCGATTACGGTCTCGGCGAGGATCAAACCCTCGAAAATCAGATCCAGGAACTGGACGCGAAGTCTCGTTCTGTCGAAGAATTCATTGCCTCAGTCAACACAAATGCCCTCCCTGATCCCTTCTCGGTCATGGCCGAGATCACCGAAAAATTTCGCCAGCGTGATCCGGAGTTTGCCGCACCATGCTTCTTCGGACTTCTGCTCTGCGCCGCATTTGCGGGTGCAGAAAACGCTCCATCGAACATGGTTCAACTCGGCACTGCGCCGCGCTTATCTCTCAGTGTACTGCGAAACAGATTGACCGGTCTTGGCGATGTCACCGCGGCGGAAGCCTTCGAATACATTGTGGAAGCCATGGTCATCAGCCAGCACTTTTCGACAGCAGTGAACCGCTTCGATGGACGCAACCAACGCCTGCGCCTTTCTATCGAAGAGACGGGCCTGACGGCACTCGTGTCATCGCCTTGGCAGCCAACAGTCACGGAAGATCGTCTCGGTACGTTGCTGTCGCTTGCCGCTCAAAGTGATCTTATCGCAACAACTGACGATGGAGAGTATCTTATTTCGCCTCGGGTCGCCTGATACCACCCGGTTTGAGGCTTCAATTGTCCGCCTTGGTCTTGCCAAAAGATCCGCGTTGCTGATCTGAGTTCACATTCATCCCTGAGCGGCCTTTTCCATAAACCTTTCCACCCTTTTAGTTCCGGCCTGGTAGTCACCCAAAGTGGCCTTAGAAGCTGACTGTGCATTTGGAATGCCGGACGCTAATTCTTTGATCTCATCGCGCCGTTCCTGAGTACCTTCTAGGGCATCATCGGCACCTCCTATCGGCACTTCCAACGCCCCAATCTTCGCCTCCAGTGCCTTGATCTGCCCTTGCAGCCCGCGCATCTGGTCCCCCGCAGATGGATATGGCAGCTCTCCGGTCTGCTTGTCGAAGATCTGCTGAAAGAACCGGTCTTCATAGTATTTGATCCGTTTGGCCCGCACGGGCATTTGCGCGTCGACCACCAGAACGATGTCATCAAGATCCATGCGCCGCGCCTCATCCTCGGGCAGCAAAGCGGTTTCTTCGGTCCGTTCAGACATACTGCGTCCGGCAAAGGGGTTGCGACCGACAGAGCGTGAACGAGTCACAACGCGCTTGGTTGTTTTGCCGACGGCTTTGCTGAGCTCTTCGATGGTCTTTTCATCTGAGGGGGTCAGGTAGAGCTTGATACCCGCGTTGCCCTGCAAGGCGCGGCGGGCGTTTTCACCGTAGATTTCGTCCAGCGCCGGGATCGTTTGTGTGACGATCGCGAGGTTCGCCCGATATGACCGTAGGGTTTCGATGCTGTCCAGAACAATGGGCATTTTGCCCAGGCGGTTGAACTCATCGAGCATGATCATCACAGGCCAAGGTTCGTCCTTGCCAGGTTCATGGACTTGTAACGATGCCAGCAAGTCCGAGAAAAAAAGGCGGATCAGCGGGGCGAGCGGTTTCACCATGAGCGGTTCAACCACAAGATAGACCGAAAACGGCGTCTTTCGGATATCGCGAAAATCGAAGTCCGAAGTTGCGGTCGCACGGTCGATGGCCGGGTTTGACCACTGCTTGAGTCCAGATGTCATCAAGAGCGACAGGTAGGACGTTAGTGTGTCGTTGTTGGTCGAGGCCATGCGCATGAAGATCAGTTTAGCAGCTGGATTGACGACTTCGTCGGCGCGGCGGCGATACTCCTTCTGCTTGTCCCCGCCAGATGCGGTGATGCGGTAGATCTCGCCCAGGGTCGGCCGCTTTCGCTCGAACGCCAAAAGCCCTGCCGCCACGAATAGGTCGATACCGCCATCGAGGAGCCCTTGGACCCGGTCGTTATCTACTTGCAAGAACAGCGAAGCCAGAAGTTGCAGCTCCATCTGCTGGCGGTCGACATTTTCGAGCGCCGATATGCGCAACAAAGGATTGTAGCGGTGCGAGCGGCCGTCCTTCCAATCAGTTGGCGCAAACCGGAACACCTTGTCGCCTTGAGCTGCCCTGTGGCGCGCCGTTGCCTCGAAGTTTTCGCCCTTCACGTCCAGCACAACCGCGCTGCCCTGATAGGTCAGAAGGTTTGGGATGACGAAACCCGTCGTCTTGCCGCGTCCGGTCGGGGCCACGATCAAAGCATGGGGAAAAACCTTGGACATGACAAAGGGCTTTCGGCTCTTAGGCTTGCCCATTTTGCCGAGGACAAAGCCGTGGCCGGGCTTTCCGAAAAAGCCGTTCCGCTTCATCTCGGACATGTGCTGCCAGTGGGTTTCACCGAACTTGGTCAGCGCGTCGTTCATCAATACAGCGCTGAGCAAAACACCGGCACAAGTGCAGATCCCCGCGATCAAGTGAACAATCTGCATATCGCCCGGATGTGTCGTTCGAAAAACCCCATAGCTTCGCGCCAACATCAGGAAATCGATATCCGCCCCGACCCCAAACCAGCGGAATGTCAGAAAGGCCGACGCCAGAACATAGCCCAACACAGCGCCGAGAAGAGCAAAGCTCATGACGCTGAGTGCGATCCGCGTCTTACCCATGCGTCACACCCTTTTCGCCATCGGCATCGACATGCCGCTCGCGTTGAACATCAATTTCTTCATTGGCGATTTCGTCTAGGACATGCTCCATCGCAACACTGTTCGCCAGAGCGGCATCGCTCTGCAGATAGGCCTTGGCAGCATAGAGCCGGTCCAGGCGGTCTTCGATATGTTCCTCCAGCGCAGTCTCATCGCCAATCGCCAAGCCCGGGGTGTTTTCTTCACCGGCCAGATCCTCCAGTTCGGCCCTCAAGGTCTCGCGCTCCAGATCGCTGCGGAATGGATCTGCGGTCGGGTCGTCCCTCATACGGCGCAGGATATCAGCTGTGGTCGGCGGCAGCCGGTCGATGATGGCGTCCTGCCGGTCGGCTTCCACCGCCCCACTGTCTTTGAGAACGTGCGTCTCGGCCAACACACGGCCTAGATCACTGTGCACCTGGTCGAGACGGTCGATCGCTCTTTCGAGCTCATCGGCGCGAGACAGGTCAAAGCCGTCCTTCTCGGCAATCGCCTTCAAATCCTGTCCAAGCCATTGCCGCTCGAGCGCGGCATTGCTCGCGCCGATTTCAACGCGACGCGTCACCTCTTGCGCGTCAATGCCGGTGCCTTTCAAAGCCTGCTGAAGACGCTCTGCCAGAGCTGGATCCTGCAAAGCGCCTTGGGCCTCGGCCCGTATGTTCGCAGCGGAATAAATACCACTTTGGGACGCGTCTTCGAGCAAGGTGTGGGACTGCGTTCCCATTGGGCTCAGATGTGACAGTGAACGATAGATGTCGTTCAGCTCATGCTCGAGCGCCGCGCGCCGCTCTACCGGGGCGTCCGCCACAATGCGCTCAGCTTGGTTGATCTTGTCGTGAAAGGCATCCACGACCTCATCAAACGAGTGCTGTTCTTCAGCCATGCCATATACCTTTCCATCTGCTTCAATCGGTTTGCCCTGCGCCAAAAGCGTCGCGGCCTTGTTCAAGGCAGCTGCAATGTCATGCTGGTTCTCGCGCGAGGCCTCGGCAGCCAGGCCGCGATAGAGCTGCGCGTTTTGCGCCACCTCGGCCAAGGCACGGTCAAGCTCTGGCCCCACGCGCTCGCGGTCAGCCAACTTCTGTGCGGTGGTTTCGGCACGACGCTGCTCTACATCGCTCGGCCTCTTCGTCGTGATGCCACGTTCGAGCTTTCGCGTCGCCTCAAGCCTCAACCCATAGCGGTCGGACACCTCCACCATGGCCTCGCGAAAACTGTCGTAGTTGAAATGGTGCCCCTCCTTCAGGAAGAAGAACTCCCCATCCTTGCTGCGCCGGTTCAGGACGACATGGGCGTGCGGATGATCCCGGTCCTCATGCACGGCTGCGATGTAGTCAAAATGGCTGCCTTCGCCCTGAAAGAACCTCTCGCAAACCTCGCGCGTAATGTCGGCGACATCCTCGCCGCGCGTGCCAATTGGGAAGGCCATCAAGAGATGCGAGGTATGCCCCAGTTTGGGGTGGAACCCCTCATTCCACTGCGCTGAAAACCGGCGTGTGGCCTGCTCGATCTCTTTGGCTGACAGAACGCTTTGGCCGTCATAGGTGCCACGGCTGTCGATGATAAAGCTCGACTTGGTGGTCAGGTATTCCAGCTGGTTGCGCAGCTGCGCTTTGTTATGCGTGCCGCCGTCGCGAATGGCTTTGAAGATCGCGGGCGAATGCCCCATCGCCGCCCGGGCCATTTGCTTGGCACGGGCACGCGGCACGCTGCCGCGAATGCGGCTCCAGTCGCGATCGAAGAAGGCCTCCTGCGCGGCAGCAACGGCGCTATTCCGGGCCATCGGCAAAACCTCCCAGTACGCGAGCAACCTCGCCGGACAGCGCGCTTCGGCGGCGCTGCGCCATGTCCTGAACCTGGTCGGCGATATCGAAAATCAGCCCGGCCAAGGCGCGGACCTGAGCATGGGCGGAATTGCCATAAGGTGGCGTCTTGCCCTGACGTTTTGCCTCGTTCAGGCGCTGCGCAATCTGGTTGGTATTGTTGCCAGTGCGATTGAGAGAGGCCGACAATCCCTGCATCTGATTGGCCAGTTCATCATCAGGGACAAAGAGATCGTTCGAGGCATGGATCAGCCGACGCAGCCCTTCCGCCCGGCTGGCGATATCATGCCGCGTCAGCACCGCATCAAAGCCCGCCAACTCCTTAGGCGTCAGCCGGACATTCACCAGCTCAGAGCGCACACGCGCATCAAGCTTGCGGCTTTGATCGGCCTTCAAGGTGTAAAAAATGCTGCGGGTCGTGACGCCGAATTCGCGGGCCAGATCCTCGATCGGCACCCCTTCGGCACGCTTGCGCACGATGGCAAAACGCTGGTTCTGCGTCAGTCGTTTGTGCCGTGGTGCGCTCGGTCGTGCCATGTGAAGTAATCACCCCTATTTCTTGCCAGCATCATACAGGCAGCCCTGTTATGGCACTTCGCCATAATTGATTCAATATTATAATATTGCATCAACTGCCTGTATTCCGTTTGGAGCAGCCATGGGCTGCGACCGCCATATACTTGCGCTGGCAAAGACCAGCGCTACACTGGCGGCATTGATTTTGGTTTTGTGAGGTTCGAGATGGGGCGCGGCGGCTATTCAGGTGGCAGCACGATCATTTACCCAGGCGGGCGGGGCTGGTCTTATGACCCGCTTTCTCCGATGCCTGGAACCAAGGGGCAGAAAGGCAAGAAAAAAGCCAAAGCTAAGAAGCCTAAAAACGCACCGACGAACGACGACTTTCTAGAGCACTTTTCCCTATCGTGTGCCTGCTGCAGAATTTTGGGCATTGAATGGCCTAGCGCCAGTAACGACGAGCGTCGGAACCCGCTTATGGATTCTAAGAGCGACGGATACCACAAGCCGTTCCGCCAAAAAGTGGGAAGGCAAAGAAAGAAAGCTAATCGGATTCTTTCCTCCTATGCGGCTCAATGTGCCGCCTCTGACAAAAAAGGCGAGGTGCGACCCAAAATCCCAAAATCGATACGGTTTGCTGCTGAGGTTTCGAATTTTTCGTCTCGACTGGAGCAGAGGATTAAGGAGCATAAGAACCCTCCCCACCACCAAACCGATGCCGACAACTCACCCCAAACCGTGAAGTGAACGCGGTTGCCCGCGTCCACTGCCATTTTTGATCTCTTCCAAGGTCATCGCAACGCCTCCTCAAGAATTGCGAGAGCCCCAAGACAATCGTCGATATAGGGCTGCTCCTCACCCTCCAGATCGTTCAGCTCCAGCCGGTTCAACACCGCGTAAAGCGTGGCACGCGCCTCGCGGGCGGCGCTTCGCAAGCTGACGGTATCTTCCAGACGCGCGGTCGCGAAATCATCGCTGTGATAGTCTGGGGTCATCGGATTTCTCCCGCCTGGTGCTTCCAACGCGGGGCGATGTCCTTGAACGGCACAGTGAAGGGTGGCAGCGCGTCAAAGCCGTTCGAGCTCTTGGCCACCTTCACTTTGGCGCAATCATCCTCAACACTGAGGATCTCGACACAGAACACGCCGCCCAAACCTGACGGAACAACGATCTCCTTCAGCTCGTGCCGATGCTTCCCGCAATAGACGCAGGTGCTATAGAGCCCGTCGATGATGTGACCGCCGGTCGTGCGATCACAGTCGCAGGTCCAGAATTTCGGGGGCTGATACTTGTGAGCCATTTGTGGCCTCCTCTTAGGTGCTGCGGTTGGGGCTTGGCTCCCCTTCCGCCGATGGGCTGCACACCGGCCAATCTGATCTGACCGAATACGCATGTATTCGGCGGAACAGAGTGGGTGGGGGCACAGCCCGACCCACGCCCCTGGAGCGGCCAGTCAATGGGTCAAAGCCAGCAACTGGTGCGGCCCGCAGCGCGCCCGCGCGAGGACACGGATTGCAGGCTTTGACGACGCGGCCACGCCACGCTTGCCCATTGACGGGACGCGACAGGGATGTTGGGCGGACCAATCAAACTGAAAAGATTCTGAAGGAGGTGAGCGGGCTGAAAGCCAGCCGATCCTCCGCACAGTCCGTTTCTAAGAGCGGCCCGTGCGCAGCAGCACGGGCCACAATTTCTCACATGGTTCAAAATGCCTGCGCCCCGCCACATGAGGCGGGGCGCAGGTGCTCAAAGCTCAACACCGGCCTTCAAGTTGCCGTCCGGATCCAGCCATTTGCACGCCTCTGCGCAATCCAGGCAAATACAGGTGCCACTGCCTTTCACGATGACCGGCGCAAGAAAGATCACTGGGTTTGACGCGCAGCATTTGCGGCACGTCATCGGGGGTAGGATTGCGGGGCCCCTCATGCTGCGGCCGCTTTCGATTGACCTGCGGCTGCAAGGACAAAATCGGCTGCCTTCTGCGCCTCGGACGCCGCGCGGAAAATCGCTCGTTTGTCCTCTTTGAGCGCTTTCAACCACCCTTCAACATAAGCAGCGCTTTGACCGAACTCAGGCGCGACGCCAATCTGAGCACCAAGGAAACAAGCACCGATTTCCGCCACCAGCTCTTCAAAGGCATAGGCTTCGCGGTTGGCAAATTTCTTGATCCGCTCAAGCCGCTTTTCACTGCCCGTCCAGTGGGTCTTATGCCGATGTCGGCATAAGGCCCATAATGCCGAGCTTCGGATTATGCCGCGCCGATCCTTACAACCTTTTGCGTTGCGGTCAGACCGGCGCGGCGTGTCGGCATAATTCAGATCGCTTCCAGGAAAGCCAGCAGTTCATCTCCGGGTCGATAACGCCCGACCGTTTTCCCAACTGGCTTCGTCAGCGCCATCGCCCTTTCTTTCAGTTCGATATCGGCATGGATGTAGACTTGTGTCGTTTCAATCGATTCATGGCCCAGCCAAAGGGCGATAATCGTTCGATCCACACCGCTCTGGAGAAGCTGCATTGCAGCGGTGTGGCGCAAGACATGCGGTGTGACGCGCTTCAACCTGAACGTCGAACTGGTCGCAGCCGCAGTGGCCGCGTGTTTCCGAACAATTCGTTCAACCGCATCCCTGCTGAATGGTCTGCCACGAATGGTTGCGAACAGGGGATCGCTGGGTTCAGCCGCGATCTGTGCGAGCCATGCCTTCAATGCATCCCTACTGTCCGTGCGAAGCGGCGTTGCACGTTCTTTTCGACCTTTGCCCATGCATCTAAGGTGTGCTCCGGTGCCGAGCTCGACATCGGCAATGCGAAGACCTATCACCTCCGACACCCGCAAACCTGTTTGAAGCATCGTAAGGAGCAGAACTCGATCCCGCCGACCGAACCAGGTCGATTGGTCAGGTGCTTCCAGCAACGCCTCCATCTCAACACGGGTCAGGAAGTCAACAACCCGTTTTTCGTGCCTCTTGGAGGGCATCGCCAACACCTTCTGGCAATGATGCAACAATTGGGGTTCACAACCTGCGACGTATTTGAAGAACGACCTAATTGCGGCAAGGCGGGTGTTTCGACTTCGAGCGCTGTTACCCCGTTCTTCCTCGCAGAAGGTCAGGAACCGCCCAATAATATCGGCATCGATATGGGCCACATGCAGTTTGGTCGGCGGCAACCCGGTCTCTGCCGTCGCGTATTTAAGTAAGAGCCGGAACGTGTCGCGATAGCTGGCAATTGTGTTCGGGCTGGCCTGCATCTGGGTCAACAGCCGCTCAGTGAAGAACCGCTGCACGTAGACGGGCAAGGGATAGGTCACGATCATGATGCACCCTCCAGAACCCGCTGCTCTGCTCGTGCAGCGGCCAACTGCATCAGCTCGGGAACGGCCTCGATGTACCAGAACGTATGCTTGGGCTCGGAATGGCCGAGATAGGTGCTGAGCTTGTACATTTCGGCTTCGATGTCCCGACCATCCCGGAACCAGTCTAGGATGGTGTGAACGGCAAATGTGTGCCGCAAGTCATGGATGCGTGGCCCATGACCGTGCCTATTGAAGGCTTGCGGAGACCGAATGCCAAGGTTTTTGCTCACTTGCGCGAAGTTGTACCGAGCTGCGCAGTCCTTCGCATGTTGGCCATCTTCCTGGATGAAGAACCGCGATGAGTCTCGCGTAACCACCCGATCCAGTTTCCTGGCATATTCGGCCAGCCGATGGGCAGTGTCGTTGTTTATGGGAAGCTGCCGATCTCTACCATTCTTCGTGTTTCTAAGTGTGAGAAGGGCACGATCAAGATCGACGTCATTCTTTTCCAAGGACAAAGCTTCGTTCACGCGCATGCCCGTCACCGCGATCAAGCCGAACAGAGTCTGCCAAAGAGCGGCTCGGAGACCGTAAGGCGACGGAAGCCGCCCAGCCTCTGCAACAATTTCCGCAATTTGTATCGGCGCGTAAATGTACGGCACCCGTCTCCGATAGCGCCCTATGACAAGCTGGCTGGATGGGACCTCGGTCTGATCGTCGTGCTCTGCAAGCCAGAAGGCAAAGCTGCGCACCATACCAAGGCGATGAGACCATGTATTGTTATCCGCGCTGCCGTAGTTCGCCTTCCAATCAAGGAACAAGGGTGTCGAGATGTGATGGAACCCGTTCTCATCGCCAAAAGTCGTGAACTTGCGCAGCACCCGCTCATCAAACGAGAGATCAAATCCCATCGAACGTCGAAGGGCCACGTATTCGTCCAGTCGTTGATTGAGCGTCTTCATTGTACGCCTCCCAAAGTTGGCCAAGGCCGCGAGATTGAGCGTAGGGCATCCAAATCATGTTGCGCGTATATCGTCGTTGTCATCGCAGATCGGTGACGCAGAACGTCACCGATCTCGGCCAGTGATGCGCCCTTTCGCAGCATGTCAGTGGCGAGGCTGTGCCGGAGAATATGCGTGCCGATATAGGCTTGTGGCGGACTGATCCCGGTCGCATCATAAGCATCACGCAGTATCCAGCGAAGGATTTGAGCGTCCTTGAACCGCCTGAACGGCGGTTTGACTGAGACAAACAGCGCACGGTCCGGACCACGGCGTTCATTCTTGATGTAATCGACAATCGCCTCTCCAACCTCAGCCGACATTGGCATCCGATCATGCAACTGCCTTTTGCCACGGATCAGGATTTCACCGGCGCGCCAGTCGATGTCGTCCAGCTCTATCGCCGTCACTTCCGGTGCTCGCAAACCGAGCCGGGCGATCAGCATCAGCATCGCATAGTTCCGCCGTCCTGTTTTCTTGTGATCCCGCACCACCTCGATCAGACGGTCGACCTCTTCGGGCTGCAGATATCGCGGAATGCCGGTTGGCTTCGGATGCCGCGCCTTCGGAACGGCATTGCTCAGGTTGCGTTCTGTCTTCCCGCTCCAGAACAGGAACTGGAACAGGTTGCGAAGATGAGACGGGCCGGTCTTGTCCCGGGGCGCGTTTTGCGCCTCCCGCAAGCGAAGTATGAAGCCTGAGATATCATCGGGCTTGATACTATTCAGATCTCCCAGACCAGCACCAAACTTGGCTGTCAGGAACCGGTCATAGAACCGCAAGCAGTGATAGATAGTGTCCTCGGACAGGCCGCGCTGAACGCGGAGGTAGGTTTCGTATTCGCGTTTCAACACTGCCCTGGGGGACATGTCGAGCGGCGGCTCAGACCGTGGCGGTGCGCCAGCAATTTCGATCAAGTAATCCCTGAAGCGATTGAGCCGGTACCGACAGTGCTTTTGGTCTTCCGCTGTAGCGGTGTTAATGATTGGCGTTTCGAGCTCGGCCACCCAATCGTCTGTCAAGTCATTGGGGCTGAGGTTTTCCGAAAGCATTGCCGCCCAGAACGCCTCGGCTGTGGCACCGTATTTGGCAACGGAACCGCGACCGTATCCGTCAGCTTCAATCCGCAGCACAAAGCCGGTCGCTTGGTTGTCCAAGGATTCCGAGGTTCTTGCCGTCTGATCTGGTTTCGCGTCATTTTCCATAAGTGTTTCCTTCATCTGGTTGAAGGTTGTGCTTATGGCAGGTCACCGAAGCAGACGCTCACGGGTCGTGGAAAGATCGACACAATGTGGGACAAAGCACCATTTCGCTGCAACCGCCCCAAAGTCTGCTTTTGGGCGTTGGTCAAAGAAAAGACGATCGTCAGTTCTCCGGGACATTGGCCATATGGAAACCTTCAGCGAAGGCAGAACGGTAGGCCGGGTCCTGAATCGATGCGGTCGCCAAGAGCGCCTCTATGGTTGCTGTACGACCAAGTGCTTCGTATTCCATGGCCATCCACTCTGCCTCGTCTACGTTACCCAACTGGCCATAGGTCGCGATCAGAAAGCGATACGGATATGGGGCGCTCGGGTTTCGGTCACGGGCACGGACAAGGATTGCTTCGGCTTCTTCAAAGTTTCCCAAAAAGTAATTCGCCATACCGTCTGCAAGATCGTACCAGTACGGTGGGATAGGATTACGATCAAATGCTTGGTCGATAAGGGGCAATGCCTCTTCGGCCCGGCCATTAAAAATGTGAACATTGGCAAGAAACACGTAAGCGTCGTCGTAGTTGGGGTCGAGGCGAATGGCGGTTTCATATGCCTCGGTTGCACGCGCCTCATCAGGGGCAAAGTTGCGTGTATAGAGGCGACCAAGAGAGAAATGGGCAAACGGCAAATCAGGGTCGAGTTCCAAGGCCCGATTGGCATGTTCAAACGCAGCCCGAATGTCCCGGTCGCGATCACGCGTCCAGCCGTTTTCAACCCTGAAGCTATAGACCTGACCTAGATGGGCATGAGGTAGCGCAAAATCGGGATCAAGCCTGATCGAATTTTTCAAAGCGGCCTCTGCTTGGAGATTGGTCTCCATCGTATAAAGGTTTTCGAGTTCACGGCCCTGAAGATATGCGTCATGGGCGTCTACGTTGTTAGTGCCCCGAACACCGAGACGTGCGCGTTCCGTGCTTGATAGTCCGATAGAAAGCGCCCTGAGCAATTCACGGGCAACCTCGTCTTGGAAGGCGAAGACATCATCTGGCGTGCCCTCGTAGCGTTTAGCCCACAAATTGGCTCCGCTTTCGCCATCGACCAGAGCGACAGAAATGCGCAGGCTGCCTGCAATCCGCCGCACGCTTCCTTCGACAATGACATTTGCACGCAGTAGATCTGCCATCTCTTGGACGTTCATGCTTTCGGTATCGATCGAGAAGCTGGCACTTCGCGAAATTACACGAATGTCGGAAAGCCCTGACAAGTCAATTATGAGGTCGTCGGCAAGTCCGTTTGAAAAGTATGACTGGTCGGGGTCACCGCTCATGTTCTGAAACGGCAACACCGCGACTGTAACATTTTGAGATGGCGGGGCAGGTTTGCTTGACCAATAAAGACCCCCAAGTAAAACGACGACAAACATGGCGACCAGCCCTACGAGCCAAGGCTTACTTCGCAGCTTCTGAGCGTTACCCTCGCCGATGTCGGGGTCGCTTTTTTCAAGATCGAGACGGTAGCCCATTTTGGGCACGGTTCTTAAAGCCACACCGCTGACCCCGCGAAGTGCTTTGCGAATTTCTGACGCGCATTGCACCAAGCTGTCTTCGGTGACGTGCGTTTCAGGCCAAATCCGATCCAGCAGGTCGCCTTTGGAGATCACAGTGCCAGCATTGTCGATAAGCTCGGTCAAGAACCGTGTGGTTTGCGGTCGTAGGCCCGTCACGTTTCCCGAGTGATCGATCTCTCCTGTCGATGGGTCAAAGAAGGCCTCTCCGATCTGAATATGAACTTGGTTTTTCGGCATTTCTTCGGCGGTCTTTCGGGATTTTCGGAACAGGTCCCATGCAGTCTAGCAGCAGTTGGCGATCGGGCAAAGAAAGCGACGCCTTTAATGACAAATGAAGAAATGGAGACAACTCATGACCAAGACAGTTTTACTCACAACTGCACTCGCATTTGCTGTGACAACCGCACTAGCTGGTGAAAGTGTAACTTACGAAATTGATGGCGAAACGTTTGATGGATACTTGGCTCAGGCCGAAACGCCACGTGGGACAATCGTGATCCTGCCCACTTGGAACGGCTTAAGCGACTACGAAAAAGATCGGGCGCAGATGTTGGCGGATATGGGGTTCACCAGTTTTGCCGCCGATCTCTACCCTGCTGGTGAAAATCCAACGACCATGGAGGCCAAGCAGCAGGCGTTGCAGGCGCACTTGGCAGATCAAGTCGGGATGCACGCCATGCTCCGGGCAGCTATCACTGCTTCTGGGGAAGAGGGAGACGAGCCTTTGTTCGTGATGGGGTACTCAATGGGTGCAATCACGGCGATGGAGCTTGCCTGGTCAGGGCTGGGCAACGAATTGGGTGTTGACGGTTACATCATATTTTCCGGGCGCGTATCCGATACGAAAGGCAGGATCATGCCCGACGAAGTCGCGCCGTTCTTTGTAGCGCAAGGCGAAGCAGACACGCAAGTCAACGTTGGTGGGCTGACCAATTTCATCGACGATGTCGAACTAGCAGGCAGTGAGGTGACGGCACATGTTTATTCTGGTGCCGGACACCTCTTCTCTGCCTTTGGCTTCCCAAATTATGATGCGGAAGCCGACGCTGATAGCTGGGAAAAGTTGATGGATTTCCTCGCCATTCAAGGGGGGTCCTGAGGCCCTAGGATGGGTCAAATGGTGGGCTGAAATCAGAACGTCCGCCGATAAACCCGCCATTCCCTCCTACCGCAGCATTCGGTAAAAAGGGCTCAGAGTCCGAATTCGCCGCGTCAAGCGCGAACGACCGCTCCTTGCTGCCAAAGTTTTATGCCGACACACCGCCCCTGTCCTCTCGATAGACAGCGTGTTCTAAGGTTCGGCGCGGCATAATCCGAAGCTCGGCATTATGGATCACCTCATGGGCCAATGTCCCATAATAGCCTGCCGCATCGTGAAACGTGGCGATCGGCGGCATGTGGATGTGATCTTTGGCGGGGCTGTAATAAGCGCGTGGGTCGTCGCTGGTGAGGATCTCCGCCCCCGTTCGGCTGAAAAACGCCTCAAGCTCCGGATCTTCCGCCGTGCCAAGATCACGCGGGGCCTCGGGCCGGATGTAGTGCTCCTCCGGCAAACCCTCGATCTGATCCGCGTTAAACACGCGATAGGCGCGCGCATAGGGCAGCTCCTCCTCGATGCCCAATTCGTTTTCTCGGGTGAACGTCCCGTATTTGACCACGGTCGACGACGTTTCGCCTTTGCGGACTTGGCCGCCCAGCTCCTGCGCCTGTTTGTAGGTCATCCAGCGGCTGGACACATAGCCATGCTTTGCTGCCATGACCCAGAGCATCAGGATATTAATCCCGCGATACTCCTCGGCATTGTGTCGGGTCGGCAGGGCAATGCCGGACGCGCTTCCGATCCACG
This sequence comes from Ruegeria sp. YTSA064, assembly GCF_059610325.1. NCBI lineage: Bacteria > Pseudomonadati > Pseudomonadota > Alphaproteobacteria > Rhodobacterales > Roseobacteraceae > Ruegeria > Ruegeria sp. YTSA064. The sequence continues at coordinate 394,416 of NZ_JBXWNK010000001.1, forward strand.
GCTTGCGCCAAGGCGGCGTGCCTGCCTCGATCTCTGCAATAATGCTGTCGGTGACATGGGCATAAACATCAAACTTCGGTGCCATTTGTGGCCTCCTCGATCAAAGTGACGCGGGTGAGGCTCCGCGCCCCCTTCCGCCGTTGGGCTGCGCCTCGGCCACCTGATCTGACCGAATACGCATGTATTCGGCGGAACAGAGTGGGAGAGGGCAAAGCCCGACCCACGGCCCTGAACGGGGCTGTCAATCGGCCACATTTGCGAAGAAAATGTCTGCGCCAAAATCAGACGCCAATTTGCCGCGCAAGGAATGGCTCGCCCGCGAGACAGGGGAAATTGGTGGCTGATTTTGGGGATGGACTAAGGTTGACCGCCACGGTCAGGGATGTTGGGCGGACCAAACAAAAGACTATTTCAGTATTGCGGGGAGGCTAGCAAAGCTACCGATCAGCAATACTGCCAATCGCGATCAAAAAACCCACAGACGTCATGCGTAGACTGGCGCAAACAAGGCTTTCGAATGAACCACCAAACCTACAACCCTGTGGTGTTCTAAACATCTGAAAGCACCGAAAACGGCCTTGTAATTGAACCACTGCAAAGCTAGCGTGACGCCAGACCAAAAATTGTGCGCGCATAGTTTTCGTACGCATTTATTGCTGGGAGGCCATCTTGAAGAACGAAAAAACGGGACTTCGATGGGGAGTCGAGCAACGGCTCGAATTTATTGAGTTTCGTCTTTTCTGGGAGGGGCATGTGAACCGGAGCGATTTGATGGATCAGTTTGGACTTTCGGTCAACCAAGCGTCCGCCGACCTGAACCGCTATATCGGCTTCGCCTCTGAAAACATGATCTACGACAAGAGCGCGCGGACTTACGTGCGAGGCAGTGCTTTCCAACCACAGTTTCTGGAACCTGATGCGAGCCGCTATCTGGCTCAGCTTCGGTCCGTGGCCGAAAATATTCTTGACCGTGAAGACTCTTGGATCGCCAGTCTTCCGTCCTTCGCCTCTGCGCCAACGCCGGTCCGCGGAGTTGACCCAGTGACTCTTCGTTCCGTTGTGGGAGCGATCAGGCGGACCGAAGAGTTAGAAATCAGATACCAGTCCTTTTCCAGTCCGGATCCTCGATGGCGGTGGATTGCACCTCATGCGATTGCCTTCGACGGGTTTCGCTGGCACGCCCGCGCGTTTTGTCTGACCGACGAGTGTTTCAAGGATTTTGTTCTCTCCCGGATGATTGAGATTCGTGGATCACGCGAGAGCGCGACATCGGCCGATGATGATATTGACTGGAATTCAGAAGTCGCGCTCGAAGTTGCTCCACATCCCGAACTGTCGGAAACGCAGGCAAAGGTCATTGCCCTTGACTATGAGATGCGGGGCGGCAGTGCGAAGATCAAGGTGCGGCGCGCGTTGCTCTATTACGCGCTGAGGCGCTTGGGATTGGATACAGATCCCTCCGCGCGGCGCCCGCAAGACCAACAGATCGTCCTTATGAACGCCCCCGAAATCGGGCTTCCAACACCGAGCCTCTCGGCGCCAGTGAACGGAGGCGCAAACGGATGATCGAGGCACTTGAACGCGTCGTCGACGATCTTGCCGTGGTGAACAGCAAGCTATTGTTGCTGATTGGAGCACCGAATACTGGGAAGAGCGACTTGCTGCGCCAATTGGCTGGGCGTCGGCAGCTTCACATCCTCAACATTGGAGCAGCACTTGGACGTGAACTGCTCACAATCCCAAGCCCTAGGAGACACCTTCAGGCAGCAGACCTTCTGAAAGGGTTGGCGGATGAGTTCTCGCGGGAAGGACTTCTCCTCATGGACAATCTCGAACTCCTGTTCGATCAGGAGTTGAAGCTAAGTCCACTCGATTTGCTCCGGCGTCACTCTCAGGCGCGACGCGTTGTTGCGGCTTGGCCTGGTACGCTAACAGACAACAGACTGTCTTATGCAACGACAGGGCATCCAGAATATCAGGACTACAGCTGTGATGGCGTGGTTCCGTTCAAAGTTAGTTGAAAGGAAATCTCGAGATGGCAATGCGTTACGGCGATCTCATTCAATTTGAGCCCATTGAATCGGTTATTCAGCTTCTCGATGCAGATCGTCCTGATGAAGCCAAGAAGCTTGTGTCCACCTATGTCATCTCGGATGACATGGCCGACCGCATCGCCAAGCTCATGATCCCGCAGCTCTCCTTCGACGAGGCGGTGGACCACAAAGGCGTCTTGGTGGTCGGGAACTACGGCACTGGTAAGTCGCACTTGATGTCGGTGCTGTCACTTGTCGCTGAGGATGAGGCATATCTGCCGATGATCCAGCACCCCAAAGTGGCCGAGGCTGCAAAGACAATTGCGGGCCGCTTCAAAGTGCATCGGATTGAGATTTCGAGTCAGATGTCATTGCGCGACATCATCACCCAACAGCTTGAGGTGTTCCTAGAAAAGCACGGCGTGACATATGCGTTCCCGCCTGCCGACAAGGTCATCAATAACAAGGCTGCGTTCGAGGAGATGATGTCGGCTTTTGCGGAGGTCCACCCTGATCAAGGTGTTCTCCTCGTTGTCGATGAGTTTCTCGAATACCTGCGGTCGCGCAAGGACCACGAACTTGTGCTCGACTTGTCCTTCCTCCGCGAGATCGGAGAGGTTACCAAACATCTCCGGTTCCGTTTCGTTGCAGGCGTTCAGGAAGCGATCTTCGATAGCAGCCGCTTTCAACATGTGGCGGATAGCCTGCGGAGAGTGAAGGACCGCTTCACTCAGGTTTTGCTGGCAAGACAAGATGTCAGTTTCGTTGTCGCGGAACGTCTCTTGAAGAAGTCCGCGGACCAGCAGGACAAGATCCGCGCTTACCTTGCACCATTCTCGAAATTCTATGGCTCAATGAATGAGCGGATGGACGAGTATGTGCGTTTGTTCCCAGTACACCCAGACTACATCGGGACGTTTGAGCGCCTGGTCTTCACCGAGAAGCGGGGCGCCCTAGTAACCTTGCGTGATCAGATCCAAGCCATCCTGGACGATGAAGTTCCTTCAGATCGGCCTGGTTTGATCGGCTTCGACAAGTTTTGGGATACCGTCGCAACGAACTCCGTACTGCGTTCAGATCCGAATATCGGGCCTGTGCTCAAGGTCTCAGAAGTGCTTGCGGAGAGGGTCTCCAAGGCGTTCACCCGGCCGGCCTACAAGCCGATGGCGCTTCGCATCATTGACGGCCTTTCGGTCCACCGCCTGACGACGGGCGGGGACATCTATGTGCCGGTCGGACCGACGGCCGAGGAACTGCGCGACACGCTTTGCCTGTTTCAGCCGGGTATTGAAGACATGGGTGGCGACCCGTCTGACGACCTACTCACCGCGGTCCAGACCACGCTTCGAGAGACCCTCAAGACGGTAAACGGTCAGTTCATCTCCAAGGCGCCAGACACCGAGCAATACTATCTCGACCTGAAAAAGGACGTCGATTACGACGCGCAAATCGAGAAGCGGGCCGAGGCTCTTTCGGAGGATGCGCTCGATCGCGCTTACTACGGCGCCATTCGCCAACTCATGGAGCGCACGGACGAGTCCAGCTACGTGACGGGACACCAGATTTGGCAATACCAGATCGAGTGGCAGGAGCGTCGCGTCGAACGGATTGGCTATCTGTTCTTTGGCGCGCCGAACGACCGGCCGACCGCTCAGCCAGAGCGGGATTTCTATTTGTACTTCATCCAGCCCTTCGATCCCCCGCGTTTCCGTGATGAGCAGAAGCCCGACGAGGTCTTCTTCCGTCTGAAAGCACCAGACGAAACCATCAAGCGATTGCTGAGCTTCTACGCCGCCGCCCAGGAACTGGCCTCCACGGCAAGTGGTGGCGCGAAAGGCGTGTATCTCGACCGCGCTCGCGATGCGCTGCGCGAAATGAGCAAATGGCTGCAGGAAAAACAGCTGGAGGCATTCGAGGTCACGTTCCAAGGCAAGTCCAAGACACTTCGTGACTGGACCAAAGGTATTTCACTCAGGGACAAAGCGCGCTTGGGGCCGGACGAGCGCATCAACTTCCGCGACGTCGTCAACGTGATCGCGGGGATCGCGCTAAGCAGCCGGTTCGCCGATGTTTCGCCCGAATACCCAACATTCTCGGCGCTCGTGACGGAGTCCAACCGAAAGCAGCTCATTGGAAATGCGCTTCGTGCTCTCACGGGGAGCAACCGTACGAAAGACGCTGTGATCGTCCTGGATGGCCTCGAAATGCTCGATGGTGATCGCATCGATCCGGTTCAATCTCGATACGCTCAGGAGGTTCTCGCGCGGCTGAAGGCCAAAGGTCATGGGCAAGTGTTGAACCGCAGTGAGTTGCTCGTTGGAAACGCGGAGATCGAGTACTTCAGCCCTGACAAGTACCGGCTTGAGACTGACCTATTGGTCACGGTGCTTGGGTCACTGGTCTATTCCGGTGACATTGTCCTCGCGATTACCGGGGACAAAATTGACTCCGGCAAGATCGGGCTTCTCGCGGATCGTCCGCTCGATGAGTTGAAGCAGTTCAAGCATGTTGAGGCGCCGAAGGAGATCAACGTTGCCGTGCTCCGGTCACTCTTCGAGATGCTGGAGTTGCCGCCGGGTCTCGCGCAGCAAGCAACTCAAGGCTCGGATGAACCGGTCAAGGCGCTTCAGGAGGAAGTCAGCAAGCTCACAAAACGTGTGCTTGCAGCTTCCACCGACATGGCGAACCGGCTTAGCTTTTGGGGCCAGTCTCTTCTGCGCGAGGAAGAAATCCGCGACTGGAGATCGAAGCTCGACGAGCTCAAGGCCTTCTCGGAAAGCCTGTCGCCCTACAACACGGTCGGCAAGCTCAAAAACCTGCGCATTGGGTCAGACGATATCGCAGCCCAGAAAAAGAACCTTGAGGTTCTGAACGCCGTCGAAGGGCTCATCAGCCTTATCGGCGAACTCGGGAACACGGCAAGTTATCTTGGCCAGGCCGAGATGGTTCTGCCTTCTGACCACGCATGGGTGAAGCAGGCTCGGGACACGCGCAAGCAGGTCCTCGACGCATTGTCGACGAGCCGAACTGGACAGAATGGATCCGAACTCCGGCAGACGCTCGCCAAGCTCAAAAAAGACTATGTAACGGCTTATGTCAGCCTGCACAGCAAGGCGCGTCTCGGAGTGTCCGAGGACAAGACGAAGACCGCGCTGCGCAAGGACTCTCGGCTCGTCGCCATGCGGGCTTTGGCGAATATCTCGCTGATGCCGACAAGCCAGCTCACCACCTTCGAGGAGAAGCTCGACAAGTTGAAGAGCTGCGCCTCGCTGATCGACTCCGAACTGGCGGCCAGCCCGGTTTGCCCGCACTGCAACTTCCGCCCGGCGAATGAGCAGGGCGACATGCTGCCCGCGGCCAATGTGCTCAAGCAACTCGATGACGAGCTCGATCAGCTGCTGGACGGATGGGTGCAGACGCTTCTCGACAACCTCGAGGATCCAATCATCCAGTCCAACTTTGAACTTCTGAAGGAAGGGTCGCGCAAGATCGTCACCGGCTTTGTCGACAGCAAGTCGTTGCCCGATCCGGTCACGCCCGAGTTCATCAGCGCCGTTCAAGAGGCGCTGTCCGGCCTCGACAAGGTCGTCGTTTCGGGTAGCGACATCCGGCAGGCCCTGCTTCAGGGTGGATCGCCCGCGACACCCGAAGACCTGCGCAAGCGGTTCGAAGCATTCCTGACCGACCGCTGCAAGGGCAAGGACACCACCAAGCTGCGCTTCGTGGTCGAGTGAACTTCCGCCAACCGATTTTGAAATGAGACGAACCGATGACTGAACAACCGAAGATGGATGGCGGCAAGGACGGCGGACTGGTCGAATGCCTGGGTATGACGTTCCCGAGCGATGACGCGCGCCGGGAGCACTTCCTGAAGCTCTTGGCCGAGAAGCTGCAAGAGCCCGAGTTTCGTGCTCAGGAAGGTTTTCCCCAAGGGTCGGACGAATCAATTCTGACGTTGTCAGATCCTCCGTTTTATACCGCCTGCCCCAATCCGTGGCTGGAGGAGTTCGTCAAAGAGTTTGGAACCCCTTTTGAAGACAGTGATGACTACTTCCGATTGCCGTTCGACGCAGACGTGAAGGAAGGTAAAAATCATCCCGTCTACAATGCGCATACTTACCACACAAAGGTACCCCACCGAGCGATCGTTCGCTATATGATGCATTACACAGAGCCGGGCGACGTTGTTCTTGATGCATTTGGCGGAACAGGTATGACAGCAATTGCCGCCGCCGCATGTGGTAACTATCGAGAGCTGATGGAATGTGGCTACCGTGTTTCGGGCGGGGTGGCTACTGACAACTCAGGTGAGTCATCTGGAGTAGGACCTCGCAGGGCCATTATTTCTGACCTTTCTCCCATCGCAACTTTCATTTCTGCAAATCTGAATGACCTTCCAGACGCGCGTGTGCTGCTCGAGGAAGGTGAGAAAATCTTGGCGGGGATCGAAAGCGTTGAGCAGCAACTGTATCGCTCGATATCAGACGACGGAAAGCTGCGCGGACGGGTCAACTACGTCGTTTGGAGTGATTGCTACAATTGCCAAGAGTGTGGCTCGGAGTATGACTATTGGACTCAAGCCGTAGAGCTGGGATCGGGCGAGGCTAAGAAAACTTTCCCATGTCCCACATGTGGTGCAACTCAAAATACGAGAAATCTTCAGCGCGCGTATACAAATTTTATCGATCCGATCTTAGGGTCGGCGGTAAAGATGATGAAGCAGGTGCCTGTCCACATCAATTATTTTGATTTGAAAGGTAAGAAAGCGAGAGGAAAGCTTAGTCGCAAAGACTATGAGCGTGCAGTCGAAATACCTGATCTGACGGACCAGTCATGGTGGTGCAGAGCAATCGAGCTACCCAAGGGGGACCGCTATAGGCGGGACGCCTTTGAAGATAAGGGTGTGACCCACGCACACCAATTTTTTACTTGGCGCAATCTCAAGGCGACATTCACAATTCTTGAGGCGATACGAACGTCAGAGCTCGCCCCAAACATCAAGCGGGCGCTTTTGTTTGTTGTCACATCGTTTGCTGATCGCAACGGAACAAAGCGAAATAGGTTCGTTATCAATAAATATAATCCGCGTGGGCGGATCAATGGGCCGATGGCAAATACCTTGTACCTCCCGAATCTCTTTTGTGAAGTAAACATATTCGAGCTATTTCGAGAGAAGCTCAAAGATGTCGCTGTGGCTTGCCAGTCGAGAATAGGTAAGGCAGATACGATTATAAGTACTTCGAGTGCGACCGGAATGAGTATCCCGAATGACTCCATTGACTATATTTTCACGGATCCACCTTTTGGGCACAATATCCAGTATTCTGAGCTAAACGTTTCCTTGGAGGCTTTGCTGGGAGTCTTAACAAATTCCCCGAATGATCTCGTCGTAAACGCGGCTGTGGAGAAGGGAAACGACTTCTATCGAAAGCGGATCCGGCAAGCGTTTTCGGAATACTATAGGGTACTGAAACCGGGCCGATGGATCACCGTCGAGTTTTCTAATACGCAGGCTGCCATTTGGAATAGTATACAAACAGCACTTTCCGAAAGTGGTTTTGTAATCGCTTCAGTTGCCGCGTTGGACAAAAAGAGGGGTGGGATGCACTCAACTCTGGGGGTCACGGCCGTGAAGCAAGACTTGGCAATAACTGCATACAAGCCAAACCAGAGTCTTGAAGCGGCATGTGACGAATTCCGAGATCCCGCAGAGACAGCTTGGAGCTTTATCGAAGACCATCTTCGGAAACTCCCAGTCGTCCGCACGAAGGCCAGAGAGATTCAGTATATCGCTGAACGTGACCCCCGTATTCTGTTCGACAGAATGATCTCGTGGTTCGTGAGACATAACGTGCCTGTTCCGTTGTCGAGCCAGGAGTTCCAAGACGGCCTGATTCTCAGGTTTGCGAACCGTGACGGAATGGTCTTCCTGCCGGAACAAGTGGCCACGTATGATCGTAAGCGAACCCAATTCGCGCAGGCCCCCCAGATGGAACTGTTCGTCTCGGATGAGCGATCGGCTATCGACTGGTTGACCGATTTCCTGCGGAAGCGCCCTTCGACCTATCAAGAGGTGCATCCCGAGTTCACCACTCAGGTTGGGGCCGGCTGGAAAAAGCACGAAGAGAAGCCCGAGCTTTCGGCGTTGCTCGAAGACAACTTCCTGCGCTTCGACGGGAACGGCGACGTGCCCAGCCAGATCCACAGCTATCTCTCGTCCAACTTCAAGGATCTCCGCGGGCTGGAGAAGGAAGACCCGCGCCTGAAGGCAAAGGCGAAGGACCGCTGGTATGTGCCCGATCCGAACAAGGCGAAGGATCTGGAACAAAAACGCGAACGGACATTGCTGAAAGAATTCGAAGCCTACAAGACCGCGAACAAGCGCCAGCTCAAGGAGTCGCGCCTCGAAGTGTTGCGTGCCGGTTTCAAGACGGCCTGGGCTGCGAAGGACTACAAGACGATCATTGGCATAGCTGAGAAGCTTCCGGACGCGACGCTGCAAGAAGATGAAAAGCTCCTGCTCTGGTACGACCAGGCGCTGACCCGTACGGAGGCTGATGCGTGACGCATGGCACTCAAGACTTTGGCATTGGCGCGTGGTGCTGGCATGAACGACATGCCGCACCCTGCCGCGTCGTGGACCGGGAGGAAATGTGGGGCGAAACCGCATACCGCGTCTGGCTCCCGGGCAAGGATGCCGTTGTCCGCGCCAGATCTCGGGAGCTAGGGCCACTCGACGCTGTCCGAACGACAGTGGATCAGATCCTGCACACGGCCGCCGCGGCAAAGCTCCTGGATGCGCTGGAAGACAATCTGCTTCTGGCGCCGATCCAGTCGAGCGTCGTTCCTTTGCCGCATCAGCTCTATGCCCTGAACCGCGCCATGAGCCGGGATCGGATCCGTTATTTGCTTGCGGATGAAGTAGGGCTCGGCAAGACCATCGAAGCCGGTCTGATCCTCCGGGAGTTGAAGCTTCGCGGCATGGCCAAGCGGATCCTTGTCGTCGCGCCCAAGGGTCTTGTGCGGCAATGGCAGGCCGAGATGCGCCTGCACTTTGGTGAGAACTTTCAGTTCATCGAGCCTTCAGAGCTTTCGGCATATCGTCAGTTCCGAGATGATGAGGAGAATCTCTGGCGGCTGCACGATCAGGCGATCTGTTCGCTGGATTCGGTGAAGCCACTCGAAGGGCGGCGCGGATGGAGCGCGGAGCAACTCAGCACCTACAACCGTGAACGGTTCGAAGACCTGATCTCGGCCAACTGGGACCTTGTGATCATCGACGAGGCTCACCGAATGGGAGGCAGCACGGATCAGGTTGCACGTTACAAGTTGGGCGCGGCACTTGCCGAGGCTGCCCCGTACCTTCTCCTTCTGTCGGCAACACCCCACCAAGGCAAAACGGATCAATTCCACCGTCTGATGCAACTGCTGGATCGAGACTCTTTCCCCGATGAGAACAGCGTCTCGAGCGACCGCGTGCGCCCGTTCGTTGTGCGGACAGAGAAGAGGCTTGCGATCGATGCTGAAGGCAAGCCTCTGTTCAAGCCTCGAATGACCCGCATTCAGGCTGTCGCCTGGCTTGACCGACACAATGCACAGCAAGGGTTGTACGAAGCGATCACTGAGTATGTTCGCCACGGCTATAACCAGGCCATGGCATCGAAGCAGCGGCACATCGGCTTCTTGATGATCCTTATGCAGCGTTTGGTGACGTCCAGCACCGCAGCTATCCGTGCAACCTTGGAAAAGCGCCTCCTCGCTCTGGACGACGACCAGCGACAGCTTCAGCTCTTTTCCACCGAAGGTGTCGGAGACTGGCATGAGCTAACGGGTGATGACCAGATCGATATCGCCGTGGCCTTCGATGCCTTGGATGACGAGCGAAAAGACGTTGAGGCACTCTTGTTCCTCGCTCGTGAGACAGAGGCGCAAGGAACAGACGCAAAAGCCGAAGCACTCCTTGAGCAGATCTACAAGATTCAGCAGGAGGAAAACGATCCTGAACTCAAGGTCCTGGTTTTCACCGAGTTTGTTCCGACCCAGGCCATGCTCGCGGAGTTTCTCGAAAGCAGGGGGTTCTCGGTTGCAACGCTAAATGGGAGCATGGACCTTGGGGCACGTGGTCGAGCTCAAAGGGCCTTCTCCAAGGATGTGCGTATCCTGATTTCGACGGATGCTGGCGGCGAGGGACTCAATCTTCAGTTCTGCCATGTCATCATCAACTTCGACATGCCGTGGAACCCGATGAGGGTCGAGCAGCGAATTGGGCGCGTGGATCGCATTGGGCAACCGCATATTGTGCGAGCCATCAATTTCGTACTCGAAGACACCGTCGAGCATCGGGTTCGCGAGGTTCTCGAAACAAAGCTCGCTGTGATCGCCGAGGAATTCGGTGTGGATAAAGTTGCCGATGTGATGGATTCGGTGGAGGCGGAGCCACTGTTCGACGAGCTCTTTGTTCAGGGGATCCAAGACCCGGCATCGATCGAAACAGAATGCGATGCCGTTCTGACGCAGCTTCGATCCTCGTTGGCAGAGAACCGGAAGAATAGTGATCTGCTCGCCGATCGCCATGAACTAGAAGCCGATGATGCGCGCAAGTGGCGAGACCATCCGGCACAGTTTTGGCTGGAGCGGGCAATCACAACTGGACTCCCTGCGCGGGGGGGAGAAGCCAGGAAGGAAGGCGATACCTGGCGGATACGGTGGACCGATGGCACAGAGTCATCTTCGGTGTGTTTCGATGCGCGCACCGCGGGAGATCGACCCGAAGTTGAGTGGGTTGCGCTGGAAGATCCAAGAGCGCAGGCTTTGATTGCTGATCTTCCGCGTTGCATCGCTGGTCAACCCGTCCCCGCCGTCCGCATAACAGGCCTGCCTGACAGTGTGAAAGGCGTTTGGTCGCTTTGGGAAGTCAGTCTGGCAGCTGACGATTTCAGCCGCCGCCGCTTCCTATCCGTTTTCGTCAATGATGAAGGGCGCGCCTTCCAACCGACGGCAAAACGCATTTGGGATGTGCTTCTGACGGAGCAGATCGAGCCGATTGCTGCGCCTCGGATCGAGGCGCCGTGCGACTGGTTCGAGAGATCGAAAGGGGCTGCGGTCACGCAAGGAGAGCGAGTGTTCTCCGATCTTGTGACAGAGCACAAGGCTCGGATCGAGGAAGAACGCGAACGCGCACTCTACGCTTTCGAAGCTCGACACCAGGCGATTGGCAGAGTGGGGCTTCAGACTGTTCGTGATTATCGACGGAAGCGGCTGCAGAAAGAACATGAAGCTCGTATGGCGCAGCTCGATGCTGCGGCATCTTACTCGCCCGATCTCAATGCCCTCCTCGTGTTGCGAATTGGCGAAACGCTGGCTGGTGCACGATGAGTATTTGGGCTGATCGTATCCTGCGGGAGTTTCCCGCAGATCTGTCTCGCTTCTGGATCGCCTTGGATCCGGATGGCCTGCTCTTGGATGAGACCATTCTGCTCGGGCTTCGCGAACGCGATTTTGAGGTTCTCCCGTTCGAAGATTCTGTTTCGTTTAGAACCGAGTATGAAGAACGTTATCGATCCGCATGGGATGTGGGTCAGAAAGGTACCGCGAAGGCGCTCATCCTGCAGTGGCGGGGCGCGGACATCAATTCCATCCCTTGGGACTACATCAGGGCAGCACGACAAGTCAGCCTGAGCTTGGCTGATCTTTTTCCCAATCTGAATTATGGTGTCGTCCGCAAGCTCGACTCTGAACACCATGAAGGGCTATTCCAAGCCTACCAGAAGCATGTGACGCAGCTGCTCGGTGAGGCTGAGACCAAGAATTTTGTCCTGACGCACATCTTCAGGCTTAGCCCTTATCTGCTGAATCGACCGGAGGATTTCTGGCGAGAAGCTCTGCGGCTTCACTATCGCGGGGCTGGCCTTCCCAACCTATTTGCAGACCATGTCGCAACCGTTCTTCGGGACACATCTCTTGGAAGTCTTCCGATTAGTGAACTGCTCGCCTCAAAACCCTTTATGCTCCGCGCAATACAAGAATCTTGGGCACGTTTCGTTGCACAATATGGCGTTGAACCTGATGCCCGCGACATGGATCAGGAGCCGGTCGAAGGCTATGCGTTTGACGTGCCCTTTGATCACCCCGACGTAAGGGTGATCATAGATACCATGTTCCTCGAGGGAGCCCTTCAGCCTATTGAGGCAAGTGTTCGCCCTGTCCACCCTCCAGATTGGATACAGGTGGGCCTGATCGATGATCCTCAGGCACTCGTTCATTTGGTGTCGGAGGGAGCGAAAAGGATCGCGGCGAGTTTACCCTCAGAGGGGGCGTCGCATCGAGATTGGGTAGAAGCGGCGCGGCGCCTTGGAGAACTCATCTACCGCTTCAACGAACTAAAGGCCGTGGATGCAGATAGCTTGCGGGGGCAGCTCCAAATCTTGCAAAGAGATGCCGATGCCCGCCTTAAGGATTGGGTACTTCAGCATTTTGCGGACTTGCCCTCGCTACCTGTCGCAAAGGCGCCAGTGATGGTTCATCACGTGCCGCGCTATCTCGCGATGCGCAGAGGCTTTGGCGAAGATCGAATTGCTCTTCTTGTCTTTGATGGCCTGGCATTAGACCAGTGGGCTCAGATCAGGGAACACCTGTCGGCCAAGCTTCCCGACTTTTCCGCCGACGAAGGTGGCTGCTTTGCGTGGCTGCCCACGCTAACGTCAATCTCTCGCCAGGCGCTCTTTTCGGGCCTCAAGCCACGGGAGTTTCAAGGCTCGATGGATACAACGGCGAAGGAGCCTTCTCTGTGGACTAAGTTCTGGCAGGAGAACGAGCTCAAGCAGCCTGAAGTCGTATTCCAGAAAGGACTCAAACACTCTGAACAATTGGCAGGACTGGAAGAAGTGCTTTCGAAGCCTACCACCAAAGTTGCAGGCCTTGTTGTCGACATGGTCGATGAAATCGTCCATGGCGCGATGCTCGGGAAACGCGGGATTGCGAGCCAAATTCGCGAGTGGTGTGATACCGGCTTCATCGAAACGCTGTTTCAAATGCTCAGTAGGCATGGCTACCATATCTACCTGACTGCTGATCATGGCAATGTTGATGCTGCGGGCATTGGACGGCTTAGCCAGGGTGTTGTATCCGAGATGAAGGGGGAACGCGTTAGAGCGTATCGCAGCGAGGACCTCGCGGCGTCTGTTCCGCAAGAGATCGATGTATTTCAGTTTAGTGGCCCAGGACTTCCGCCCGACTTCTTGCCCGTTTATGCGAATGAACGCGGTGCGTTTGTGCCCAAAGGGAATTTGGTTGTTGCTCACGGAGGAATGGCGTTAGAGGAACTGATCGTGCCGTTTGTGAAAATAAGAATGAAGAAAGAAGAGCATGCGACCGACAGCTCCTAAGATAGGATTTGACCGTTTCATCCGCCTTGAATGGGCAAAAAGAGCGCTGGAAGTCAGGGCTGGTCTCGCTGAGCTCGACGAGCTTGATGTTCTCCTAGATGAAGCTCACTCAGGCCCATCCGCCAAGAAAAAGACCAGAACCGTACTGAACCGCCTCTGGTTAGAGCCGCGGACGGATCTGGAGCCTTTTACTCAACGCGCCGTGGAACTTTTCCAATCGTCACCGTCTACATCACCAGCTGCCCTTACGTGGGGCATGGCCATAGTGACATATCCCTTCTTTTCCAAAGTGGCTGAAATCGTTGGCCGATTGACCTCGCTCCAAGGCGACTGCACCACCGCTGAGGTGCATCGTCGGATGGCAGAAATCTACGGCGAGCGCGAAGGTACGAGAAGAATGACCAACATGGTCCTTCAATCCCAGATAGACTGGGGACTGCTAAATCGCAGTGACAACGGCAAAACCCTCACTCGGAAAAAAGCCATTGCCTTAGAAGAACCGGATCTCATGCGTTGGATGGCAACGGCCGTTCTGGAAGCGGTGGGGCGTCCTATAGGGCTCGGGACACTAGATGCCCAACCAGTGATCTATCCCTTTGTCCTTGGCGATAATCTTGGTTTTGTTCTCTCGTCTGCGGCAGATCTTGAACTGCGTGCGGATAGTGCTGGAAACCAAACCGTTTCGCAGGTCAAAGAAGCGTAAACCAAAAATCTCGACTACGGTCGGTATCAAGTGAAGCGCTCAAATCTATCCCACTGAAAAGAAAGACTTTCACACGCCGATGCTTGCACAAATCGCTCACTGCGGTTGAGTTACCCACTTGGCACTGGCCACAACGAACTTGCGCCAGGGCGGGAACTCCGCCCTAGCGCTGAGGTCATTCGGTGACCGGATCTTCGTCGCGGCGCGGGAAGGCAACCATTTCGACGTCGGGAAACATGCTGTGTTTGACGTTGATCGACGTGATTTTGCCGCTGTCGTCGGTGTTTACGAAGAGCACGCCGCAGCGGTCCCAGAAGCTCTTGCCGTCTTTTTCGCCGGATTTGATGTTCAGTTTCAGAGTTTGACTAGCCATTTTTTGATCCTCACTTTGAGTGTTTCGATGAACATGTCCAAAGCTGGCACCAAGGGGCTGTCAGCGAGAAACTTGCCTCGCGAGGAATGCGCTAGCGCAGGGGAATTTTCTTGTTGAAGTGGGGCTTGCGCCGCGTCTGGCCCGGGTGCCTGCTTATGTTCAGCAATCAGAAACACGGCGCTGAGGATCTGAGTTCGGCACTCACAAACTGAACGGTGTCGTCATGCTGCGTTACAAGGGCTAAGGACCTAGAAAATCCGCTGCGGCTTAACTGTGGTCACTCCGTCACTACGGGATTTCAGTCGAATATGTTGTCAAAATCAGATGCAGTGCCTTTGCTGCGCGTTCTGACCAAAAGCTCTAAGTCGAGGGCTGCCAACAGCGCCAAGATCGTGTCGAGCTTTGTGCCACCCCGCCCGGCCTCAACTTTCGATATCGTTTCCTGCCAAACACCGCTGCGCGTGGCGAGATCGGCCTGCGTCCAGTTTTTCTCTCGACGAGCCAAACGGATCGCATGCCCAAGATCTCGGGGAATTCGAACGAAGTTCTGCAAGCCTGTCTCCTGCGCCGCCCATGATGCCTAGATCATAGTGCCTGTTCATGATCTAAAGATCATAAGCGCAGCAGTCTAGCCCACGACAACTTACGCTGCAGCGTAATTTTCCTATTTTTGCGCTGTAGCGTAAATTTCGCACCAGTTCTCCTCTTTGCCCTATACCAGTTGCACCTACCGAGGGGTTGCTCCATGGTCCGTTGACTTTCAGAAAAACATACCATATTTTCTGACAAGGAGTTCGAACATGATTACGTCAAACATCAAGCAACGCATCATCGGAAAAGGTCGCGGCGCAATCTTTGCGCCGACCGATTTTCTCGACATTGGATCCCGCGCAAGCGTAGATCAGGCCTTGTCACGCCTTGCTGATCAGGGTGTGATCCGGCGACTGACGCGGGGGCTGTATGACTACCCGAAGAAGAGCCCGCGCTTCGGATTTCTGTCGCCTTCCGCCGATGACATCGCAAAAGCTGTTGCTCGAAAGGATGGTCAGATCTTGCAACCTTCTCCTTCGATGGCTGCCAATCAATTAGGCCTTTCCACGCAGGTACCCTCCAAGCCGACCTATATGACCGACGGCCCGACCCGTACCAAAAAAGTTGGACGGCAAGTCATCCAATTCCGGAACGCGTCCTCCAAGACGCTCGTCGGCGCAGGCCATAAAACCGGGGTTGTCTTCCAGGCACTGCGTTATGTCGGCAAGGACCGTGTGGATAGTCAAATCGTCGACCGGCTTGCACGCGCACTGGACGACAATGATCGGAAGCTCTTGGCAAAGCAGAGCAGGCACGTCCCTGCATGGATGCACCCCGTCGTGCAACAGATTGTTGCACACGCTTGAGCATGGAAAATTTCGCCAACGACGCGCCGGAACTCAGAGATGAAGCCTTTCAAGAAACTGCAGCGCAGCTTGGAATGTCGAAGGCAATCATCGAAAAAGACTTCTGGGTTTGCTGGTCCCTAAAACAGCTCTTTGCACTACCATCTTTTGGCGAGCAAATGATCTTCAAGGGCGGAACATCCCTGTCCAAAGCCTATGACGTCATCCACCGCTTCTCCGAGGATGTGGACCTCTCGCTAGACCGCGAACAACTTGGGTTTGTAGGCGACCGTGACCCAGAAGACCCGGACTTTTCGGGCAAGAAGCAGAAAAGGTTGCTTCAGGAATTGGAGGAAGCGGCGAAAGAAGCCGTCGGAGGCCAAATGCTGGCCGAGATTCAAACAGCGTTTGGCTCCAGTCTCGAACAAAGCTTCACGCTCTCGGTCGACCCTGGTGACCCGCAAACCATTCTCTTTGCCTACCCCGCGTTGGCAGAAAGCGATGCGGGCTATGTCAAACCGGTTGTACGCTTTGAGTTCGGTGCCCGTGGTGTCCAACTGCCTGCCGAGCAGATCGACATTGCACCATACCTGCATCAGGCTTTTCCGGATCTTCTGGCAGACGGTCTGGTCGGCGTGAAAGTGTTGGGGGTCGAGCGCACGTTCTGGGAAAAAGCCACCATTTTGCATATGCTCTTTCATCAAGATGCAGCCAAACCCCTCGCAGATCGCATGTCCCGCCATTACTACGATATGGCGCAGCTGATTGGGCATGAAGCCAAAAAACGTGCCCTCGAAAGGGTCGATTTGCTGAACCAAGTCGCGCATCACAAGTCGGTTTTTTTCAAGTCCGCCCGGGCAAACTACGAAGAGGCAAAGCCCGGTTCCCTGCGCTTGGCACCGAACGCCAAACTCACTGCCGCACTTAGAAAAGACTATGCCGGAATGCGGGAAATGATCATCGGTGACGCACCAACCTTCGATGAAATCATCGCTACGATCGAGACCTTCGACACCGAGATCAACAGCTGACCAGAGGACGCAAATTCTCAACGGCTTTGCCCTGAGTTCAAGCGCACGAAACGCACTGTTCACGCCGATCCTTTTCACGCCTGCAGCCCCGCAGCACGAACCTGTTCGGGCGTCACCAGCATTGATGCAATCAAATCCTCGATCTGCCGGTTGGTGATGTGGCGGCATAGAGGATGGCGCTCGTGGATCCATTCGGCAAGGCTGGCGCGCCCTTTGGCTTCGGCCTCTCGCGCCTTCTCTCGGTCCGCCCGTACTTGGGCAAGCCCCTTCTCCCATCGGCGCATCTTGAACCAATTGTCCGAGAAACAGACCTTGCTGCGGGTGTAGCCTTCGCTTTCCTTGGCATAGGCTTTGACCGCCTGCTTCAGATCGTCGGGCTTCAATCCGGCCTTCACAGCTGCTGCGATCAAACGCAGACTGGTCCGCCGGTCTCGGATCCTGTCTTCGGGATAGGCCGCCAAGATCTTCTCAGCTTCATGATCTTCAACCTCCTCCGCCGCCTCGCGCCTGCGCGTAGGTGGTTTATGGATGGTTTTAGGATGGTTTGGGGTCCACCGTGAACCCCGTACCCCGTTCACCGTGGACCCCGTACCGGGTTCAGGCTGGACGGGGTTCACAGTGACCCCCGTCTCATTATCGGGCTCGGCCGTGGGTTCGAGCGCGGCCACGCGCTCCAACACAATCCGGTAAATGACGGTGTAGCCGTTCTTGCAGTGCCGCCGCCCTGTCTCGATCAGAATGCCTTCTCGCAGGAAGTCGATGATGGTGCGCTTGACTGTGCTCTCGCTGAGCTCTGTGTGGCGCTGGATCGTGCCCTTGGAGCACCAGATGCCCGAGCCGTCATCGCTCGCCTTGTCAGCCAGGAACATGATGATCTGCTTTCGCGCGGCGCTGCCAAAGCGGCGCTCGGCGCATTCATTTGCGATGCGCCAGCTCATTGGACCACCTCACCGGTCAGAGGCCATGAAAAAGCAGACTGAGCGTTTGCGGTGCGGCGCTGGCCCGTGCTAATGTGCTTCGAAAGCTGACAGGCTTTTTCTATTTGGCCCCGGTTCACAGTTGCCGCTGTGACGGGGCCTTTTTCGTTTTGAACCGGCGAATTTGGCTTTGAAACTTTCGCTTTTTGTTCACTTTTTGTCAGGGGGTCTTTTGCACCCTTAAGCCGTTGTTTTCGCTGCCTCTCTTTCTGGATTGCAAATCCGTGTACACCGGTTCGATTCCGGTACTCGCCTCCAATAAACTCAACAACTTATGATTTTCTGCTGTCATGGGGTATCACCTCAGGTATCAGTTTCTTGTTCTGTGCTTGTTCTGTTCGCAAGTCATTTGCGCTTTGCTGCTGCCTGACGCGCCCGCATAATTTGCCGCGCTTCGCCTGCATATTTGATGATCATCGCTTTGGATGTATGGCCGCTGAAGCTGGCAATCTCGTCGTCGGTACAACCAGCCCAAGCCAATTCCATCACACCACGATAGCGTAAGGCGTGCTGGTCAAAGGACATCAGGCCCAGCCGCTTACGCTCCCGCACCATCACCCGAGCCATAGCGTAGTAATCCATGGCAGAGCCGTCTGCTCGTGTCAGGATGTGTCGCGAGGGATGCAGAGCGAACCGCAATTCGACCTTCGCCCTCTCAAGTGCGGCTTTCAACGCCTCAGTACAAGGCAAGAGCAATGGCTTACCAGTTTTGTTCTGGCGCAGTTTCAGGGTTTCTCCATCATAATCACCCCACTGGAAATCCACCCAGTCACCGGGGCGTTGTACGCTGCCTACGCCGATTTCAAAGATCAGCAAAGGAAGCGGCTCCCCCTCATCACGCATCTTCTTCACCGCCCAGTCAGCCCACGGCACATGGGGCTTTTTACGCGACTTCGGAACTTTGAGCGGCTCGATATCAATTGCCGGGTTGTCCCTGCGCCACCGTTTGCGGATCGCTAACTTGGATAACATGCTGATCGCAGTCGGGATGTAATTCGCAAATCGAACCCTGTGCCGGTTCTTTTCCATCGCATCATAAATATCAGCCTGCGTCAGGCGCGCCACTTCCGCCTTGCCAATCTTCTCAGTGAGATATTCAAAAACAGGTTCCAGATCCTTGCGATACCGAGGCGAAAAATTCGCCCATTTATCGGTTTCGCGCATTGCAGCAATCAGCGCGGTCCAAGAGGTTTTCACCTCCACCCTCTTGCCACTCACGATTTCCCAATACTGATGGTCAAATTCGGCGGTACCTTCCTCCGCTGTGATGCGCCCAAGATAGATCATTTTACCGTTGACGCATTTGCGCACATACCAGCGACCGGACGAATGCCGCCACAAGTACTTCTTGCGCCGGATCACCATTCTATTGATCCCTGAATGTCGCCCGCATCGCCATTTGAGATCTGCTTCAGCAGATCCGTGTCCCAACGCACAACACCCGGCGCAATTTCATGCCCCTTCGGCAAGTACCCTTCGTCCACCAAAGATCGAAACTGCTTTGCCCCCAAATCCAGCAAGCGCGCAGCTGTGGTTTCACTGGCCATGAGAGGTGTCTGCTTTCCATGTCTCAAGCCCCTTCCCCCTCATCGATGCAGGAAGGTTCTACCATATTCCGCTCTATATACTCTTGGATAGCATTTGGAGGCAGCAGGAAGTTGGTCCCATTCTTTAAAAACCGTATGCTTTTGGTCGCAATCAACTTCCTTATCCGCTTCTCTGGCCAGCCTGTCTTTGCTGCCAATTCTCGAGGGGTGAGTAGGGAACAATCGTTCATCTTTCTTTCCTTGTTGGCATCTTTTGCTATAAGTAGGCAGAATGCGTTGCAGTAAGTTACGCAAGTCCAAATATGGGTACGTTTGTCCGAATGTCAACTGCATTGATTGGGATAGGTCAGAGGATGCTGAGTATTCGCAGTCAGTTGGGCTATCCTCAAAGCAAAGTCGCTGCGATTCTCGGGATCGCCGACAAATCCTACAAAAACTATGAGCTTGAGAAACGAGAGTTACCGCTCTCAGTCGCTGTCAAATTTTGCGAAGAATTCGACCAAAATCTGATGTGGCTGGTCTACGGAGTTTCTGTTCCTGATGGTGAAAAATCGGCCCAGCTTGCAGGTGATACTGCCAAGGCAGTGTTTGAACATCTCGACACAAATGAGAAATCATTTACTAGCACGGAAATTCAGAAATTCACTCACTACATATTTGAGCAATCTCTTTCGAAAAGCACATCACCAGAAAGCGAAGCAAAACTGTTCTTCTCAGCGATTACATAAGGACCATCTATGAAACACCTGCAAGACCTAGCTACCCCCGTAAACAAATTTGCCAATACAATTAAACTGATTGGGGTGTTCTTGATGCTAGGCGGAGGCGTTGCATTAATTTCTTACAGTTCAGGGCAAGTTGAAGTCTGGGACTTGTTCAGAGGTATAATGCTCCACCTCACCGTCGCCGGCGCCATTTGTACTTTTCTAGGCGAGGCGCTTTGGAAAACACTTGTTAAAAACAGCAACGTCACCAAGCGCCAGTTCTATTTCTACGACGAAGAATAAATTATGAAACTATTTAATAACAAAACACTAACACGGCATATCCCGCATGTTGCACCCGCGCCGGAAAGCCACCTGCAAGCACTCACTGATTGGGCTGCGCTCATTTCATCTGGCAACATCAAGAAGATCAAGGAAACCTCCCTTTCCGCCGACTTCAAAACTAAGATCATCGAAGACGTCCTTGGCTACACATCCCCAGTTGGCAACAGCGATTACACCGTAGAAAGCGAACAAAAGATCCTGAAGGGATCTGTTGACCTTGCTTTAGGCCATTTTGCCCATGGGAAAGTCGATATTATCGCTCCCTTTGAGCTGAAAGGCGCAAAAACCAAAGACCTCGACGCCATCATGCCTGGGCGCAACAAAACCCCGGTTCAACAGGCGTGGGAATACGCGACGAATAACGTTGGTACCAAATGGGTTCTGGTCTCAAACTACCTTGAAATTCGTCTCTATGGCTTTGGCGAAGGCACGCAAGCTTACGAGCATTTCGACATGGCCCGCCTGCATGAACCGCAAGAATACGCACGGTTCATGCTTTTGCTTAGCGCGGAAAACCTTCTGAGCGAAAAAACTGCCGACCTGCTCAAGGAAAGTCGCCGTGAAGACAAAGATATCACCGACGCGCTCTATGCAGACTACAAGGCGCTTCGCTCCACACTGATTGACGGAATTCGGAACACAACACCCGGCATTGACCCTCTTGCATCAATCGCAACGGCGCAAACGGTGCTTGACCGTATCCTGTTCGTTGCTTTTGCCGAAGACACTGGTCTGCTGCCAAAGAACATCCTCGAACAGGCCTTTGAAAGCGAAGACAAATTCAACCCTCGCCCTGTGTGGGACAATTTCAAAGGCCTATTCAATGCAATTGACAAAGGCAGCAACGGCCTTGGCGTTCCGAAATATAACGGTGGGCTGTTTGCCTCCGATGCCACCATTGATGCGCTCACCCTGAGCGATGACATCTGTGAACGGTTTAAGAAAATCGGCGACTACGATTTTGCATCTGAAATCTCTGTCACGGTTCTTGGCCATATCTTCGAGCAATCCATTGCAGACGTTGAACGACTGCAAGCCGTTGCACGCGGCGAAGAGGTTGAAGAAGAAAAAACCAAGGGCACATCAGGGCGGCGCAAACGCGATGGGGTGGTCTACACACCGGACTACATCGCCCGCTTCATCGTGGAGCAAACCGTCGGAGCACATATCCGCGAAATCTTCGATGCCACGATGCAGAGCTTTGCTAAAAAAGGCGCCGACGTCACCGATTATGAAAACATTCCATGGAAACGCAAATCGGCCGAACTTGAGGCGTGGCGCGCCTATCGCGACCGGCTAACGAAACTGCGCATCGTCGATCCGGCCTGTGGATCTGGCGTTTTCCTCGTAATGGCCTTCGATTTTATGAAGGCCGAGCTGAATCGAGTAAACGAGAAGGTCAACGCGCTTGAAGGCAAACACCAACCTGACTTTTTCGACCCTGACAGCGAAATCCTGACGAACAACCTCTTTGGCGTCGATGTGAATTCTGAAAGCGTCGAGATTGCCAAACTGTCGTTGTGGATCAAGACTGCGCGGCGCGGCAAGGTCCTGGACAGTCTCGATGACAACATCATGGTTGGCGACAGCCTGATTGAGGATTCGAACTATGCGTATCTCAACCATCCCTTCACATGGCAAACCGCTTTCCCCAATATCTTTGCCGATGGTGGGTTCGATATCGTGCTTGGGAATCCGCCTTACGTGCGGATGGAATTTCTAAAGGCAATGAAGCCCTATCTTGAAAAGCGATTTGAGGTCGTTTCAGACAGGGCCGACCTTTACGCCTATTTCTTTGAACGCGGCCTCAAGCTGCTGAAAGACGGCGGGCGCATGGGCTATATCTCGTCCTCGACCTTCTTCAAAACTGGATCGGGCAAGCCGCTGCGGGAATACCTGCTACGCGAGGCAACGTTGGAAACCATCGTTGATTTTGGCGACCTGCAAATCTTTGAAGGAGTCACAACCTATCCCGCCATCCTCACCATGCAACGGGGCGCGTCCGCCAAGGGACATGACCTGCAATTCTGGAACGTGGCCGACTTGCCCGCGTCCAACTTTCGCGCCACCTATCGCGCGCAGGCTGGCCCCTATCCACAATCGGCACTGACCGCGGGATCATGGAAGTTAGAAAAGCCCGACTTGCGTGCACTGCGCGTAAAAATTCAAAAAGGCCATCCAAATTTGAAAGAGGAATTTGGGTCACCTCTTTACGGTATCAAGACTGGGCTCAACGCGGCTTTTATCATCGATAGCCCAACGAAAGAGCGGCTCTGTGTCGAAGACCCAAATTCTGCCATTCTGCTTAAGCCGTTTCTGGAAGGTAAGGACCTAAAGCGTTGGAGAGCCGAGCCACGCGGGTTATGGATTATCTATATCCCAAAGAACCGGATCAAGATCGACGATTACCCCGCTATTAGGGATTGGCTTCTGCCCTTCAAAG
This sequence comes from Ruegeria sp. YTSA064, assembly GCF_059610325.1. NCBI lineage: Bacteria > Pseudomonadati > Pseudomonadota > Alphaproteobacteria > Rhodobacterales > Roseobacteraceae > Ruegeria > Ruegeria sp. YTSA064. The sequence goes on from NZ_JBXWNK010000001.1 coordinate 417,332, forward strand.
AAAGGCTGGAGAAGCGCGCCACAAAGCAGGAATGGTTCGAGTTACAGCAACCTCAAGAGGCGTACGCATCAGGTTTCGAGGCGACAAAGATTACCTATCGGGACATCGCCTCTCAAAGCCCATTTCATCTCGATAGCTCCGGCAGTTATCTTGAAACTACTGCATTTGCGTTGCCTTCCGACGACTATGCTTTAGCGAGCCTTCTGAACTCAAACGCCTTATGGTTCATTTTTCGTTCTTTAACGCCCTTGGCAAGAGGCGGTTACTTCAGGATGAAGGCTCAGTATGTTGGGCAATTACCTATTCCAAAGTTGTCCAAAAGCGTTCGAGAGGCTTTGACAGTACTAGCCATCAACAATCAAAAATCTGCGGAAGATCGGCTCAAGCTTCAAACTGCTCTAACTCGCCGCATCCCTGACCTTTGCCCGCCAGAACGTGACCCAAAGCTGACCACCAATCTCAAAGAATGGTGGCTGCTCCTCGACTTTGCGGCTTTCCGCGCCGAGATCAAAAAGTGCTTCAAAGCCGATATCCCGCTGTCAGAGCGCAACGACTGGGAAGCATGGATCACCCGCGACCGTGCCGAAATCGCCCGCCTGACCGCCGAAATTTCAAAATGCGAAGCTGAAATCAATGCGCTTGTTTACACCCTGTTCGACCTGAACAATGACGAAATCAAACTGCTTGAGGCCAACATATGACGCGGCATCTTGTAGCCGCTGATGGTACGTTAACGGATACCAACGGTGAGAATGTGGTCGCTGAGGTGATCGACAGCCCACAGCTGAGCGTTGCCCACCTTGTACCGCATATCCTGACGGTCAATCTGCCCAAAGGCGACCGCGTGAATATCCTTGTCGAATATTCCTGCCACTGTTGGACCAGAACATTTGACACCGCCGAGCACGCTGGTCAGATGCAAATCATGGACGGCACACGCCCACGAGCATTTTGCCCACATCGTTTCGCGGCCTCGGTCGATCTGGCTGGCCTGCTGGGAACATTGCCCCAGAACCGCCTCTACCTCACGCAATCAGACCGGAATTTTGGCACATACAATGCCACAATGATGCTAGGCGATGGAACGGCCTACACTGCATTTTTCACCCTGCGGCCTCACAAGGGTAGATTCGATGGCATCCGCCACAAACTTCGCCTATTTGTCGAAAGCGCTCATCACCGACCACAGCCCGAAAGTGGGCAAAAAGTGAAGATCTCTGTTGTCGTCAGTCAAGCGCTCAAAGGCAAAAAGGTCAAATATTTCAGACGATAAAACGACCGAAGGAGCCACCTTTGCAGGCAACTCCTTGGCTATCTCGACGCTCTCTTCGGCCTAAGCCTTATCCACTATTCCAGTTGGACAACTTGCGTTGCGGAAGGAACCTCACAGTCGATCAGGTATCCTTATGGGGAGGAATATAAGGAGGATTTAGTTGCATGTCAATTAACGCCGCGCGCTCAGCACTATTGCCCACTGGGCGGATATAGCGCCTGTAAGACCATTGCCTCTTTAGCAAGAAACATACCTTCATCACAACAAGTGAACAAAAATCAACCTATCTGGTTAATTTTTGAAACCAACAAGGTTGGTTGACATTCTGCCCTACCTGAGTTAAACATCTGTTAACCAAAACGGGAGACCCACCATGCCAACAACAGAAATCGGGAAGGAGCTACGGAAATTGCGAATTGACGAAGAAGAGCGACTGATCGACATGGCAAATCGCCTTGATAAGTCTTCTTCCTTTGTTTCAGCCGTCGAAACCGGTGGAAAGCCACCGCCCGTAGGCTTTGAGGATCTTGTGATTTCCGCTTACCAGCTCGCAAATGACGCCGCTACGATCCTGCGCAAGGCAGCCGACTTGTCGCGCAAGGCCTTTACAATTCAACCCGAAAACGACCTAGGAAAAGAAGCAATCGGCCTGATGGCTCGTCGCATGAATTCCAAAATGGACGCCCTTACGTCCGAAGAACTCGAACAGATCCTTTCAATACTGCGTAAGGGGGACGCACATAGTGAGTAACATTGACGATTATAAAGCGCCCCCGACAAGCTGGCCGAAAGTTGATGCACTGGCAAATCGCCTACGTGCCAATCTTCAAATGGAACAGGTCCCAAAGCTCCCAATCGTGAACATTGTGGAGAAAATTCTCTACGAGCAATTGGAACTCTTTGAGTTTCAAGTTCGGGACAGACGGGAAATGGGAACGGCTGAAGGACTAACCTGCCCTAACGGCGACTTCATCAGGTTTAGGGAGGATGTTTATAATAGCGCCTGCGCTGGGGGTGTAAGAGCAAGATTCACATTCGCGCATGAGTTGGGGCATTTCTTCATGCACACGAATGTCCCACTGGCTCGGGCCGCAGCAACTGAAAGATTACCCGCATATATGTCGGCAGAATCTCAGGCCAATCGTTTTGCTGGCACACTATTAATACCAGCTGCCTTGGTGACACCTAATCATACCGTTGACCGAATTATGGAAGAGTTCGGCGTTTCCAAGCCAGCCGCAGAATTCAGAATCGCAGATCTTAAAAAGAATGGGGTTCTTTAACGAAAGAAAGCTCAGGTTGCAGCCTGAGCCTTCAAACGAATTCTGTATCGTGCACAAGGGGCTAGACGATGCAGAGCCACCTCGAAGCCCAAATCAGTCTCGTAGCAGGGCCGATTTATACACTACCTCGAGGAAACTGGCAATATACGCCCTGAGGAGAAGTGGAATGACACAACGTCATACACCACCACCACCGGGATACCGGTACGTTTTTCGCCCTTGGCGGACGTGTCCGAGAACCGGAAATCGGCTCTATGCGAAAGCATTTGGGTTCCGTGCGTGGCCAATTCTGGTTCCAGAATAGGTCGCTGTATCAATCTTCATGTGGGCAGTTCGCTGCCCACATTCACAACAACTTTGCCACGAAAGGAACAAAAATGGCTAAGAGAACCATCAAGATCGGCCGCAGTGCCAAAACCGGCCGCTTTACCACCGTAAAACAGGCGCGAACAAAAAAGTCGACACATGTTGTTGAGACAATCAAACGGAAGAAGTGACATATCAAAGGCAGCCACATTCTGTGGCTGCCTTTCTTCTAACCGCCCCCTCCTTCAACATCCAAAGCTTTCACTATGAGCATCTGCCCCACTTCCAGTTTCTTGGCGTTCAGGTCCAGTTCTCGGATAATGTATTCACCGCCCCCGCCGTAAACATGTCGCCGATAACTGTTCCCCTCCGCATCGATGAACAGGCAACGGATATCGCTGTAATCACCCCAGACACCGGCAACGGCCATCAACGGGACACCCTTGGGCAGGCGTGTCACCTTATCAAACGTGCGATAGTCGATGCCATAATCGCGGGACTGACCATATGACATGGTGAAATGATCATGTGGGAAGTTCATTGATTTTCCTTTCAATTCAAAGGCCGTGGCTATGGCTGCATTCTCGTTCGTTCAGTTCTCGTTCAGCCGTTGTTCGGCGCGTTTCGCTAATTTCAAGCTGGCCTCTAAGCCCTCTTGAAGCGTCTCGTAGGTCTGCTCCTCTCTCAGCAAGTCGGCCAATGTGGCGACCGACAAGAGATGCGATTTCATCAGCAGCCCCACGCAATGCGCCAACCCATTCACTTTGTTCTCGATCCCGTTCGTCGAGCGTACTTCCATACCGCGCAATTCCTGCGCTGAGGTTTCGCAGACCGTCACCAACCGTTCGACGCAAGCGAGCAAATCGCGCTCCAAGGCTGTCATGGGTGTCGTCATTTATTTCCCCCTGATTTCGATACAGATGATCGGCGTGCCCGCTATCGTGCAGGTTTTCAATTTGGTCTGCTCCGGGTCCAGCGTCAGCCAGATCTGCCCCGCCTGTTCGATCCGTGTCAGGCCAAGCTCTGTTATTTCCAAGCGCGTCAAAAAGACCATCCAAAGCCAGCTCACCGCCATGGTCGAAACGATCCACGCCATGATCAGCCCCGTGATCACCCAAGGCGACATCGTCAGCCAGCGCCGGATTATCTCGCTGCGCCTCTGTAATTCGCTCCTGCTGTCGCTCAGAAAATAGCGAATATCGGTCTCGATGGTATTCAGCGCGCTTGTCGCAATGCCGTCCAAATCGCTCCTGAAGCGCTCCAACTGAGAATTCATCAAGGCGTTGTGCTCCTGCCTGATCATGTCCAGATCCGCGTTCAATTTCTCGCTCAGCCGGGTCGGCTTGCCAGTTTTCATTGAAAATCTCTCCTTTCAGCCGCCAGCGTTCGCCTGTCTCTGGGTCTTTGGCGGTAATGTAGTTTTTGCTGGCGCGGGGAATATCGAACCCTGCATCTGTCAGAGCATCGACCATGCTTGCGCGGTCGGTGATTGTGCCAACGCTGATCTGGTCGAGAACCCAGTCGTGGAGTTCCTCACGTCCCTGCGCGCGGCTCGGGGCCTCAGCTGTCACCTGCACCTCTTGGGCGTGTTCCAGATCCAACGGATCCGCCCAGCTATGGGTCTTGTTCATCAGATCGCGCAGACTGTCATAGGCATCCTGATAGCCCGGCGGCGCGATATTGAGGCTGTTACCAGTGGTCAGCTCCAGCCGGGGCGTACAGAAATGCAGCTCAACCCGATCTTCGTGGGTATGCCGGACCCAGAGCACGTCATATTGCTCAGGATCCAATCCCGCGAATGCCAGTTCTTCAAAGGCATCCATGACTTCGGTTTGCTGGGCCTCGGTGGGAGCATCTTCATGGGCGAAACTGACAACGCCCGCGCGGTAGGTCCATTGGTTACGGCTAGTGTCAATCAGCGCCCCGGTGCGGTCGGGATTGCCACGCAACACCTCCGGCAGCGGATCACGCGTGACTGTCTGCGGCTGGCCATTGGCATCCCGGATCAAGTCACGGTTGGCATCATAGGCTAACACCTCCTCCGCGATCAGATAGCCGACCGGGCCAGCCCCCGCGCCCTTGCCGTTGGGAAAGAACTTGATCAGCATTCCGGCACCTCATCGAGGACCTGGGCAAGCCGACGTTCGATCGCCACGAGTTGTTGCGCCAAGGTCAGCGTATCGAGGTCAATCCGACCAGCCAGCCGCGCCCGGTTCACGAACCGCGCAATCTGGTTGAGGTTGCCGCCGATGCGAGCGACCGCCAGAGTCAATGCCGGATCGACGCGCGGCATGGGCTTGCGACGGCGGGCTTCGGCAAGGCCAAGCGCCTCCCGCAGGAGCGTCGCGGCGGGCAGGCCAGCGGCCTCGGCCTTGGCGCGCAGCTCGGCCTTCTCGGTCGCCGTGCAACGGAAGACGAAGGTCTCTGTCAGCGGCTCCTTCGCGCGGGGCTTGCCCGCGCCGGTGGGGTTCGAAGGGGAGGCTTGCCGCCCCTCGCAAGGTCCCATGTCATCCGTGCCAGCGTATGACATGGGTCGCCTTGCTCTTTGTACTGAAAACGGTTGTGTTTTTCCCACTAGCCAAGCCCCGCAGCCTGAAGTTGCAACGGCGTCACCATTTCAGCGGCCAAAAGCGCTGCGATCTGACTGGGCGAAATGTGCCTACAAAGTGGGCTGCGTTCTATGATCCAAACCGCCAGCCCTTTCAGCGCGTCAGCCTCTTTGGCTTTTGTGGTTTCGCGCTGGAGCCGGGCATCTTGGACAAACCGCTGCCAGCGGTCAGAGCTGAACCAATTGTCCGAAAAGCAAACCTTGGAACGGGTGAAACCTGCGCTTTCACAGGCATAGTCCCGAACGGCCTCATGCAGATCGTTGGCGGTGACACCCTGCGACAGAATCTCCCGGATCGCCAATAAGCAATCCGCTTTCCGGCGAATACGGTCATCCGGAAATGACGCCAAAATCTTCTCAGGTTCTTCGTCCACCTCCCGCGAAGGATATGGATTTATATTTGGTTTATATCTGTTCTTATATGATTTGCCCTCTGGGGCGGACGGCTTGCCCTCAGGGGCAAATGTATCATTTTCCGGTTTGGTCTGCTCGATTTGCCCATTTGGGCAAATGCAATCGCCCAACGCATACCAGCACGTCCGATCATAACGATCATCGCTGAAATTTCCTTTCAGGATCAGGTCTGATTTGATGAGCTTATCCAGCGCTGTGCGGACCTGCTTTTCAGTCAAATAGGGAAACAACTCGGCAAAGGCAGAGATTGAGTTGTAGGTCCAATAGCGCCCATCTCGCAGATTGCGCCGGTTGGCTTGGTTCTTCTCGATCCAGAAGGTGATGTTCTGGAAAATCACCGCCGCATTCAGCCCCACCTGAGCTGCTACATCAGGATCAAAGCTATGGCGACTCATCGAGCGCCCCCAACCGGCGCCAGAACCGCAGGAAGGCCCTTAATTTCGCTGGTATCATGTTCACCGATAGTTCCGGCTTTGTCTTGATACTTTATTCGACCTAATAAATTGTTAAATAACGATAAATTATTGGATTGCAAATCCGTGTACACCGGTTCGATTCCGGTACTCGCCTCCACTACTTTTCAATGAGTTAGAAGCATTGGCAATTTCTGCCGAAGCGCGTTTTACAATCCATTTTACAATTCCGTTCACGCTTTGCTCTCCTTGGCCTCACTTAGAAGCGTCAAAACGTCATCAGTTTCACCCGGCGAACCCATTCACTCGGACTCACTCATTGAGCCTATCAACGCTTTCCGTTTCCACATGGTCTTGCTGCGTGTGATGATCGAAAATAACTCGGGTCTGGATAGTCGACTCATCCACGACGCTAAATCGACGTGCGGCACTTACCAGAAACCAGTTCAGCGGATCACGTGGACAGAACAATTAGCGTGGTGAACGACCCGGTTCGCAGTCGACCCAATAAATATGTTCTCGATTCCCGGCTTGTGTGAGGCCAGCACTATGCAATCGATGTCGTTTTCATTTGCGAAATCAACGATCGCTCGGCCAGCGCTCCCCGAGGTAAGCCGCGGTTTCGCGCCCGGTAGCTCTGCAGCATCCCGATGTAAGCCTTCCTGAAGCTCTTTTCGAGTGTTTGCCAGAACTTCCTCGGGTATCTGGGATGCCACATATGCAGGGATCGGTTCCTGCACATGGAGCACTGTGAATTCCGCATTTGCATTCGCCAGCAAACGAGCAGCTTCAAATGAGGCCTGTGTATCATGATCTTTGTCCAGCGCGACTGGTACCAGAATGTTATTGTACATATTAGCTACCTTCCATTGCTCCAGCTACGATCTATCTGGCCTCCGCAGTGATACGGCACACTAAACCGGTTCTGATTTCGAAGACTTACCCGCTTTCTTTGCTGTGCTTGCAACATCATCTATCGTCTTTTCTACTGCTTCGGCTTCGGTTTCCGCTGCATATGCTGCACATCGGGCAACTGTTTCGAACCATTCCTGTGCGTCAGCTACAAGGCGTTCGGCTGAATGCTTCTGCCACTCTGCTATGGTTTGCAGTGCTTTCGCCGGATCAGTCGGGTCTGCGGCAGACGCCGAACGCGCAGCTTCCAGCGCGGTTCGAACAGCCTCGTGACGCCTCTCAAACCAATGTTGAGCAAAGGCCTCTGCCTCTTTAAGTGATTTTTTCTGCGTGTCCCAGAATTGCTCAAGCTGAGCGCCTAAAAACGGATTGGCCGTGGTAGTCGGCTGCATCTGCTTGAAAACATCGACAAGTGGGTTGGAGTAACATGATTTTGGCTTCTCTTCAGGCATTGGAGATTCCTCCTCATCTTCCAAATGCTGAATGTTACCAGATCTCGCAAAAAATAACCTTAATGTAGATCAACCAGTGTCACCAAACTTAAGCAGAGGTGCTCTACAATCTAATGGCGGCATTTGTACCATCCTACTCGATTTGAATAGACTCCAGATAATAAATTACATTTGCCAACGGAACACCTGCGAACATCGGCTGGCCGTCAGGCATCGTCAGCGCAACTTTTTGATCCGAATCCAAAGCTGGTCCAAAAATGGGCATTTCTCCGCCATGCGCGAGCAATGGCGCGCGACCATCAATTTGGCGCGCCACCGCCTCAATCGGAAAAACACCTTCGTTTTGGGCCGCGAGCCTCGTCAGATCAGGTGTTCTTATTGCCAGCATCTCCGCCATTGGACCATCTCCTGTGGCCTCGAAACCATGGCATTGCCAACAATAAGTTCTGTAGAGATCGTGCCCATTTTGAAGGTCTATGTCCTGCGCCAGTGCAGCGCTTGCAGTAAAAATTGACAAAAGAAGTGTACGACAAACTAGCATCTGTTCCTCCGACAAGTTCAGCATTTCGAGTTCAAAATACGCGATATCGAATGAATGTTTCATTGATCTCGCTCATATTCAGCCTTTGAGTACCAACTGAGAAAAACCTTCACGAAAGGACGGTCGTAGCAGTCGAATCCGCCTCGCTGATCGGGTCTTAGCGCCTAATGATATAGATCAATGCCAAATGAAGCATTACATATCAAAGTATGAATGTTTCAGCGGAAGCTCGGCATGAGTGGTGACGAGCCCTTGATTTATGATTGGGGCGCTTGTTCGCGGCACTGCTTCGGTGCCCAGGCAATTGTCCATCAAGGAGTGAGGTGAATGCATACAGTTGATCCACCGGCACCTAAACTCCGGCGTTCTCTTACCACCCCGTTGCTTACACTATATGGACTCGGTGTTACCGTCGGTGCGGGAATTTATGTGCTGGTCGGCGCTACCGCCGAGGCCGCGGGCCCTTATGCTGCAATTTCGTTTCTTGTTGCTGCTCTCGTCGTTTCGCTGACGGCTTTGTCATACGCCGAACTCGCGACACGCTTTCCCGTAAGCGCGGGAGAAGCGGCATACATTGAAGCGGGATTTCAAAGGGGCTGGATGGCGGTTCTAATCGGTCTTGCCGTTGCTGCGTCTGGGATTATTTCAGCCTCCGCTGTTGCGATCGGGGCGGCCTCATACCTTCACACCCTGACGGGGCTTGGCACCGCGTTGCTTACGATCGGCGTTGTGTCGGTCATGGGTCTGATTGCACTCTGGGGCATTACACAATCGGTATTTGTGGCAGCCGTGATCACGGTCATCGAGATTGCGGGGCTTCTTTTTGTGATTGGCTGGGGCATGTCCGTACAGGAAGCGCAAGGCTATGAAATTAGTGAGATGGTGCCGGGACTCGAGCTCGATACCTGGCGCGGTATTATGGCGGCATCTCTGCTGGCCTTTTTTGCCTTTGTCGGGTTTGAGGACATGGCAAACGTCGCCGAAGAGGTAAAAGACCCAACCCACACAATTCCAAAGGCCATCCTTTTGACACTCGTTCTGGCGACGGGTCTTTATCTGGCGACCTCAATGACGGTTCTGCTTGTTGTTCCTATCGATGCCTTGTCAGCTTCGGCAGCCCCGCTTACCCTGGTTTTTTCGAACGCACCCGAAGTGATTAAACAGGGGTTCGCCGCAGTCGCGGTTGTTGCGACAGTCAACGGCGTCCTGATCCAGATGATCATGGCGTCGCGAGTGATCTATGGCCTTGCCGACCGGGACCATCTGCCGAAAATACTGGCAACTGTCCCGCAGGTAACCCAAACACCGGTCGTCGCAACACTGTTGGTTGTTGCGATAATCCTTCTGCTGACGCAAACTCTGCCAATCGGCATACTGGCAGAGCGCACATCCCAGATCGTTTTGGGAGTGTTTGTTTTGGTCAACATCTCGCTGATATTGATGAAGTCCCGGCCTGGGTCAACTCGGGAACATTTCCGCGTACCTCTTGTTGTACCAATCCTTGGGGTGCTGACCAGCGCCCTGCTTTTTGGTGCCGGATTTCTCTGAGAGGAAAACCGACAGCACAGGGTCACCAGAACGGGGTCCGACTGACGCATGAACACTGACCGATCAACACTTGGAAGGCGGATTTCAGGCTGGTGGCACCAGACCTTTGTTGATCTGATCGAGCAATTGCAATGGTCTTACCTACCACCATTGATGGTTTACTTTGCGGCCGGGGTTTCGGGACTAACATCCGTCGTCGGTGCGTTTTTTCTTAAGGAATATCTGAATCTATCCGCCGCTTTTGTTGCGGGATTGGCATTCTGGGCCGGGTTGCCGTGGATTCTAAAAATGCCGCTGGGTCATCTAGTTGATCTGTTCTGGCGCTGGAAATCCCTGCTGATTGTCGTTGGCGCAACCCTTATCACGGCGTCATTGCTCATCATGTACAGGCTTGTGGCTGCGCCTGACCATATGGCCGGCATTATGCCACTAGAGGATTGGTACGTCGTTGCTTTGATGTTGGCTCCTTCAGGTTATGCCATTCAGGATGTCGTTGCTGACGCCATGACAGTAGAAGCGGTGCCGCAATCGGACCGCGACGGACGCGCTTTTGCGTCGGAAGAAGTTCGTGCCCGGCACACCACTATGCAGACCCTCGGCAGGATCGCGATCATATCCGGGTTTGCAGGAGTCGCAGCGGTTAACATCTGGATTTTTTCGGGGGCAGAAGATCTGGAGAAAGGCGATCGTTTGGTTCTCTACGGTCAGGTCTATCTTGTCGCTCTGGTTATCCCCTTGCTTTCGATCAGCGGAGTGGTTCTTCACGCTCTGATACAGCGTCGCCTCGTTCGTCGAGGACACCTTCCGCACAGACCAGATCAAACCACCGAGGTCAGGTGGCCCATTCTGCTGGGTGGCTTTGCGTTTGTTGTTCTCAGCATAGTTTTGGGAACCGCAAATTTTGCCTTCGCGCAAGAGACCGTTTTTGCGGTGTCGCTCACGGTCATTCTCTACCTCATGTCGCGTTTGCTGAGAGAGCTGGAGTCGAAACAGGCCAAAGTACTGATCGGGACAGCAACTATCATTTTCGTTTTTCGAGCAGTTCCCTTGCCAGGACCGGGCCTGACCTGGTTCGAGATAGACGAGCTTGGGTTTGACGAACAGTTCCTGGCCATTCTAGCGCTTCTGACCTCACTACTTGCTCTGCTTGGCCTGATTATCCTCAGGCCATTTATGGCAAGTCGTTCGATTGCGCAGGTTGTAGTGTTACTCACGATTGCCGCAGGAGTGCTGGCCCTGCCAAACCTTGCCTTGTACTACGGAGTGCATGAATGGACGGCCGCGCGCACAGGTGGGGTCGTGGATGCAAGGTTTATCGCCATACTCGACACAGCAGTCGAGTCACCGCTGGGTCAGATCGCGATGGTCCCAATGTTGGCCTGGATCGCGCGCAACGCCCCAACACATCTGAAAGCTACCTTTTTCGCAGTCATGGCGTCGTTCACCAACATGGCATTGTCAGCAAGCAGCCTCGGTACAAAATACCTGAACCAGATCTTTACCGTTACCCGCGCGGTTACCGATCCCAGAACGGGTACTGTTGCCTCCGTCGCTGACTATAGCCACTTGGGGAACTTGCTGATTACCGTGGCCTTGATCTCTGTTATCGTTCCTCTGGCTGTGGTTTTTCTTGTGCAAAACTCGTCTTATCAAACACGCGATTGAATATGCCGATCAATCGCTTTCATCGAGAAGTGTCTTGAGGTGTGACACCGGAACGCCAATATTCGAGCCGCCAAATTCCGGTAAGATCGCGGCATTGATGGCAACCACCTCGCCGTTTCGGTTCAGGGCAGGTCCGCCACTTCCGCCGGTTGTGGTTTCCGCATCATAAACGACCGCACCAGGGCTGGTCTGAGCGACGATCCCCCGGCTGGCCAGAGGCCGGATCTTGTTCTGCTCTGAAAGGTGTTTTGCAATCGTCCAGAAATCGACGGTGCCATCGCTCTCAAGCGTTTTCAGAAAGTCCGGCCCGGCCTGCACAATTAAAGCCTTGAGGCCAGTCGGAAATCCAAGCAGGAAAACTTCTTCACCTGCCCGCGGCGATTCAGGTGCCAGTGGAAGCCCGAGCCCTTGAACCCGGCTCGCATCAACAGACAGAAGCGCCAGATCGGCCGTTTTGCTTGCCCTAAGCAATACCGCTTCCATTGGCTTGGATTGCTCTGGCAGATAAGCCAGCAGACTAAGTATCTCGGCTTCAAGCCCTGCTGCCTTCAGGGCCTGCGCCCGATCCCCGGTCGTCCAGGGCAAGGCCACGTGACGGTTGGTCACCAGCAGGGGGGTGCCCTGCAACAGAAACCCGGTTCCGGTAAACTGAAACTCTGCCGGCGCGCCGACCGCATCAGGCTCAATCCATGGTTTCCCGAATGGAGTTTTTAGTTTCTCCCCGTCCGGGCCAAGCACATGCCGCAGCAATTTTCCGCTTTCGGTTTGTCGCAATCCGTAGGCCCCTTGGATAAAGGCAATGGATCGCGTCGAGGCCGTGACTACCCGCCTGGACGCACCTGCACGGTCTTCCAATGTCCCAAGGCGTTGCTCGGTGGAAATTACCTGGTGGTCAAACGCCTCTCTGAGCGCGACCAGATCATCCGCCGTCAATGCATCTTCTCGTGTCTGCGCGAGCATCACGGCAACCGCCTCGATCTTGAGAGATTCTTGTTTAAGGCTGTCCGCCAGTTTCCGGTCGTTCTGAAAAAGCAAATAGCCAAAGGCAAAGATCAGAAGAAGCACACCGATAACGGCAACCCTGAACAAAACCGTGGTTTGTGATGTCAGCCGACGCCCGCCTTCGCGCAGCGCACCGGACATTTTTCTGGCGAAGGGTCGTCGGCTGGAGCGCGTATACACATACGCGTCACTTATTATGTCTTCGACCGTGTGATGTGCAGGGAATGAGTGGTCACACACCCTGTAGCGCGACATGGGCCCCTCTTCACCGAACTCAATCATGTCGCCATGCCCAAGAACTGCCGAAGCAGTTTTTTGACCATTGACCCAAATATCCCGGCCAGGCAACGCGTTTAACGCGTAACCGCCTTGCGACCACTGAATGGTCGCCACGTCTTCATCATGCGGGGGCAAGTCCTCTTTCCGCCTGAACTTCAGGATACGATCAGGACCCACCGAAGCAGCCAAAGCGTTGCCGACAAGCCAGGTAACGGTTCCGCGGGACGGCCCCGTCAAGCTCTCCAGAAATGCACGGACATCGCCCGTTTCACTTTCCACATCGCTTTTGTCAGGCGTCCGCATCGTCCATCTCTGTTCTCCAGCGCTATTGACACATTATCATGCCCAGCAGTGAAACCGCTATGGTGGGCAATAATGTGCTCGTTTTAAGAACACCAAGGGTCCGCGCATGCTGCCCGGACCATGATGGTTGCGCGTGTGCCTCCATCGCGCCTATTTCGATGAGACCTTAATCTTTCGGCTGGGATCCTGAGGTTCGGTTTTCGGCATCGTGACGTGCAGGACCCCTTTGTCGAACGCAGCAGAAATCTCCTCGATATCGACTGCATCAGGCAGCGTCATTGTCCGGGTAAAACTGCCATAGCTTCTCTCACTAAAGCGCAGATCGCCCGTGTCATCATGCGTGACCTTCTTCTGGCCTCGTAGGGTCAATCTGCGGTCCTTGATTTCGACTTCGACATCGTCTTCTTCGAGGCCCGGCAATTCAGCGGTGAGAATGATCGCCGCATCCGTCTCGTGGATGTCAATCGCCGGCGAAATCGCACCCGTCATGTCCAACGACGGAAAGCCCGTGCGTTGCGCGGCTGTTTCCAGTGGCAGGAATGGCGCTGCGCCCCCGAAAAAGCGCGACATCATGGATTCCATTTCGCGTCGAAAATTATCAGATAGCGGATGTGTTCCAGCAAACAGTTGCGGGTTTTTTTTGTCTTCAAGCATTTTCTGATCCTCCTCCTTTGGTGCGATTGGGGTGAGGCAGCATTATCGCAAAAAATGCATCTAATTACCTTGATCTTGCGCAACCAAGCATCCTCGGTATCGCGTCAAAAGACATCACGGCCGTATCGGCATTCTGAATGAAACAAGGCGTATTACCGGTCATACGTCCAGGCCAAGGGGCAAACTAATCTGACTCTATTGCGCCACCGAGCGTCTGAAAAACGTCAGGCTTGACGCCAGAAGGACTGCGCCCGGTAGCGCCATCCATAGGAACTCCGGCCAGATCGTCTCAAACCCCACGCCCTTGAAGATGATGGATTAGCTGGCGGACATGTAGCCGATCATGACGAGGATCAGTGATTTAAGATGTTAGTGAAGAATCCAGTTCGGGATCGAGAGGGCGACCAGTGCAGTGGCAACGTGCGGCCCAATTCCCGGCACCTTCATCAGCCAGTGCGCCATCTCCTTGCCTCGTGGTCGGTGAGTTACCTCCACATCCAACTCTAATATCTGACTGATCAACCGGCCCGCATCCCAATCAGCGGACTTAGGCAAGCCTGTGCCGCTTCCCCTCGTGTTGCACCATCATGCGACAACCGATATCGACCGCGAAGACAAGCCAATGAACAATTTCAACCAACAATCCCGCAACATTCACAAACCCACGTAACGCCAACATCTCACAAAAAATTGTGATTTATTAAGAAATAGAGTTCCTTTACGCAGGTTCGAAATTGGTACTCGCCTCCAAAAGAATTCAATAGCTTACACGACCTCCCCAGACCGAGCGATACAAATGCTTGTTCTTTGGGGTTACATAGGGGAAATGTAGCCCGATTTGAGCTTTTATCCCGCCACAAGACTTGCCGTGTGATTCCATGCGCAATGCCCATTTACCTCTACAATTGGGTGACTCGATTTCAGACCAAGTCCCGCAAATTGAGATATTGTCTCGTTGTGTGATAGTCTCGTTTCATTCTGGTTTGCTTAAGGTGATGTATGTGTGGGTAGTGCGTGCGAGATGGTTGTTGATTGGTGCAATACTGTTTGTGTTGGCCTTTTCCGTATGGATTCTTCTTCCGCGAAATAGCGAGCAAGAAGCGTTCTCCCTGCTTACTCCAGCCGAAATGGCAGAACTCGACAATCAACCTAAAGTTACTGAGTCTCTAGACCGAGGATTGACCGTTACTCAATCCGATGGCCCATTCGTAAATTTCAATTCGCCCAAAAAGGATATTGTCCAGTCGCCTGTTAATATTGACGTAGACATTAGCCCGAGAGGAGATACGGCAGTTGATTTGTCGTCAATTCGGATCGACTATCGTTTGGGTCCAGCATGGGTCAATGTGACCAAACGAATAATGAAGCACGCCTCAGTCGAAGGTTCGCGCCTGCTCGCACGTTCGGCTGAACTGCCGGTTGGGCGGCACACAATGCGACTCTCCATACAGGACGAGGATAAAAGGCGGACGAGGGTTACGGTGTCGTTTGTCGTGCAGTGAACTGTTAGAAGAAGCAACTACTCGCGATATCACTCGGCCGGCCACTCAACCCTGCGCAACTTCCAACGGCGGCTCCTTCGGAAACGGGCTGATATCGGACCACTTGAAACATTTTTCTGTTAGGATTGCGCTCGTCTCCCATTTGTTGGAACACTCTCGCTGTTCGGTGCCGTATTGCATCCCTGATTGATAGAACCCAAGAGCGCTAACGCCGCCGGCAGCCCTGCCAATAAGCTGTGCCTCAGCGTCTTTGTATGGTGCCCCGTCGAAGACTTCTTACGGCCCTGAGATGCGTCAGCGACCGGGGCCCATGGTCTTGTACCGGTGCAAAAACTCTCGGAATTCCACCCAATCCGGTCTTTGATTTAGCTCGACAATTTTCTGCGCGTGCCAGGAGCACGCGGCGGCATGCAAGGACGCCAGTTGGTCATCGGACATCAAACGTTCCCGCTCTACCGCAGCCTTTTCCCAAAGCGGCAAGATCGACCGGTCCTCAACCAAATTCGCGTTCATATTGTTCCAATAGGATTCGGCCTGATCATCGTGAATATGATTGGTTTTACCCCGATCCCGTTTAACCATGAACGACCCAATTGAACGCGTCACATAGTGATGGATACGCGCAAAATCATGGCGGTAGTTGGATGTGGCGCGCCAGGTTACAGCTTCGGGGTCAAGAAGTTGCCCCCCACCATCAACCCATCTGATCTCGGACATGCGCTCAGGCGCAACCCCTTTGGGGCGATGCGGACCATATCGGGTGAATAACCCGTTGTTGCGCGTTATACTCTTCAGCCCGCCCGCAACGCCCGAATAATAGCCCTGCTCGGTATCGCAAAGAAAGAACTGCTCAGCCACTGGAATATCGCTGAAATCTTCAATGCCTCCGCATCCGAATAGTTTCCAGGCAAAAGAGGCAACATCAAAAGGCTCTCCTGCGGTTTCCTGTAACTTTTCCAGCAACTTGTGCATGGAGGGATCAGGAAGGCGGATGTTCAGATATTCATCAACGTCCAGCGAAAAGGTCCAGTCCGCATCAAGAAACCTCGGATGTGAACGAACTCGTCTGAGCATCGTGTTCTGCGGGCTTTGCTTTGGCTTGACCCAATTATCAACATGGGTTGCAATGCCCAGATCCCCGAGCCGTTCTGCAATCAGATCGGTGCCGTCATCACAATCGTTGGTGTAAATGAGGAAATGGTCGATGCCGAGTGACAGGTAGTAGGACACCCAATCAATCATGAACGGGCCTTCGTTCTTCATTGTCGTGTAGACAACGATCCTGTCAGTCATTGCAAGTCCTGCGGTTGAACCAAAGTGGCGCCATCTTCTGTAGGTCCTTCTCGGGTGCCAACATCCCCAATTCGATATGAAACTGGCTCATTGACTATAGCTTTTGAACCGCGACCTGAGCGCCTTTGATCGCCTTAAGACGCAAGCCCGCCGAGTTTGCGCCCAAAAACTCGTGGAATGCACGCATCACGCCATCTTTCCACCATCCCCTCCGATGGTAGTCATCCAACATGATGACACCGCCTTCGATCATCTTCGGCAATACCGCATCCAGATCCGCTTTGACCCCTTCATATGAATGGTCTCCATCAAGATAGGCGAAACCGATACTCTGATCTTCGAACAGGCGCAGTGCAGGAACCGAAAAATCGCGAATTACCGAAACTTGACCCTTCGCTATCTCAGAGGCGTATGTGTTTTTCACCGCTTCATAGATGCGGTCCATATCGTTTTGGCTACGCGCTCCGGCCAAAGATGCGCCACCATCTGCGTCGGGCTGCACGCCCCATGGATCGATGAGGCACAGCTTAGAAGGCTTCAATTCATCGAGTAGTATCCGCGAAAACTCGCCCCGCCAGACGCCGATTTCGATGCTGAGCTTTCCGTGCGGCATTGTCTTGAGCATTTCGCGCCTCAGCGCATCTTTCCGCTCGCGCTGCAGGGCTTGTTTCTTGCGGCGGTCCTCGGCGGATACGGTTTCAGCCATGGGCGTCTTCTCCGATATGAGAATTCTGCAAAGCCTCAACCAAATCTAGCCAATCAGGTCTGGCCTTCAATTCTTCGGCTTTTGCACTATGCCATTCGCAGGCTTTGTGGTGAAGTTCGGCCAACTGAGGATCAGCCATCATCTCGGCTTTGATGTCATGCATGGCGGGCATGTGGCCCAAGATCGAGCGATCTTCGACGTCGTTGTGATTCATTACAAGCCAGTATTTCAGACCTTGGTCCTGGCCAACATGGTTAGTCCGCCCCCGTTCACGTTTGACAAGAAAGCTATCGGTACTTCGTACTGCATAGTGGTGAATACGCGCGAATTCATGGCTGAATCCGCGCCACGCCTTCCATTTCACCTGATCTGCCGGGTAGAGGTTTCCGCCTGCATCTCTCCACAACACCCCTTCGTACGGTGCGTCAGGATTTGGGGCATCCTCTGGATTTATCCGAGGGCGATGGGCGCGAAACCGGCTGAACTTGCCGTTATTTCGGAATAGCGTTTTGAAACCTTTTGTCCGGTGATGGGGGTAGCTGTCTTCGGTGGCCGCCTGAAAGAATGTCTCAGGGACAGGTTGATCGACAAAGTCGTTTAAGCCGGCATTTCCGAACATACGCCAACAGATCGATATTGCATCAGCTTCACCGCTTGCCTCTACCAGTGACTGAACATTGCCTTCAGGCAAACGGATATTGATGTATTCATCCACATCCAGGCTCATGATCCAATTTGCGGACTGATAGCTTGGATGACTGCGAGATCGGGTAAAAGCCCGGTTCTGGGGCGCAGCGCGTGGTCCGACCTTGTTGCGCTCATGATGCGCCCAGCCTAAGGCCTGCATCCGATCACCGATGACATCTGTGCCATCAGAACAGTCGTTGGTGTAGATCAGGATATCATTGAACCCGATTGCGCGATTGTAAGCCACCCAATCGATCATAAATGGCCCTTCGTTCTTCATCGTCGTCACGATGAGAAAGGTCTCGTTTCCCATAAGTTAAACTCTTGCCTGTGCCATTATCGGACTATTGTTGATCTGTTTAGAATAGCCTCCAGAATTTGTCCAACGCAGCAAGTTCCAGGAAGAACTGGCTACCGCACCTCGGCCCCCAGGGGGGCTGATGAAAATGATGGAACTCAATATGCATTCAGCGCCAACTAATATTGAGTTAACCGCTGACTTGATCAGAACTTTCCTGCGACAATCCGAATAACCACCTCCGAACCGCAGATAACCGTGGCATCAACAAACGAAACTCTTCCTGAACGTCAGCACAATATGTTTCACCGATTCTGAGGAACCACTTCGTAACCCGGCTCTTCCGGCTCATCATCCTGCATTTCGGCGGGGAACCCCGGTGCACGGATATCCAGTCCCGTGGCGTCCTCAAGGCGTTTGATAATGTTAGGGGAAAGTTCACGGTCACCGTAGCGTGCGATTCCGTCGTCGAAGATTTCCATCATCACCGGGTTTATCTCCAGCGGCACCCCGGCGCGGTCGGCGACCTCCTGAAACAGACCGATATCCTTTTTGACCAGATCCATGGTGAATGAAATATCGCGGGACCCATTCAGAATCACTTGGCTTTCCGTTTCGTGCACAAATGATGTGCCCGACGAAATTTTGATCGCCTCATAGGTCGTGCCAAGATCCATCCCTGCGGCCTTTGCGGTCACCAAAGCCTCGGCGCAAGTGATCAGATTTGCGGTTGCCAAATAGTTTGTTAGCACCTTCAACACTGAGGCCGATCCCAAATCGCCTGTGTGCAAAACGCGGCGCCCCATCGTCGTCAGGAACGGCAGAATGCGCTCAAATGTTTCTCGATCGCAGCCTGCGAAGATCGAAATATTGCCCGTAGCCGCCCGATGACATCCGCCCGATACCGGGCAATCGACTGCAGCCCCCCCACGTTCGATCACCGAAGCACCCAATCGTTTTACTCCCGCTTCGTCGGTGGTGGACATTTCCATCCAGATCTTACCGGATGTCACTTCGGACAGCATCTCCTGCATTACCGCGTCCGAGGCGGCAGGAGATGGCAGACAGGTAATCACAGCGTCACAATCCCGCATCAATTGAGCGGGGCTTTCAGCTGCCTTCGCACCCTGCGCGACAAATCCAGACACAAGATCAGGGTTGAGGTCATGAACGGTCAGGTCAATCCCATTGCGCAGCAGCGAGCCCGACAATTTTCCGCCCACGTTTCCCAGCCCGATGAAGCCTACTTTCATATGACGCTCTCCCTGTTCGTCTTTCGATGCACATGCGAACACGCCTGTTGACCTAAGTCATGCCGTCCAGCGACCCTCAGAGGTCGCTTTTTTGCCCCTGTACGCACTGTTGAGCGAGACTCGCTTGACAAGGGGGGTAATGCTGTCCCAAGAGCCAAGTGTTGGTGTCTGCAGCAGCAGATGAAAAGGGAATGCGTCAGCGGATTTTCCGTCAAACGCAGCCGCCCCCGCGACCGTGACCGGAGAGGGTGCCCAAGCCACTGGCGAATGCCGGGAAGGCGGGACATCCGACAGAGCACTGCTCTGACATCCGCAAGCCGGGAGACCTGCCAACGCCCGAAGATGAAACCGGACGGGGTGTTCCGGTGTGGGGCTTTGATCGGCCCGCATGAAACCCCGTCCCCCACGAAGAGGATTGGGGGGATGAGAGACATGACCGAGACCACACCGGTCGAGCTGCTGGTCTGCACTACATGCCGTCGCGGCCTACCCGTCGAAGACGACGCCCAACGCCCCGGCACATTGCTGCACAAAGCGCTTGAACAGGCCGCCCTGCCCGAGGGCATCACCTTGAAAGCAGTAGAATGCCTTTCAAACTGCGATGAGGGCTGTTCTATCGTGCTGCGTGGCGGACCTGATCGCTGGACATTCGTTTACGAACACCTCAGCGAAACCGATCACGTCGAAACCATCATTGAAGGTGCCACCAAGTACCTTCAGACCGAGGACGGGCTGGTCAAATGGCGTGAACGCCCCGAACACTTCCGCAAGAATTGCGCGGCCCGTATTCCCCCGATTGGAGCCCTGAAATGAGCAATCTCGAAAAACTGCCCGTCACCGTGATCACCGGCTTTCTGGGCTCGGGCAAAACGACACTGGTCAAGCATTTGATGCAGAACCCGCAAGGCAAGCGCTTGGCTGTTGTAGTCAATGAGTTCGGCGATGTGGGTGTCGATGGCGATATCCTGAAATCCTGCGCAATCCCGGATTGCCCAGCAGAAAACATCATGGAACTGGCCAATGGCTGCATCTGCTGCACTGTGGCCGACGATTTCATTCCCACGATCGAAGCGCTTATGGCCTTGGAGCCGCGCCCCGATCACATTCTGATCGAAACCTCGGGCCTGGCTCTGCCTAAGCCGCTGCTTAAAGCGTTCGACTGGCCAGACATTCGCTCGAAAATCACAGTCGACGGCGTGATCGCTTTGGCCGATGCCGAAGCGGTTGCCGCTGGTCGGTTTGCACCCAATGTCGAAGCGGTAGACGCCCAGCGCCTCGCCGATGAGTCGATCGACCACGAGACGC
Organism: Ruegeria sp. YTSA064; assembly: GCF_059610325.1. NCBI lineage: Bacteria > Pseudomonadati > Pseudomonadota > Alphaproteobacteria > Rhodobacterales > Roseobacteraceae > Ruegeria > Ruegeria sp. YTSA064. The sequence continues at coordinate 438,029 of NZ_JBXWNK010000001.1, forward strand.
CACTATCGGAAGTGTTTGAAGATCAGATCTCTTGCGCCGACATCATCCTGCTGACCAAGCCCGATCTGGCCGGTCCCGAAGGTGTCGCCAAAGCCAAAGAGGTCATCGCGGCCAAAGCCCCTCGCCCCCTACCCGTCGTCGAAGTCGCCGAAGGTGTCGTGGACGTGCGCGTTGTCTTGGGCCTTGAAGCTGCCGCCGAGGACGACATGGAAGCGCGTCCCAGCCATCATGATGGTCATCACGATCACGAGCATGACGATTTTGAAAGCATCATCGTCGAACTGCCGGAACAGACTGATCCGCTGGATCTGGTCGCCAAGATCGAACGCCTGGCAAAGGAACTGAACATCCTGCGCGTCAAAGGCTATGCCGCGGTTCAGGGCAAGCCCATGCGCCTGCTGGTACAGGCCGTCGGCTCGCGGGTACGTCATCAGTATGACCGCCCGTGGGAACCTGGTGAAGAGCGCCACTCGCGCCTTGTGGTCATCGCCGAGCATGATGATATCAAAGAGGCCGAAATCCGTGATATCCTTGTGGGTGTGACCGAGGCCGCCGAGTAAGATTCATGCACGTCGTCTTCCGCGAAAGCCACGGGTTAGAGGAAACCGAGACCCCAACCGATCTGGGCCAGAGCCCGGCGGACTTGGTGGTGCTGTCATTTTCTGACAGTGACCTTGGCGCTTTCGCGGCGGGCTGGCATCGCGGTGGCGGGCCAGACGGGCGCATGCCAACCCTGCGGCTGGCCAACCTGACAGCTCTAAAACATCCCCTGTCAGTCGACACATATGTGGAACAGACGCTTGAGGGGGCCAAAGGCATCCTGATCCGCCTGATTGGCGGCGTGCCATATTGGTCTTACGGCTTGCAGCAGGTTCTGGCACTGGCACAGGCCAAGGGGATCGCACTGGCTGTCCTGCCTGCGGACGGGCGCGAAGATACGCGGCTGGATGAGTACTCCACCCTGCCCGTCTCAACCCTGCGGCGCTTGGCGCATCTGTGTGATACCGGCGGAGAGGTTGCGGCACAGGCCGCGCTCGCACAGACGGCGCTGGCGGCGGGACTATATGCCGGTCCGGTGATGGGGGCAAAGACCATACCGGATTACGGCGCCTGGTGCCCGGATCGTGGCGTGATACCGGCGGACACAGCTTTTTCGGGCGATGCAAAACGCATTATTGTCACGTTTTATCGGGCCTACCTGACCTCTGCCGACACTGCCCCGATCGCGGCTTTGATCCGCAGTGTGAGATCGCGTGGATTCGAGGCCATTGGCCTGTTCGCCCCGTCGCTCAAAGCGCCAACCGCCGCTGACTGGTTGCGTGAGACGATCGTGGCGCTGAAACCTTCAGCGATCATCAATGCCACCTCCTTTTCGGGCAAGGGCGCATCAGGCACTTCACCCTTGGATGCTGCCAATGTGCCCGTCTTTCAGGTCGCCCTCGCGACCTCGCGCCGCAAAGCCTGGGCAGAAGCGGAACGCGGGCTTTCGCCTGCTGACCTCGCCATGCATGTGGTTCTGCCCGAGGTCGACGGGCGGATTAACGCGGGCATCGTGTCGTTCAAAGAACCGGGCAAGCGCGATCCTTATCTGGAATATTCGCGTTTTGCCCACCAGCCCGAACCTGACCGGATCGAAGCTGTCATCGATCGGGTCTCTGGCTGGCTGGACCTGCACGAAAAGCCCAGTTCAGATCAAATACCGGCGCTGGTTCTGTCGACTTACCCGGGTAAGGACTGGCAGATGGCGCATGCAGTTGGCCTTGATGCGCTTGCTTCAGCCGAAGCGATGCTGACCGATCTTCAGAATGAGGGATATGCAACCGCACCGGCCGAGCCGATTGCCGAAACCCTGCTGGGCGTCCGGATTTCATGGTCATTGCAGGACTACCTGATTGCGCATGCAGAGCTACCCGATCAATTGCGCGCCGATCTGCAGGCGGTCTGGGGAGACCCCGAGGACGATCCAGTGTTCGCAGATGGAGCATTCCATTTCACGGCCCTTCGGCGTGGCAACGCTGTGGTTGCGCTGCAGCCAGAACGCGGCACGCCAGAGCTGCGCGAGGATGACTATCATGACCTTTCGCGCACTCCTCGTCACAGCTACGTCGCCTTTTACCTTTGGCTACGCAAAGGGATAGGCGCGGATGCTTTGATCCATATTGGTGCCCATGGCACGCTGGAATGGCTGCCAGGTAAATCGGTCGCTTTATGCAGTGAATGCTGGCCCGAGGTGTTGATCGGCGATCTGCCGGTGATCTACCCGTTCATCGTCAATGACCCCGGCGAAGCTGCGCAGGCCAAGCGCCGGATCGGCGCTGTTACGCTGGGCCATATCCCGCCCCCGATGAAAGAAAGTGGTACGCCAGATCGCATGGCTCGGCTGGAAGCACTGCTGGATGAGTTCTCGAACGCGGACGGTCTGGACCCCAAGCGCCGTGATCGCCTGCAAGGAGATATCCGCGACGAGGCACAGGCCATCGGGCTGGAGAGCGACCTTGGTCTCGACCAAGCCACCTGCATCGCCGAGGCGATCACCCGCATTGATCGATTTGTCTGCGACATCAAGGAAAGCCAGTTCAGCGACGGCCTGCACATCTTTGGACGGGTGCCCGATGCGACTGGCACCTTCGACCCTGCCCCGTCGGCCCACGCTGAACGCTCCGCCCTGATTGACGCTTTGGCGGGCAAACGGATTGAGGCCGGGCCGTCCGGTTCCCCTTATCGCGGGCGTACGGATGTATTGCCTACCGGGCGGAATCTTTACACGACCGACCCGCGCTCAGTTCCTACGCGCGCGGCCTATACACAAGGCGTCAAGCTCGCTGAAGAGCTGGTTCGGCGGCATCTGCAGGAAGAAGGCGACTACCCCAAGGGCTTGATAGTCGATCTATGGGGTTCGGCCACGATGCGCACAGCGGGCGAGGAATTCGCCATGGCGCTACACCTGCTGGGGGTGAAGCCGGTTTGGGATAAAGGGTCCGAGCGGGTCTCTGGCATCGAAGTTTTGCCAATCACCGATCTCAGCCGCCCGCGACTGGACGTGACATTGCGCGTCTCAGGCCTGTTCCGGGACGTGTTCCCGACGCTTTCCGCGCTGTACGGTCAGGCCGTCCGCGCACTGACAAAACGAGATGAAGCAGCCGACTGGAACCCTTACGCCGGTCAGGAGCCAGCCGCGCGGGTCTATGGGCCAGCCCCCGGCAACTATGGTTTGAACATGACCCATCTGTCCGAAACCTATACGGATGAGGCACGCGTGCAGGCGGGTGAGGCTTGGCTGGACGCCAGTTCCTTCGCGTTGGAAGGCGAACACATCGCACAGGATAAGGACGGCATTACTCAGCGCGTCGCCAATGCCGACAGCTTTGTGCATCTCCAGGACCTGACCGAAACCGATCTGCTATTGGCGAATGACTATGCCACGCATGAGGCTGGTTTTGCTGCCGCCAAGAAAATCACCGGTGGTAACGCTCAGCTCTATCACCTGGACAATACCAACCCGGAAAATCCACGCGCCCGTACCTTACCCGAAGAAATTAGCCGCGTGGTTCATGCGCGCGCCGCCAATCCAGGATGGATAGCGGGGATGCAGCGGCATGGTTTTCGAGGCGCGGCCGAGATTGCGGCGACTCTTGATCACATGGCCTCGTTTGCACATTTGTCTGGCACCGTCGCGCCGCATCTGTTCGACCTTTATCACGAAGCCACGCTTGGCGACGAAGACGTCGATGCCTTTCTACAAGAGGCCAACCCGCGTGCGCATCAGGCGATGCAAGACCGATTCCGTGCCTTGTTGGACGCTGGATTATGGAACACGCGCCGAAACTCGATCCGTGCCGGTTTGGAAGGTCTGGGATGAGCGCCCTTACCGACAAACCTGTCGTCCAAGGCTGGTGCCCCGGCGCACATCGCCCGATGATGTCCGGCGATGGGCTGGTCGTGCGCGTACGCCCGCGGTTGGCGCGGCTTAGCGCTCAGCAGGCTTTGGGTCTGTGCGAATTGGCCGACCGTTTCGGCAATGGCACTATCGACCTGACCAACCGTGCGAACCTGCAACTACGTGGCGTCAAGGAAGCCGACCACCAGCCACTATTGACCGAGCTGTCTGATCTGAACCTTCTCGATGCCGAGCCCGGCATCGAGATTAGACGGAATATTTTGGTCACACCGCTCTACCGTGCAGGTGATCTGACAGCGCGACTAACGCAGCATCTGATTGACCGCCTAGCAGAGTTGCCCTCGCTGCCCGCCAAGTTCGGATTTGCAATCGATACGGGACCTGAGCGCATGTTAGCCGGAGACTCGGCTGACATACGCGTGGAAACCGGCGAAAACGGCCTGATTCTGCGTGCAGATGGTGCAGAGACCGGACGGACTGTTTCTGAATCTGATGTCATCGATCGACTGATCGAACTGGCAAAGTGGTTCTCTGACACCTATACGCCTGAGACCCGCCGAATGGCCCGCGTGATCTCTGCGCAAGACCTTCCGCTCGAATGGCAAGGCAGCCCACCTGGCCCAATAAGTACCCCTCTACAGCCTGGCGCTTGCGATTTGGGAACACTTTTGGGCGCGACGTTTGGGCAATTGCCCGCAGGCCCGCTCTCGAAACTGATCGAGAGCAGCGGTGCGTCTGCCCTGCGAGTTACACCGTGGCGGTTGATCCTGCTGGAAGGCGGAGCAGATACTCCCGCACCAGCCTTCGTCACAGACGGTACTGACCCGCTGATGACCACCGACGCCTGCCCTGGCACGCCGTTCTGTCCGCAGGCGCAAGTGGAAACGCGAGAGATCGCGCGCGTTTTGGCGGCTCGAGTGCCCGGATCTCTGCATGTCTCGGGGTGTGCAAAGGGTTGCGCCCGGATGATCCCTGCAGATGTCACCTTAGTAGGATGCAATGGACGATTTGATCTTGTCAAACAAGGTCGCGCAGGTGATGAGCCCTGCCAACGCGGCCTGACCGAAGAAAAACTTATGACCATGGACTTCACCTGATGCCCTATGAATACGAAACCGACGGCGCGGCGATTTACAAACAGAGCTTTGCCACCATCCGCTCGGAGGCCGATCTCGCTCGGTTCGATGCCGATGAAGAGCAAGTGGCCGTGCGCATGATCCATGCCGCTGGAATGGTTGGGCTGGAGGAGTTCGTGCATTTCTCGCCCGGCTTCGTCACAGCTGCCCGCACCGCGCTGGAAAATGGCGCACCGATCCTGTGCGACGCGCGCATGGTCAGCGAAGGTGTGACCCGCTTCCGCCTGCCTGCGGATAATGAGGTAATCTGCACTCTGCATGACGAACGCGTGCGCCCATTGGCCGCTGAGATGAGCAACACGCGCTCTGCCGCTGCGCTAGAGCTGTGGCGTCCGCATCTTGGCGGCGCGCTGGTCGCGATCGGTAACGCTCCGACTGCGCTATTCCATCTGCTAAACATGCTGGAAGACCCAGATTGTCCGCGCCCGGCCGCCATCATCGGCTGCCCTGTGGGCTTTGTCGGCGCAGTCGAATCCAAGGACGCCTTGTGGGACGCGCAGCCCGTACCCTCCTGCATCGTCAAAGGTCGCTTGGGCGGCAGTGCAATCACCGTTGCTGCCATCAACGCCATCGCGAGTCGTGTGGAATGAGCGGGGGCAAGATCTACGGCGTGGGCCTTGGCCCTGGTGACCCGGATCTCATGAGCGTCCGTGCAGACCGCCTGTTGCGCAATGCCCGACACGTGGCGTTCTTCCGCAAGCCGGGCCGCACGGGGCAGGCCCGCAAGATCGTCAATGGAATGATCCCCGGCGACGCTATCGAGTTTGCGATGGAGTATCCCGTAACAACCGAAATCCCGGTGACGGACCCGAGGTACAACGAGCTGCTTTCCGTATTTTACGAGGATTGCGCCGCCCACCTGAAGACGCTGACAGAGAACGGCGAAGACGTCGTGGTCCTGTGCGAAGGAGATCCTTTCTTCTACGGGTCATTCATGCATCTTTACAATCGATTACGGGATATATCTAAGGTCGAGGTCGTACCAGCCATTACCGGAATGTCGGGTGCCTGGACCGCTACCGGCGATCCGATAACCTGGGGTGATGACGTCCTGACGGTTCTGGTCGGTACATTGTCCGAGGACACGCTGACCGAACGCATGACCCAAACCGATGCGTTGGTGGTCATGAAGATCGGTCGCAACTTTGACAAGGTAAAACGCGCCTTGAAACGGGCCGATCTCTATGACCGTGCATGGATCGTCGAATACGCCCAGATGCCCAACCAGCGGGTTTGCAAACTCTCGGACAATTGCGAGAGTATCACACCCTATTTCTCGATCATCCTGGTTCACGGTCAGGGCCGTCGCCCATGAGTGGCTGGGTCAAAATAGCCGGCCTCGGACCGGGAGACGAAGCTCTGGTCACGCCCGAGGTTACCGCTGCTCTGGCCGAGGCGACGGATGTTGTTGGATACATCCCCTACGTCGCGCGCGTTGCTGAGCGTGAAGGGTTGACCCTACATGCCAGTGACAACCGGGTCGAGATCGACCGCTCGCAGCACGCATTAAGGATGGCGGCCGAGGGCAAGCGTGTCGTGGTTGTTTCCTCCGGAGACCCAGGCGTGTTCGCGATGGCCGCTGCCGTGTTCGAGGCATTGGAGAATGGTCCTGTTGAATGGCGAAGCATTCAGATCGACGTACTGCCGGGGATCACAGCGATGTTAGCTGCGTCTGCCCGTGCGGGTGCGCCGATGGGGCACGATTTCTGCGCCATCAACCTCAGCGACAATCTGAAACCATGGTCTTTGATCGAAAAACGACTGCGCCTTGCCGCGCAGGGAGATTTCGCGATGGCGTTCTATAACCCCCGCTCGAAGTCACGCCCGGAAGGCTTTGTAAAAACACTGGAAATCCTTCGCGAGGAATGTGAGCCAGAACGCCTGATCCTGTTCGCCCGCGCAGTGTCGCGTACGGATGAGAAGTTGCGGATTTCAACACTGGCAGAGGCCACACCAGACATGGCGGACATGCAGACCATCGTGATCGTCGGCTCGTCATTGACCCGGGTGATCGAGCGCGACGGCGCGCCGATCGTTTACACGCCGAGATTCACGCCTGACAAGGATCAGGTATGAACCAGCCAGTCCAAGACCTGCGAAACCTTTTCGAACTCAGTCCGCTGCGGCAACAGCGGACGGTCGATCATCAGAACCGGAAGACCCAGCGCCCGTGCGGCATCCAACTTTGCGCGCGCCCCGATGCCACCCGCGTTCTTGGACACAACCAACTGCGTCCCGTGACGCTGCATCAGCCCCCGGTCCTCAATTTCAGTGAACGGACCGCGCGAAATAATGACGTCTCTATTAGGAAACGGCACGGTTTCAGGCTCATCCACCAGCCGCAAAAGATAGTGATGCTGAGGCTGTGCTGCAAAGTCCTGAAGTTGCATGCGACCGACGGCAAGGAACACGCGCTGAGCGGAACCGGAAAGCGCGTCGACGGCACCGTCGATGTCCGGAACATGCTGCCAACTGTCGCCATCTTGAGCGACCCAGGCAGGCCGCGTCAGCGCCGCCAGCGGAGTCGCCGTCGCAGCACAGGCTTCCGCGGCGTTGCGGCTCATCTGCGCGGCAAAGGGGTGGGTTGCGTCTATGATATGGCTGATCTCTTGGTCGCGGATGTAACGCACCAGCCCCTCCGCTCCTCCGAAACCGCCCACGCGCGTGGGAACGGGCTGCGGGCGTGGCGTGTCGACACGGCCCGCGTAGGAATACGTGGCCGGAATACCTTGTTCGGAAACGGATTTTGCCAGAGCATTTGCCTCGGTCGTCCCGCCAAGAATCAGGAGGTTGGGCATGTCTGAAACTCCGTGGCTAACCGTATTGGGTTTGGGCGAAGATGGACTGGATGGCCTGTCTCCCGCAAGCCGTCAAGTGCTGGATCGCGCCGAGATCGTCATGGGTCCGTCGCGCCACCTATCTTTGATTCCCAAAAGCAACGCCGAACAGATTGAATGGCCAGTTCCATTTGCCGATGGTCTTCCGATACTGACCGGATTACGCGGTCGGCAAACTATTGTTCTGGCCTCGGGTGATCCGTTCTGGTTCGGGGCCGGCTCCGTCATCGCGCGAAATTTCGATGCGAGCGAATGGACCGCCATACCCGGTCAATCGACCTTTTCGCTAGCCGCTGCAAGGCTCGGCTGGCCGCTTGAAAACACGTTAACCTTTGGACTGCACGCCGCCCCCCTGACCCGTTTGCGCCCCCACCTGGCGCAGGGCCTCCGCGCCATTCTCTTGCTGCGTGATGGAAAAGCGGTGGCTGAGCTTGCAACTTATCTGGGTGAAACCGGCTTTGCCGATTGTACCCTGCATGTCATGGAGGCCCTTGGCGGCCCCCGTGAACGCGCGCGGAGCGTGTCGCTGACCGAAGCGCTACTGGGAACATTCGAACATCCGGTCTGTGTCGGGCTGGACGTCGCGGGCACAGGGTGCGCCTTTCCCAAAGCCTCGGGCAAGCCTGATGATATCTTCGAAACCGACGGGCAAATCACCAAGCGCCCTATCCGCGCACTGACCCTGTCGGCCCTTGCCCCGCGTAGAGGAGAACATCTGTGGGATATTGGCGGCGGCACCGGTTCGATCAGCATCGAATGGCTGATGTGCGATCCGACGCTGACTGCAACGACAATCGAGCCGCGTGAAGATCGGGTCGAGCGCATTCGCCGAAACGCCGATGCGCTCGGGCAGGATCGGTTGCGGGTCGTTCATGGTATCGCACCTGAGGCGTTGGTTGACCTTGACCAACCAGATGTCGTTTTCATCGGAGGCGGCCTGAGCGCGGAGCTGTTGAACTGGCTACACGCAAATCTCCGCGCCGGTACGCGGCTTGTCGCCAACGCAGTGACATTGGAAAGCGAAGCCTTGCTGGCTGCGTGGCACGACAAGCTGGGCGGAGACCTGTTGCGTATCGAATTGGCGCAAGCTGCTTCGCTTGGTCCACGGCGGGGTTGGAAATCTGCCTACCCCGTGATGCAGTGGAGTCTTACGCTATGATCGTCGCCGGGCTCGGATTTTCGTCTTCTGCTACGCTGGTCAGTCTGCGCGCTGCCTTTGATCTGGCCTCGAAAGGAAAAACAGTCGATGCCCTGGCAACCGTTGCAGACAAGGACGGACATGCCGCACTTGTCGCACTTGCAGAGGTAACTGATCTACCGGTTCATTTCGTCCCGGCACATGATCTTGCCGGACAACGAACCCTCACCTGCTCGCCCCGCAGTCGTGCCACATACGGCACCAGCAGCGTGGCCGAAGCATCCGCTCTTGCTGCCGCCGGGCATGGCGCGCGGCTGATTTCACCCAGACAAATCTCGGACGACCGGCTTGCAACCTGCGCCGTCGCCATTGGAGGACAACCATGACCGTTCATTTCATCGGCGCCGGACCGGGTGCCGCGGACCTGCTGACTCTGCGCGGGCGCGATATCATCGCCTCGTGCCCGGTGTGCCTCTATGCTGGCTCATTGGTTCCCGAGGAGATTTTGAGCCACTGCCCCGACGGCGCGAAGATCGTGAACACGGCTCCGATGGATCTGGATCAGATCATGGCCGAGATCGAAATAGCGCACAAAGCCGGGCAAGACGTGGCGCGGCTGCATTCCGGAGACCTCTCTGTCTGGTCGGCAATGGGAGAGCAAATCAGACGTCTGAAAGAGATGGGAATCCCGGTCAGCGTCACGCCCGGTGTCCCGTCTTTTGCCGCCGCAGCTGCTGCTCTAGGAACTGAACTCACCCTTCCGGGACTGGCGCAATCGGTGGTGTTGACCCGGACGCCTGGGCGCGCGTCCTCGATGCCTGAAGGTGAGACGCTGAAAAACTTTGCTAAAACAGGTGCTACTCTGGCCATTCACCTGTCGATCGGAAATCTGGACAATGTCATCGCCGACCTGACCCCTGCCTATGGTGCGGACTGCCCGGTCGCCGTTGTCTACCGCGCCAGCTGGCCAGATGAACGGATCATCCGTGCGACTCTGGCCACGCTGAAAGAGGCGCTGGACGAAAGCATCTCGCGCACCGCACTGATAATGGTTGGTCCGGCGCTCGCAGGTGAAGGGTTTGACGAAAGCTGCCTGTATTCAAAAACATACGACCGCCGCTATCGCCCTCAAAGCGCCGACAGCCCGTGGTCGAGCTGGAGCCACGGTGATGACTAACCCTCCGGGACTACTGATTTCCGCGCCGTCGTCGGGTACAGGCAAGACTACAGTAATGCTGGGGTTGCTCCGGGCGCTGGCTGAGGACGGATTGACCGTGCAGCCGTTCAAAAGCGGGCCCGACTACATAGACCCAGCCTTTCACCGCGCTGCGGCAGGCCGCGCTTCGTTCAATTTGGATAGCTGGGCGATGGGAGAGCCGCTGCTCAGCGCGATCTCAGAGCAAGCCACGGGCGCGGATATCGTGGTGGCCGAGGGCTCAATGGGTTTGTTTGATGGCGTCGCCAAACCCGGAGAGCTGGGGCATGGGTCGAGCGCTGAAACGGCTCAGCGAATGGGATGGCCAGTCGTATTGGTTCTGGATGTCGGAGGACAGGCGCAATCAGCGGCGGCGACCGCGCTTGGGTTTCGGATGTATAACCCCGATTTGCCTTTTGCCGGTGTCATCCTGAACCGCTGTGCTAGCCCTCGCCACGAACGACTGACCCGTTTGGGCATGGAGCGTGCCGGATTACCCGTTCTGGGCGTTCTTCCGCGCCGGGGAGACCTTACCTTGCCCGAAAGGCATCTGGGCTTGATTCAAGCGGTTGAACATCCCGATCTGGAAACGGCGATCGCCGGTTACGCCGCATTCCTGCGTGAACATGTTGATCTGGATACGATCAAAAAGGCGGCCTCCTCAGGCCCTAATGGGCCATCGTCGGCCGCACTGCCGCACCCCCCGGCTCAGCGGATCGCACTTGCCCGAGACGCCGCGTTTTCGTTTACCTATCCGCATCTTCTGAAAGGATGGCGCAGCGCGGGTGCAGAGATACTGCCCTTTTCGCCGCTGGCAAACGAAGCGCCAGCTGCAGACGCCGATCTGGTCTGGCTACCGGGGGGCTATCCTGAGCTGCACGCAGGAACATTAGCAGCAGCAGATACCTTCTTGACCGGGCTGCGGAAACACGCGGAAACGCGGCCAGTGCATGGTGAATGCGGGGGGTACATGGCATTGGGGGAAGTGCTGGTCGACAAAGATGGCACCCCGCATCAGATGGCGGGGTTGTTGGGTCTGCAAACCTCATACCAAAAGCGCAAATTCAACCTTGGCTATCGTAGGGCTGAACTTTTGGCCTCGATGCCCGGCTTTGCGGCAGGTACCGCTCTGCGCGGACATGAGTTCCATTATTCCTCGATCATCGAACAACCTGACGCTCCTCTTGCGCGGGTCTTCGATGCCGAAGGGGCTGAAGGCCCTCAGACAGGATCGCGACGCGGCAATGTCACCGGCACGTTCTTTCACCTGATTGCGGAGGCAACGGTATGACCGGGTTTGTCTCATTCATCGGCTCCGGTCCGGGTGATCCGGAGCTGCTAACGCTCAAGGCCGTGGACCGGATGCAGAAGGCCGATGCGGTGCTGTTTGATGATCTCAGCAGTGGCCCGATCTTGACCCATGCACGTGACGACGCTGATCTGGTGGGCGTAGGTAAACGCGCCGGTCGCCCCTCGCCCAAGCAGGATCACGTCAGCCGGTTGCTGGTTGAGTATGCGCAGACCGGCCAGCATGTCGTGCGGCTGAAATCCGGTGATGGAGGATTGTTCGGTCGACTAGAGGAAGAACTGGTCGCGTTGCAGGCCGCCGGTATCAAATACGAGATCATTCCTGGCATCCCCTCTGCCGTCGCGGCGGCTGCGACTGCGGGAATTCCTCTGACACGACGCCTGACTGCGCGTCGTGTTCAATTCGTCACCGGGCATGATGCGAGTGGAAAACTGCCTGCCGATCTGAATCTTCCCGCCCTAGCTGATGCTGGCGCGACAACGGTCGTATTTATGGGCAAGCGCACTTTTCCATTGCTGGTCGAAGCGCTGAGCGCGCATGGCCTGCCGCTGGACACACCTGCCTTGATGGCCGAATCCGTTTCAACCCCCGAACAATCTTTGCATCGTTCCACCATCGGAGAGCTTTCCGACAAACTGCGCACCGAGATCGGTACTGCTCCTGCCTTGATCCTGTATGGCCCGCTGGCGGAGTTCGGCGATGTTTGATCTCACACTGATCGGGATCGGCACCGGCAATCCCGACCACCTGACCTTTCAGGGGGCGCAGGCAATCAGATCAGCAGACCTGATCCTGATCCCGCGTAAGGGAGAGAACAAAGCTGATCTGGCCGGTTTGCGCGAAGACATCATCGCGCAGGTCACCGATAAACCTGCGCGGATCGTCTATTTCGACGTTCCCAAACGCCGGGCAGATGACGGTTATCTACGAGGTGTCGACGAATGGCACGACGCAATTGCCCTGCGCTGGCACGAAGCGATTTCAGCCCACCCCGACGCGCAGAAGGTCGCGTTGCTGATCTGGGGTGATCCGTCGCTGTATGACAGTTCGCTCAGGATCGCCGCTCGACTGGACCCACAGCCGCAGGTCCAGGTTGTGCCGGGCATCACCGCGTTGCAGGCGTTAACTGCGGCCCATGCGATCCCGATCAATGATCTGGGGGCACCCTATGTCGTGACCACCGGTCGCCGCATCCGCGATGAGGGATGGCCTGAAACGGCATCGAAAGTGGCTGTTATGCTGGATGGCGAATGCTCGTTCCAAAGCCTAGAGATGGCCGATTATGACATCTGGTGGGGGGCATATGTGGGCATGAAAGAAGAGATTCTGATCAAAGGCCCATTGGCGGATGTGGCGCAAGACATTCTGGACTCGCGCGCGCAAGCCCGTTCTGATCACGGCTGGATCATGGATATCTATCTGCTGAAGAAACGTACGGCCTGACGCGCGCACAGGATTGTGAGCCCCGTTTCAGCGGTTTTCTGTCATCTATTCTCCAATCAACAGGAAGGGATAGAACATGAGGGCGCTTTGGGCTGCGATCTGCCTGCTGGCCATGCCTGCTTGGGCTGACAGCATCGAACCACTTGCCGGATGGGCGGTCTACCCCAGCGGAAAAAGCTATGAGAGCCTCGTGGAAGACACAAAGGCCGCGGTAAAAGAGAACGGCCTGATCGTGGTCACTCAGGCCGGACCGACCAAAGCAGCGGCCTCGCGCGGCATTACCATTCCGGGCAACCGAGTGATCGGCGCATTCAACAACGACTACGCAGTTCGGGTCCTTGAAACCTCGACCAATGCGATGATCGAAGCGCCCATCCGTTTCTACGTGACCGAGGAAAAGGATGGCACTGCGACCCTGTCCTACAAAATGCCAAGTTTTGTGTTCGCCCCATATACGGATGAAGGCGGTGAGGCGCTGCGCGAGATTGCCGCCGAATTAGACGCAAAGTTTCAGGCCGTGGCGGAACGCGCCGTCAAATAGTCACACTGACGTGAAGCTGCTTGCGTCCGGGCGCGTCCTCCGCAATCTGCTGAAAGATAAACTTGTCGGAGCTTGATTGATGCAGGACCTGTCCCCCCGCGCTGCGGATCTGTTGGCACAACGCCTTTTCGAGGCCGGATGCCGCCACGCGTTCGGAATGCCCGGTGGCGAGGTTCTGACATTGGTGGATGCACTGGAAAGCGCAGGTATCACCTTTCATCTGACCAAACATGAAAACGCAGCCGGTTTCATGGCCGAAGCCGTTCATCATCGCGATGGTGCACCTGCGATTCTGGTGGCCACGCTTGGCCCGGGCGCAATGAATGGGATTAACGTTGTCGCGAACGCATTGCAGGATCGCGTTCCGATGATCGTGTTGACCGGATGCGTCGATGCGGACGAAGCACTGACCTACACTCATCAGGTGATGGATCACTCGCAAGTCTACCGCTCGATCACCAAGGGCACTTTCATGCTAACTGCTGACGGGGCCGATATCATCGCCGACAAGGCGGTATCGCTTGCGAACCAGCCGCGCCCCGGTCCGGTGCACATCGATGTGCCAATCTCAGTGGCCGATACGCGCGTATCGGGGGTTAAACACCGTCGTCTCGCGAAAATCGCACCCGTCGCACCTGGCGCTGAATGTCTGGAAAAGGCTCGCCGTTGGGTGGCCGAGGCCGAACGCCCCTTGGCGATCATTGGTCTCGATATTCTCTACGACGACTCGCGCTTTGTCGTGCGGGCGTTTTTGGAGCATTTCAACATTCCCTTCGTCACGACCTACAAGGCCAAGGGGGTGGTGCCCGAGGATCATCCGCTATGTCTGGGTGGGGCGGGTCTTTCGCCGCTGGCCGACAAGCATCTGATCCCGTTGGTGGAACAAGCTGATCTGGTGCTATGCTTGGGCTATGACCCCATAGAAATGCGCCCTGGCTGGCGCGAGATTTGGGACCCGGAAGACAAGCGAGTGATCGACATTGCTGCTGTAGTGAACGATCACTATATGCATCAGGCCGGATTAAATTTGGTGGCGGACACCAGCGCAACGCTTGAGGCCATCGCCAAGGGCAACCCTGCCCGCAAGACTTGGTCGAATGGTGAACCGGATCAAGTCAAGACAGCACTGGCAGAAGCCTTCCCAACCGATGAAGACTGGGGACCGGCGGCGATCATCGCGGAAACCCGTGCAGTGCTACCAACTGAGTCACTCGCCACCGCCGACAGTGGCGCCCATCGCATACTGCTCAGCCAGATGTGGGAGTGTTCGGAGGAGCGCGGGCTGATCCAGTCTTCGGCGCTATGCACAATGGGGTGCGCTGTCCCTATGGCGATTGGACTGAAACTGGCTGAACCGGACCGCCCCGTGATCAGCTTCTCGGGCGACGCCGGGTTTCTGATGGTCGCCGGAGAGCTTTCGACTGCCGCCGAAATGGGCGGCAACCCGATCTTTCTTGTGTTTGTCGATTCCAGCCTTGCCCTGATTGAATTGAAGCAGCGCCAGCGCCAGATGGGCAATCGAGGTGTCGATTTCGACCGCCACGACTTTGCCGCCATGGGGCGAGCCTTTGGCGGGTACGGTCATACGGTGCGCAACCGCGACGAATTGCGGGCAGCGCTGGATCAGGCGTTGAAAGCCGACAAATTCACTGTCATTGCTGCGGAGATCGACCGTGGAGGATATGATGGCCGCATCTGAAGGACCCCTGAAGGGCGTCAAGGTACTGGATCTGTCGCGCATTCTGGCTGGCCCGACCTGCACGCAACTGCTGGGTGATTTGGGAGCCACCGTCATCAAGATCGAAAACCCAGCGACCGGAGGTGACGACACGCGGCAATGGGGTCCTCCCTACATCGAATACGCGGATGGTAACCGCTCGGATTTGAGCGCCTATTTCATGTCATCCAATCGCAACAAGAAATCGGTCGCGTTGGATATCGCCTCGGCGGAAGGTCAAGCGGAAATCCGGAGATTGGCGTCTCATGCGGATATCCTGATCGAGAACTTCAAGCCCGGCGGGCTGGCGAAATACGGGCTCGACTACGCCACCCTGTCCAAAGAGTTTCCCAGCCTAGTCTATTGCTCGATCTCGGGTTACGGGCAGACCGGTCCGAACGCATCGAAACCCGGTTATGACCTGATGGCACAAGGCTATGGCGGAGTTATGTCGCTGACTGGAGATCCCGAAGGCGCACCAATGAAGGTTGGCGTTGGCATCGCCGATGTGATGTGCGGCATGTATGCCTGCGTCGGTATTTTGGCGGCTCTGCGGCATCGCGATCTGACCGGCGAAGGCCAGCAGGTCGACCTTGCGCTGGTGGATTCGCAAGTGGCCTGGCTGATCAACGAAGGCGTGAACTACCTGACCTCGGGCAATGTGCCTCAACGACGCGGCAACGGGCATCCAAACATTGTCCCTTACGACGTATATGCAACCAGCGACGGGCACGTGATTCTTGCGGTCGGAAACGACAGCCAGTTCAAAAGATTCTGCAGTTTCATCCAACACCCAGAGCTTGCTGACGATCCGCGATTTGCCACCAATCCTGCCCGTCTTGAAAATCGTGACGCATTGAATGCAATCCTTCGCCCCGCCGTACAGGCGCTGGATACCAGCCGCGTTATTGCAGGACTGGAAGAATTGAAAGTACCGGTTGGTCCTGTGCAAACACTTGATCAGGTCTTCACCTCAGATCAGGTCGCTGCCCGGCGGATGCAGGTCACCATGCAGGCTGCACCCGGTGAGGTGCAATTGATCGGAAACCCTCTGAACCTGTCCCGTACACCTGTAACATATCGCAGTGCACCTCCAGTCTGTGGCGCTGACACACAAGCTGTTCTAAACGCAGAAAATCCCTTCGAAGATTGAAACACTCTGCCTGATTAGGCGGCAAGTTGCTGAAACATGCCCTTGAATCGGCGGTTTTTTTCGCGTTTTCCACACACGCGTTTTCACCAATTCGAGAGCAGGGTCGATACTGTTACGACCCCGCGGCACACTCTGTTACATCAAACACTATAGAATGCCGCAATCAGATTGGACCCAAGCATGAAACAAGACGTCTTTGGACAGATGAACACCCTGACCCAGCCCGCAAGCGTCGAGGCGTGGGATGGTGTTCTCCTTGGGTTCATGGCGCACGCAGCCGTAACGCCGCAGCATCTGGGCAAGGTGCTGGAGCTTGAGCCGGACTTTGCCCTGGGTCACGCGATCAAAGGTCTGTTCATGGTCCTGCTGGGTCGCCGCGAGATGATCGCGGTCGCGGCCGAAGCGCTGACCGCAGCCAATGCAGCGATGGAGCGTCAGCCGGTTTCGGACCGTGAAAAGCTGTATGTCGAGGCACTGGCGATGTATATGGCTGACCTCCCCACTCAAGCGGTACAGAAATTCGAAGAAATCCTTCGGGCGCACCCCACGGACACTCTGGCGATGAAACTCAGCCACGCCACTCGGTTCGTTCTGGGGGATTCGCACGGTATGCGCCGTTCGATTGAGCGCGTGATGCCCGCTTACGAACCCGACCACGCTGGGCGTGGATATCTGCTGGGCTGCCATTCATTTGCTCTTGAAGAAACGGGTGCCTACGAGAAAGCCGAGATCGCCGGGCGTCAGGCCTTGTGGATGGTCTCGGACGACGCCTGGGGACTGCACGCCGTAGCGCATGTGCACGAGATGACCGGCAATGCCCAGTTGGGTCTGGACTGGCTCGCGGGACGCGAGGACGCCTGGGCGCATTGCAACAACTTCCGCTATCACGTCTGGTGGCACAAGGCGCTGATGCGTTTGGATCTGGGACAGGTCGATCAGGTGATGGCGCTTTACGATCACCACATTCGTCAGGACAAAACCGACGATTACCGAGATATCTCGAACGCCACCTCGCTTTTGTCGCGGCTTGAGCTTGAGGGCGTCGACGTAGGCAACCGTTGGGAAGAATTGGCCGATCTCAGCGCCGCCCGCACCGAAGACGGATGCCTGATCTTCGCCGACCTGCATTACTTGCTGGCCCTGACTGGCGACAACCGTTCGGATGCGACCAGCAAAATACTGCACCGCATCCAGAGCGATGCCCAGCGCAACCAGGGCGATACGCCGATCCGCATGTCTGATCCCGGCGTCGCTGCGGCCAAGGGGCTTGAGGCCTTTGGCGAAGGCCTCTATGGCCAAGCCTTTGACTTTTTGTCAGACGCACGTGGTGGAATGCAGCTGGCTGGTGGCAGCCACGCCCAACGTGATGTATTCGAGCGCATCACAATTGATTCAGGCCTGCGCGCCGGCCGTCTGGATGCTGTCGAGCGCATTCTTGACGACCGCCGCGCCAAGCGCTCCGGTGGCGAAGACAACTATGCCCTCGCCCGCCGCGCGTTGATCGAGGCCGCACGCGACAATGGCGACGCACAAAGCGTCCCCGCCGAATAAGAACAATAAAAAAGACCAAGAAGGACAGAAACCGTATGGCGACTGCATCGCCCGCTTCTGATTTTGCTCCGGTGGCCTCTCAAAGCGCTGCCCCTGCCCGCACGCGCGACCCGCGCCTTGATTTCTATCGCGGTATCGCGATGTTCATCATCCTTATTGCCCATATCCCGAACGATCCCTGGGCCAAGTGGATTCCTGCCCGGTTCGGGTTTTCGGATGCAACCGAAATCTTTGTTTTCTGCTCCGGCATGGCCTCGGCCATCGCCTTTGGCGGAGCGTTCATGCGCAAGGGCTGGTTGATGGGCACCGCGCGCGTATCGTTCCGTATTTGGCAGGTCTATTGGGCCCATATTTGTCTGTTTTTCTTCGTCGCTATGACCATGGCAGCGCTGAACCAAAGCGGGCTGTTCGAGAAAAACTATATCTCGTCGCTGAACCTGCAGCATTTCTTCAATGACCCCGCGCCACAGATCGTAGGGTTGTTCACCCTGACCTATGTGCCCAACTATTTTGACATCCTACCGATGTATCTGGTGGTGCTTGCGATGATGCCGCTGTTCATGGGGCTGCATCGCATCGGGTTTTGGGCAGTCGCCCTGGCCTCGGTCACGATCTGGCTGATCGCGCAATACGACTATCTCGATCTGCCTGCTGAGCCCTGGTCGGATCGGCAATGGTTCTTCAACCCGTTTGGCTGGCAATTGCTGTTCTTCACTGGCTTCGCGTTCATGCGCGGCTGGATTCCCGCCCCGCCGGTTTCAAAAACGTTGATCTGGGCGGCCTCATTATTCCTGATCTTCTCGATGCCGTTTGGTTCGTGGAAGGTTTTTACCTGGATAAATGCCGCAGCACCCGATCTGGCCGATGAAATCCGCAAAGTCTGGCCGGTAACCAAAGAGTTCCGCAACAAGACAGACTTTGGCCTTTTCCGATATTTGCATTTCCTCTCACTGGCCTATCTGGGCTGGGTTGTTGCCGGTGAGCATGGCCATCGCCTGATCACCACCGGTCAGGGAGCCGCAGCGAAGGTTTGGCAGTTGCTGCTGAGTGTCATCACCAAAGTCGGGCAGCAGTCGCTTGCGGTCTTTGTATTTTCCATGGCTGCAGCACGACTTATCGGCGTCGGATTGGACCTGAGTGGGCGGGATGTTGCCAGTGTCTTTGTCGCCAACATGATTGGCTTTGCCATGATCATCGGCGTGGCCTATCTGGCCGCGTGGTTTAAGTCACACCCTTGGAAGACTAAGAAATGAATTTTACACGCCGCGCATTCCTCGCCTCATCAACGGCATTGATCCTCGCTCCGGCAGCTCATGCGACCGGCGGTGAGGTCGCCTTTGACCGCAACACAGTTATCGAAATGGCGCGTGACCTGGCAAGCCGACCTTATGTAGAACGCGAGATGGTGCCGCAAGAATGGCAGGATCTGAATTATGAGCAATATCGCTCGATCCGTTTCCAGTTGGAAAAAGGCCTTTGGTACAGCACCAAGTCACCGTTCGAAGTCGACTTCTTCGCGCCCGGACTTTACTTCCCTCGCGCAGTGCAAATTTCAACCGTCGACCATGGTCATGTGACACCTGTTGCCTTTGATCTGGACATGTTCACAAAAAGCGAAGACGTTCCCTCTTTGCCTGCAGATGAAACGCTGGGCTTTTCGGGGTTCCGCCTGCGTGCCGAGATGCATCGGCCCGGGTTAACCGACGAGTTCTGCGTCTTTCAGGGTGCCAGCTATTTCCGCGCGATCGGTTTGCACGAAGCATATGGTTTGTCAGCACGCGGTTTGGCGCTGAAAACCGGCGATCCCGATGGGGAGGAATTTCCCGATTTCATTCGCTTCTGGCTCGAAAAGCCTGCGTCGGGACAGCGGAACATGGTGGTCCACGCCCTGATGGACAGCCCCAGCGTCAGTGGTGCGTACCGGTTTGAAATCACGCCAGGTGACGACACCATCATGGACGTCAGCGCAACGCTGTTTCCGCGCACCGACCTGTCCCATGTCGGCATCGCACCAGGCACATCCATGTTCCTGTTCGATCAGACCAATCACAGCCGGTTCGATGATTTTCGCCCCGCAGTTCACGACAGCGACGGGTTGCTGATCCGGAATGGTGCGGGCGAAGTCCTATGGCGGCCATTGGCCAATCCAACCCGCCTGCAGATCGCCTCATTTGTGGATATGAACCCACGTGGCTTTGGCCTGATGCAGCGTAAGCGCGAATTCTCAGACTACGCTGATCTTGAGGCCAACTATCACAAGCGCCCCAGCCTGTGGGTCGAGCCCAATGGGGACTGGGGCAAGGGGTCTGTCACGCTGGTAGAAATACCCGCAGATCAGGAAATCTATGACAACATCGTCGCCTACTGGCGGCCGATGGAACCGTACGCGGCAGGCAGCCAAGTTGATATGTCCTATCGCCTGATCTGGGGCGAAGAGCCTCAGCACACACCCGTCGCGCGGGTCATCAATACAGCCATGGGCGATAATACCTTTGGCGAAGGACGGTTGGCCGTGATCGACTTTGAACCAAGCGATCTGTTTGACGACCCCGAGGAGATGACTGTTTTTGTCGACTCGCCTCATGCTGAGACGTCGGACGGGGTGTTGCAGCGTAATCCAGATACAGGTGGATTACGACTGGCGTTCTCGTTTGAACCTGGTGAACGCAACCATGTCGAATTGCGCGCACAATTGCTGAAAGACAAACAGCCGGCCTCTGAAGTCTGGCTATACCGTTGGACCTCATGAGCCGCGATCTTCATATCATGCCGCCCGAGGCCCCTCTGGCGATGCCCGCGCAGAACTTTGCGCAGGGGTTCCGCGATGCGCAGGCCCCGACTGGCGGTCGGAGACCATCAGCCGGATTCTGGCGTGCGCTGGCCTTTTCACCGGCGATGGCGGCAACTTTGGGCCTGCTCTGGGTCATGTCTGACTGGTTCAGCGCCGAGGGGATCAACCTGGTCGAAGGTATCCTGCTAACGTTGATCTCTTTCAACTTCTTCTGGATTTCATTCACGGTCTGTACCGTGTTGCTGGGCATGGTTTCGCTGTCCCGTCAGGAGCAGCCCAAACGCGAAGGCCGACCGCAGCCGCTGCGCGTGGCGCTGTTGACGCCGGTCTACAACGAGGTGCCCTGGAACGTTCTGGGCAATGCTCGCACAATGCTTGAAGACCTGCAGCAACGCGGCGGTCAGCACCATTATGCCATGTTCATTCTATCCGATACCCGCGATCCCGAAATTGCGGCGCAAGAACAGGCCAGTGTCGAGGCATTGCGCACAACCTTGGCACCAGGTTTGGAACTTTACTATCGCCGCCGCCCTGCAAACACGGATCGCAAGGTCGGGAACATTGCCGATTGGGTCAGCCGCTGGGGCGCGGATTGGGATGCGATGCTGGTGCTGGATGCCGACAGCTTGATGACAGGTCGCGCGATCAGCCGTTTGACCGACGCGCTGGCGCGTGATCCGGGTGCAGGCCTGATCCAGAGCTATCCGCAACTGATCGGCGCGCAGTCGGTTTTCGCCCGGATGCAGCAATTTGCCAATGGTGTCTATGGTATCGCATTTGCCGAAGGTCTGGCCCGCTGGTGCGGGCAAGAAGGCAATTACTGGGGCCATAACGCCATCATCCGCACAAGCGCTTTTGCCTCCAGCGCGGGCTTGCCGAAGCTGAAATCTCTCAATGGGCAGGACAAGCTGATCATGAGCCACGATTTCGTCGAGGCCGGACTGCTGCGTCGCGCCGGATGGGCCGTGCGCTTTTTGCCACGCATTCGCGGATCGTATGAAGAAACACCACCCACCCTCATCGGCCACGCCATGCGCGACCGCCGTTGGTGTCAGGGCAACCTGCAGCACCTGAAACTGCTTGGTTCGACGGGGTTCCGTGCGGTCTCACGCTTCCATATGTTTCACGGTGCGGTCGGATATCTGATGTCGCCGCTATGGTTTGCGCTTTTGGTGATGTGGGCTTTGATCGGCCAGGGCAAGGATGCCTCGGTT
Source organism: Ruegeria sp. YTSA064 (assembly GCF_059610325.1). Classification (NCBI taxonomy): domain Bacteria; kingdom Pseudomonadati; phylum Pseudomonadota; class Alphaproteobacteria; order Rhodobacterales; family Roseobacteraceae; genus Ruegeria; species Ruegeria sp. YTSA064. The sequence goes on from NZ_JBXWNK010000001.1 coordinate 459,952, forward strand.
CTGCATTACTTCAGCCCCGACAATCCGCTTTTCCCGCAATGGCCTGAGATGTCCGAAACACGCCACGTACTGATCATTTTGGTGATGTACGCAATGCTGCTGGCCCCAAAGGTTCTGGGCGTGGCCGCACTGCCCCTCAGCGGCGTACGATATTCCGATTTCGGCGGTACCCGTAAGTTCTTTACTTCATTCCTGTCCGAGGTCGTTTTATCAGTTCTCTATGCTCCGATTTTGATGGTGCAGCAGATGATCGCGGTTTTCCGGACCACCCTGGGCATTCAAAAAGGCTGGTCACCGCAGGCCCGCGATGGCGGCAGCTATGGGCTGCGGACCCTGATCTTGTGTCACGCGCTTGAAACCGTAAGCGGTGTGGCATTGAGCGTTGGTATCCTTGCTGGTCTCGTCTCAGTTTGGTTGGCCCCAATCGCGATCAGTCTTGCGCTGGCAATCCCGCTTTCGGCGCTCAGCGGCGTATCAGCGGGCGCTGCGCGTCGTATGGTCGGGATGCGCGAAGACGTCAGCGAGCCTGCCATCACCCGGTCAGCACGGCTCTATCGTGATGAGTTGAAGCGCCTGATCGAAGGTAAGGGCATCGTCACCCCAGCAGAGTAATCAACTGCCGGGTAAGCCCTCGTACCAATCCACCATCATATCGGCCCAACCTTTGGGCACTGTATGTCCACCTGGAAACAGCGCGAATTCCAGCGCGCTGCTTTCAGCGCATCCCATCCAGTTCCGACGCATGAACTGGCCAGTGGTTGAAAACCCGCTGGGTTTGGTATCGACGCATTCATTGGCAACGCGCCAGATCTCCAATCCAGCAAAGATATCACCTTGATGGAACCGGCCTCCGCCCAGTATGCGCCCTTCCAACGGAACCACATTGTCTGTCCAACCGTGGGTGTGGAACAGACGGACCGGTCCTTCGCAAGTCTCGGGATGCGGCCTCCAGAAACCGCCTGAAACCGGTGCATAGGCCGAGAAGTTTTCCGGCGCAGCGCAGGCAAGGTAATAAACCATAAATGCACCCGCTGAAAAACCGCTTAGCACCACGCGACCGGGGTCTACGTCAAACCGCTTGGCCGCATCCTGAACGGCTTCGGTCAAAAATGCGGCCTCATCACGCCCGTCCCAACCAGGGAAGAAGTTCCAGCTTTGACGACCATTCCGCTCGGAACCTTCCGGGGCCATCACGGCGTAGCCGCGATTCAGGAGCGGATCGACCATTGCCCTGTTCTTGAGTGTCCCAGTACCCGTGCCACCGTATCCATGCATGAATACGACTAGCGGCGGATTGTCAGTTGCCGGCAACTCGATCTGATACGCGCCTGCATCTGTCTTGCAAACCCCATCTTGATCACCGCAAACGGCCAGAGCGGTTTCCCCCGTAAAGGCAAGGCCCAAAGCCAGCAATAATCTCGCTCGCATTACGTATCCTCTTTGTAATCATTGACTGGCAGACCCGCACGAACCCAACCTGGTCCGGCGGCCGACCCCAACATACCCTCAGGCACATCGATGACATTGGTGAAACCCGCTTCGGTCAGTTGGTTGCTTAACCGGGCAGAACGTACACCACGCGCGCAAATCAATGCCACCGGCACGGTGCGATCGCCCTCGAGCAATTGATCCAAAACGGGCACAAAATCTTTGCGTCGCATGTCGAGCGGATGGGCACCTTCACCGATCCCCGTTGCGCGCCATTCGCGAGGGGTACGGATGTCGATCAGAACAATATCCCCCTGCCGCACCTGCTGGTGGGCAGTGGAAACCGCGATCTGATGTCCTGCGTAATCCTGTGGAATCAAACGGTATTCCCGGAGCGCCAAGCCTCCGGCTATCACCGTTCCTGCACCAAGCAAGACCCATCGACGGGTTTTGATCGCGTGTTCTGCCAAATTGCGACTCCTGATGTAAATTTGGGTCATATCACAAGCACGCCACCATTTCGCGCCCCAGTTCGCGCGCGTTGTTCAAGATATCGTCATCGCCCCCCGAACAACTTTGCAATGGTCAATCTCTTCGAAAAAACAGCCCAATCTCTGGACAGTTCGGAATTTTTCCCTACAAAATCAGGACTAACTTGACCGCACAGACCGGAGTATCGCACTTGTCCCTATTCCTTATCGCGGCCCTTCCCTTCCTCGGAGCTGTTTTTCCAGCCCTCTTGATCCGGGCAGGACGAAACGCAGCAGCTTCCGCGGCAGGGCTGACCACATTCCTCGCCCTCATGGGACTATTGATCCATATTCCCAGCGTCATGCGCGGCGAGGTGGTGACTGCGCGATTTGACTGGATACCGGGGCTGGGGCTGAACGCGAATTTCATGCTCGACGGGCTGGGTTTTCTGTTCGCGCTGCTGATCTTAGGGATCGGCTTGCTGATAGTCCTGTATGCGCGGTTTTACCTGTCACGCGAAGATCCGATGGGGCAGTTCTATACCTATCTACTGTTGTTTCAGGGCGCGATGGTCGGTATCGTTCTGTCTGACAACATATTACTTCTTCTTATTTTCTGGGAACTTACGTCCCTAAGCTCATTCCTTTTGATCGGCTATTGGAGGCATCTGCCCGAAGGGCGGCAAGGTGCCCGGATGGCGCTGGCTGTCACCGGCTCAGGCGGGCTGGCGATGATCGCCGGGATGCTGATCCTGGGCAACATCGTTGGCTCCTACGATCTAAGCGTCATCCTGCAGAACAAAGAACTGATACAGGCGTCGCCCTACTACCTGCCCGCGCTGATCCTGATACTGCTGGGCTGTTTCACCAAGTCGGCACAATTCCCGTTTCATTTCTGGCTACCGCACGCCATGGCTGCACCGACACCAGTTTCAGCCTATCTGCACTCTGCCACGATGGTAAAAGCCGGTCTGTTCTTGATGGCCCGGATGTGGCCGGTTCTGGCTGGGACGGATGCGTGGTTTTACATCGTCGCCACCACCGGGCTGATCACCATGCTGCTGGGTGCAGTGATTGCGCTGTTCAAGGACGATCTCAAGGCACTGCTTGCATTTTCGACAGTCTCACACCTTGGATTGGTGACCATGCTGCTGGGCTTTGGCACCAAGATCGCGGCTGTGGCAGCCATCTTCCACATCATCAACCACGCGACGTTCAAGGCGGCCTTGTTCATGACCGCTGGGATCGTGGATCACGAGACCGGAACGCGCGATGTCAAAAGGCTGGGCGGCCTGCGGCACCTCATGCCAATCACCTTTATCATTGGCACCATTGCGGCGTTATCGATGGCCGGTCTACCACCACTGAATGGGTTCCTGTCAAAAGAGATGATGCTGGAGGAGACCGTTCACACCACCTGGCTGAACTCGCATTATCTGGTGCCCGGTCTAGCCCTGCTGGCGGCGCTGTTTTCGGCGGCCTATTCCTTCCGCTTTGTCAGCCATGTTTTTCTGGGCCCCGAGCGCGACGATTATCCCGCGCATCCGCACGACCCGCCCGTCGGTCTTTGGCTGGCCCCGGCGTTCCTTGTGGTGCTGGTCGTCCTGATCGGTCTTTATTCCGCAGCCATCGTTGGCCCGCTTGTCGCGGTTGTCTCCAGCGCGGTGATCGGGGGCGAGAAGCTGCCCTATTACTCGCTGAAACTATGGCATGGTTTCACTCCTGCGCTTTACATGTCGGCAGTGGCAACGCTGGGTGGCCTGTTCCTGCTGTCGCTGCATAAACGCGGCGACCAGATCTGGAACGTCCTGCCCCGCCCCGAGGCCAAGGTGATCTTCGAAGCGGTCATCGACGCGCTTACCCGCCTTAGCCGGTGGATTACGGATGAGCTGCACAACGGCGTGATCAGCCGCTATGCCATCATCCTGATCGCCTTCACGGTCGGCATCGGTTACTACGCCTTTGCAACTGGCACGATAGGCTTAGAAACCCGGGTGCCGCTCCCGGCCCAGATCATTCCCATCATCGGTTGGATTTGCCTTGTCGCGGCGACACTTGCGATCATGTGGTTCCACCGCAACCGCCTGCTCTCACTGGTGTTGATTGGGGTTGTCGGTCTGATCGTATCCATGGCGTTCAACTATCTCTCGGCCCCCGATCTGGCACTGACGCAGATCTCAGTTGAAGTTGTAACCATGATCCTGTTGTTGCTGTCGCTGAACTTCCTGCCCACCGAAACGCCTTGGGACAGCAGCGCCGCACGGCGCTGGCGCGATGCAGCGATTTCGGTTGTTGCCGGGGTCGGCTCGGGCGCGTTGATCTACGCGCTGATGATGCGGGATTTCGCCTTTCCGACGATTTCGGAATTCCATCTTGCGAATTCCTACAAGGGCGGTGGCGGTACCAATGTGGTGAACGTAATTCTCGTCGACTTCCGGGGTTTTGATACATTCGGTGAGATCATCGTGCTGGGTATTGCCGCCCTGATCATCTTTGCCCTGACCGAAGCGGTTCTGAGCACCAACGTGCGCGGCTATTTGCTGAACCGCAAACCGCACTGGCCGCAGTCAGGTGACTCGCATCCTCTGATGATGGTTGTCGCCACACGGGTAATGATGCCAATTGCCTTGATGGTTGGTGCCTACATCTTCTTCCGTGGCCATAACCAGCCCGGAGGTGGCTTTATCGCAGGCCTCATCGTCGCCATCGCATATCTGATGCAATACATGGCCAGCGGATACACATGGGCCATCGAACGGCAACGGTTCTACTACCACGGCACGATCGGCTGGGGTGTCCTGATTGCCGCCGCCACCGGTTTAGGCGCGTGGTTTAATGAGCGCCCGTTCCTGACAAGTGATTTCGGTTATATCCACTGGCCACCTCTGGAAGAGTTCGAATGGGCCACTGCAATTCTGTTCGATACCGGAGTGTTCCTCGCCGTATTGGGGGCGGTGATGCTGGCGCTCGACAGTCTGTCGCGGTTCGCCTGGCAGCCGGGCATGGCGCAGGAATTCCCGATGGATATCAATCCGTTGCGAGACAATCCTCCGGAAGATGAAAATGAGAAGGAGCAGGCCTGATGGAAGCGCTCGTAGCCTCTGCCGTAGGTGTGATGACCGCCGCCGGGATTTTCCTGATCCTGCGCCGCCGAACCTTCCCGGTTATTCTGGGCCTGTCTCTGATCACCTATGCCGTGAACGTATTCCTGTTCGCCACAGGACGTTTGGCGCTGGACGCCCCGGCCGTTCTGAACAAATACGAAGATGTGCCCTATACCGATCCGCTGCCGCAAGCGCTGGTTCTGACGGCAATCGTGATCTCGTTCGGGATGACCGCGGTGATCGTGATGATCGCCCTGTCTGCCTATCTGTCCTCGAAGGATGACCATATTGACATGAGTGCGAGTGACAGCGTGGATGCACCGGGAGAAGACGCATGAACCACTGGATCGTTGCGCCGATCGTCCTGCCCGCGATCCTGGCCCCGTTCATCATCATGGTCCTGCGATATCATCTGGATTTGCAACGCATATTCTCGGTCGCGGGGGTAGTCGGGCTGCTGGGGATCGCACTGACCATCACAGCGCAAGCCACAACCGGGGAAATCCAGGTCTATGAGCTGGGCGATTGGCCTGCGCCATTCGGCATCGTGCTGGTATTGGACCGGATGTCGGCCATGATGGTGCTGCTTACTGCGTTGCTGGCCCTGCCCATCGTTCTTTACGCCATCGGATCCGGGTGGGATGATAGGGGCAAGCATTTCCACGCCCTTTTCCATTTCCAGCTCATGGGTGTTTGCGGGGCCTTTCTGACAGGGGACGCCTTTAACCTATTTGTGTTTTTCGAGGTCCTTCTGATCGCTTCGTACGGGCTCATGACACACGGAGGCGGAGCGGTCCGGCTGAAGGCAGGGGTGCAATACGTCACCTACAACCTGCTGGGATCAACCCTTTTCCTGTTTGCGCTTGGAACTATCTACGCCGTCACCGGCACGCTCAACATGGCTGATCTTGCTGTTCGGGTCGCAGAAATTCCACCCGAGGATACCGCCCTGCTACGGGTTGGGGCCGTTCTGCTGCTGTTGGTGTTTTGTATCAAGGCTGCCGTGCTGCCGCTGCATTTCTGGCTTCCTGCAAGTTATGCCAATGCGCCTCTACCTGTGGCCGCCCTGTTTGCAATCATGACGAAGGTCGGGGCCTACTCTATCCTGCGGGTGTATACTCTGGTCTTCGGACCGGACGTTGCCGCAACCGAAGGCCTGGTTGGTGCGTGGTTGCAACCTGCAGCATTGGTCACCTTGGCGGTTGGTACCGTAGGCATTCTGGGCTCACAGCATATCGCACGGATGGTTGCTTTCTGCGCCATTACCTCGATGGGAACATTGCTCATCGCTATCTCGCTATTCAGTGAGGTCGCAGCGGCAGCAGCCCTGTATTACGTCTTCCATTCGACGCTCGCGACCGCTTTGCTATTCCTGGTGGCGGATATGGTGATGGAACGTCGTGGAGGTGCCATCTCGCCGACTGCACCGATGCCGCAAACCGGGCTGATCTCGGCCCTCTTCTTTGTTGGTGCCATTGCTATGGCAGGAATGCCCCCACTATCCGGCTTCATCGGCAAATTGCTTGTTCTTGACGCCTCGCGCGGGGCACCGGATGCCAATGCGGTCTGGGCTGTGATCTTGATCGGATCATTCGTGACCATTGTCGGACTGGCCCGTGCCGGCACACTCATTTTCTGGAAGTGCCACGACGTGCAGGCAATCCCGCCAACTGAACCAGATTCCGAAGAAGAACCTGTTGCCACCGCAATTGCGCCTGAACCGCACGCAGCCCTTGCGTTTACCTCAGTCTTTGGCGCGGTTCTTGGTCTGGTACTGCTCACACTATTTGCTGGTCCGGCACTGCAGTACACCAGTAAAACCGCAGAACAGTTGTTTACACCCGACAACTACATCTCTGCCGTGTTAGGGAGGGAAGAATGATAAAGCTGCTGCACCGGATTTTCCCCCACCCTCATTTGACCGTTTTGCTGACGCTTGTCTGGATTTTACTGGCGAATTCGCCGTCGCTGAATTCGCTTGTGTTCGGCTTGTTGCTGGGGATCATTATTCCGTTCATCACGCAACCCTATTGGCCTGACCGTCCCAAGCTGCGCAATTGGCCAATGGTCGTGGAATATATGCTGGTCGTGCTGTGGGATATCGTGATCGCAAACATTACTGTCGCCAGGATCATCCTGTTCAAACGGGATGCCGACCGCCAACCCGGATTTGTCTGCGTTCCCCTCGAACTGCGCACGCCCGAAGCGATCACAGTGCTTGCTGGAACTATCACCATGACACCCGGTACCGTAAGCTGTGATCTGTCCGCACAAGGGCACAATCTGCTGGTACACTGCTTGGATGCGCCAAACCCCGAGGAAGTGCGCGACCAGATCAAAAGCCGCTACGAGCGCCGCCTTAAGGAGATTTTCGAATGATCGAATATGCGATATATTTTGCATTCGCCTGTTTCGGAGCGGCGATCATGATGTGCCTTTGGCGGATCATCACTGCAGATGGCGTGGGCACCCGTGTACTGGCACTGGATACAATGGTGATCAACACCATCGCATTGCTGATACTGTATGGGCTTAGCATCGAAACCGAGATTTTCTTTGAGGCCGCGATGATCATCGCCATGCTGGGCTTTGTCTCAACCGTGGCCTACGCGCGCTTCATGCTGCGCGGCAACATCATCGAGTGAGGGCGGCATGACATTCATCTTCGAACTGCTCATTGCCTTCTTCCTGATCGTCTCGGGCATATTCGGCTTTGTCGGCTCGTTTGGCATGATTAAGCTGAAAGACCCGATGTCGCGATTGCACGCACCAACCAAAGCGACAACGCTGGGTGTGGGAGGTGTACTCCTGGCTTCGATCGCACATTCAGTACTGCTTGAGGGCAAACTTTCACTGCATGAGCTGTTGATTACGCTGTTCCTTTTCCTGACGGCACCGATCACGGCCCTGTTCATTGCCAAATGGCACATTCATCGACATGAAAAGCCCAGTGATTTGCCTGATGCGGGCGAGGATGAGCTTTGGGCCACCCACGCCGTTGAGCAGGTTGAAGACGTCCCGGACCACAGCGCGAACTAGTTACAATGCACACACCACCGCTGCCCCTGACCCGCGATCTGGTTCTGATTGGCGGGGGTCACACCCATGCGCTACTGCTACGCAAATGGGGGATGAACCCGTTGCCGGGTGCGCGTATTACGGTGATCAATCCCGGCCCGACCGCGCCCTATTCGGGAATGTTGCCGGGCTTTGTTGCTGGCCATTATCAGCGTTGGGAACTTGATATCGATCTGGTCCGTCTCGCCCGCTATGCAGGGGCTCGGGTAATATTGGGCACAGTTGAGGGGATCGATCCGGACAGACGTCAAATCAATGTTCCCGGACGCGCGCCGGTGGCGTTTGATGTCGCCTCGGTCAACGTGGGGATCACGTCAGATATGCCTGCCTTGCCCGGTTTTTCCGACCATGCGGTCCCCGCCAAACCCCTTGGCCGCTTCGCCGCACAATGGGAGGAGTATCTTTCAGAGCCCGGCCCCGCCTCGGTCGCGGTGATCGGTGGCGGTGTTGCCGGTGCTGAATTGGTCATGGCAATGGCCCATGCCCTGCGCGCCAACGGGCGTGACGCAAAGGTCACTTTGATCGATAATGCAACCGCCCTGTCCGCAACAATTCCAAAAGCCTCAGCAACCATCCGTCAGGCCATGAAGCAACTAGGGATCGAGGTTCTTGAGCACGCTTCCATTCAGCAAATTTCAAAGGGGCGAATTGATTTGTCAAACGGTCATCAGATCGTTGCCGAATTCATCACCGGAGCGGCAGGCGCACGGCCATATGATTGGATTTCCAACAGCGACCTCGCGCTTCAAGACGGCTTCATCCAGGTGAACGCGTTCCTGCAATCCAGCGATCCTGCGATCTTTGCCGCCGGCGATTGTGCGCACCTCTCAGATAACCCGCGCCCCAAAGCCGGGGTATACGCGGTGCGCGAGGCACCGATCTTGTATGACAATCTGCGCGCGGCACTGGGTGCCGGGAAGATGAGGCGATATGCCCCTCAAAAGGATTACCTGAAGCTCATCTCGCTCGGCCAAAAATCTGCGGTTGCCGAACGATTGGGAACCTCGTTCAGCGGAACGCTCATGTGGAAGTGGAAGAACCGCATCGATCAGCGTTTCATGAACAGATTTCGTGAACTGCCCCAAATGCCCGCCCCCCCTCTGCCTCGGTATCACACTGCTGGGATGCAAGAGGCACTGGGAGAAAAGCCGATGTGCGGTGGATGCGGTGCCAAAATCGGTCGAAGAGCGCTGCAAACCGCGCTGGCCGAACTGCCGCGGCTTGAAAAGCCTGACATCACTCAGCTGCCCGGCGACGACGCGGCATTGCTGAAGACCGGCGGTGTACGACAGGTTATAACTTCGGATCATCTGCGAAGCTTCACCAATGATCCGACCTTGATGACCCGGATTGCCGCAGTTCACGCACTTGGTGATATTTGGGCGATGGGCGCACAGCCACAAGCCGCGACGGCCACAATCATCCTGCCCCGCATGTCCGCTGAACTCCAGCAACGCACGATGGCCGAAATCATGCAGGTTGCCAGCTCTGTCATGCATCAGGCCGGTGCCGAAGTTGTCGGTGGGCACAGTTCGATGGGCGATGAATCGACCTTTGGCTTCACGTTGACAGGTCTTTGCGAAGCCGAACCCATCACGCTAGGCGGTGCGAAATCCGGTGATGCCTTGATCCTGACAAAGCCACTGGGCAGCGGTGTGTTGATGGCCGCTGAAATGGCCGGGCAAGCAAAAGGAGATTGGGTCGTATCCGCCTTCGAGCACATGATACAGCCGCAAGGCGAGGCATCCCACATCTTAAGAAGCGCCCACGCGATGACCGATGTCACAGGATTCGGTCTGGCAGGTCACCTGCAGGGCATGTGTGAGGCTTCGGGATGTGGCGCGACCCTGTCTCTGGCGCAGGTCCCGGTTATGAAAGGTGCAGTTGAACTAAGTGATCAGGGCATCCGATCCACAATCTACGCCGATAACCGCACCATAACCCCTGAACTTCCAACCGGAGGCAAAGCTGACCTGTTGTTCGACCCCCAAACAGCCGGAGGCCTATTGGCAGCCGTTGCATCCGAGGAGGCTGAACATCTGTGTGCCCAACTGCAGGCCGTCGGCTATCCTGCTGCTCTGATCGGCCACTTGAACACGACACCGGTCCTGCGCGTTCACAACTGATCAAGTATCCTTTCGATCTGTTCCGCTGTCGCGGACAACCCCTTGCCATCAAGTGACGGCGCATCAATCTGGGCGATTACCTCAGCGTGTTGTGCTTTACGGGATTTGGCGTAAGCCGGATCATAGTGCTGCTCCATCAGTGCCTGAGTCAGAGCCCTTTTGTCCCCCGCGTCAATCAAATCCAACCAACCATCTACAACATCATGGCCACGATGAAGCCGCAGCAGTGACAATCGGTCTCGTAGCCTTTCTCTATCTGACAAGATGTCGTCATAGGCCGAAACCAGATACTCCGTCCGCGCCTCGATCGGCGCATTGATTTGAATTCTAGGTGCCGAACACAGGGCAGACCAAAGGCTGGGTGGCAGGATCAGGCTTCCGATTTTCGACGACTCCGCCTCAACTACGATCGGCCGGGCCTCGTCCATTTCGACCAGAGCTGCGGTCAAAGCGGATTCAAACGCTTTCTGACTCGGTTGGCCGCCGGGCATTTCGCCCAACAATGATCCTCGGTGATTGGCCAACCCTTCCAGATCAACCACCTGAACACCTAACGTCTGCAGGTGTGCTAGCAGGTTAGTTTTGGCCGTCCCGGTGTATCCGTCCAGTGCGACCAGCCGATAGGGCAGCGCATCATCATAAAGGTATTGCTTCACCATCCGGCGATAGGATCGGTATCCGCCTTCAACCACCTCGGCGCGCCAGCCAATCTGCTGAAGCATCCAGCCGAAGGACCCGGATCGCTGACCACCACGCCAGCAATAAACCAAGGGTTTCCAGTCTCCCTCATGGTGGCTAAGTCGGTTCTCAATGTGATCCGCTGCATTGCGAAATACCAGTGCCGCACCCAACTTGCGGGCCAGAAACGGGCTTTGCTGGACATACATGGTGCCAACCCGCGCACGCTCTTCATCGTTCAGAACGGGAAGGTTGATGGCGCCGGGCATGTGATCCTCGACGAACTCAGCTGGGCTTCGCACGTCGATGACCGTATCAAACTCGTGGCTGTAAAGCTGTGCCAGACTGGAGAATTTCAATGTCATGCCAACGGTCTATCGCGCCTATCGGCAGAAGAAAAGCAAGCGGCCATCAGTGACACCGGAACGCCGCATTGATGAGCCATTGCAATACGCGTGCGCTTGGGTAATGAACTTTCTAAATAGATTTCATTCATGGGACCTGCGCTCGAATGGCACAACAGACCCCGAACTCTCTCAAAAGCAAAGCACTAAGTGATCTTGAGGCGGGAAAGCTGCCTCAGGCACTGAAAAAGGCGCAACTGGGCATCAAGAAATTCCCCAAGGATTCAGATTATCAAGCCATTGTTGGTTTTGTGCTGACTGAGATGAAGCGGTACAAGCAAGCCATTCCCCATTTCGCCGAAGCATCGCGCATGAAGCCAGACGATGTGCAATTTGTTGAAAATCTGGCAAATGCGCTGATGCAAACAGGGCAAATCCCACGCGCGCTTACGTATTCCGAACAAAAGCTGGCGCGTTTCCCCAACAGCAAAGAACTGGTTCGTGTCATCGACGAAATCCAGCTCAAAGGGCAGAACTGGCGCTTGATCATCGAACATGCCACGCAAAAATTGGCGACTGATCCTGATAATGCTGATCTGCTTTCATCGCGTGCCCGGGCCTATGGGCAGATCGGCTTTGCGCAACAAAGCACCGAAGATATTTCACGCGCCTTTGAGATAGCACCTGAAAAAGAAGACATCGCCATCCGAAAAGCAGTGAACCTGCATCAGGCCGGCGACAAGGACGGGTCAAGGCAGATCTTGCTCTCTGTTCTTGCGGCAAATCCTGTTTCAGCTGCGGCGCTATACCAAATGTCGATGGTAGCGGATGAAAAGCAAGCAGAGGAACTTGCCGACACCATTGAAACCGCGATTTCACAAAGCGATCACGACGATTCATTGCTTGGCTTTGCAAAGGCAAACGTGACTTTGGCACGCAAAGGGTTGCATGTGGCGTTGCCTCTATTCGCGCGCGCCAATGCGGCACAACATGCGACGAACCCGTATGACTTCGCAATTGAAGAGAAAAAGCAAAGCGAAATTTGCAGCCTGTTCACCGATGATATGTCTTCAATTGGTTCGATGCCTGACGGCGAGCCAAGACCGATTTTTGTGGTGGGGCAGCCCCGGTCGGGCACGACATTGATGGAAATGATGTTGAGTTCCCTACCCGGTGTTGTTGGCTGCGGAGAGCTTATGCTGGGGGCTGATCTTTCAAATTCCTATCTGGATTCGAACACGCCTTTTGACGCGAATGCAGCCGCAGACTTTGCACAGGAATTCCGCAGACTAATGCCACCGCCCCCCAAGGGTTCAACTGCATTTGTCGACAAGATGCCTCACAATTATCAGCGGGTTGGATTTTTATTAGCGGCTTTCCCTGAAGCCCGGGTTATCAACATGATCCGCGATCCGCGGGATGTTGGCCTGTCCAAATGGATCAGGCGTTTTCCTGAACCGGGGCTGCGCTATGCGTCTGATCTTAAGGCAATTGCGCATTCGGCCAACCTGTACAGGCGCTATATGGCGCACTGGAACAACATCTTCGGGGACCGTATCCTGTCGGTATCTTACGAAGAGCTGGTCGCCGATCCCGAAACTCATAGCAAGAACATTACAGCGTTTTGCGGCATCGGATGGGACGAACAGATGATGCACCCTGAAAGAAATACACAGCAAGTGCGCACTGCCAGTGTCGATCAGGTACGCCAGAGAATCTCGACCCGTTCCATAGGCGGCTGGCGTGATGTCACATACCACATTCAACCTATGTTAGACGGCTTCGACCAAGCGCTTTGGCCTGAGTACAAGTTCGACTGAACCAAAAAAAGGCCGCCTGCAATGGGCGGCCTTTCCGTTTGTTGTGCTAGCCTTACTTTTGTTTGATACGACCGTCCAGATAGGGCTGGTATGGGGCGTTTTCGGCAAGGTATTCGGCCGTTACATCCGCCAAATCGGGGCCAAAGTCATAAGCGTTCTTGTCATCGCCTGAGAATACGCTGTACCCGTCACCACCGTTGCGGACATAGTTGTTTGTGACAACCAGATATGTCGCCGCCGGGTCAATTGGTGCGAACCCGTCGCCGTTGGCGACCAAGACCTCGACAACCCGGCCTTCATTCGGTGCAACCGATGGATCCCAGGTAAAGGTCATACCCGCCACCTGCGGGAAGCGACCTTTGACCTCTTCAACCTGGCTCACGCCATTCTCAAGCGCATCAATGACACCCTGGCCGCTGATCTCAAAGGTCGAGAGCGTGTTCTGGAACGGCAGAACCGTCAGCACCTCGCCCATGGTCACCTCGCCTGGGTCGATTGAGGCTCGCAGCCCGCCCGAGTTTGCAATCGCAAGCTGGACGCCCTGATCCGCGACCCGCGCCAACATCGCATCCGCAACAAGATTGCCCATCGCGCATTCCTGTACGCGGCAGACCGACCGATCGCCTTCAATCGCGTCTGCAGCCTCGGCCACAACTTTTTTACGAATCTCTTCGAGCGGAACGGCCAGCTCAGCGATGCGGTCCAGCGAACTCGGGTCCTCGGTCACGGAATTGTCCATGATCAGCGGCTCACCAACAGCCGCAACGACATTGCCGTCATCGTCGAATGTCACATTGAGTTCGCCCAGGAATTTGCCATAGGCATACGCCTGCACGATCTGCACCCCGTTCACTACGGTCGGATACGGTCCCGCTGCTTTATCGGACGTGTTCGACAAGTAGGTATTCGAATGACCGCCTACAATCACGTCGACACCAGTGGTTTCCTGCGCCACGCGCTGATCCACCCCATAACCCGAATGGCTGAGGACGATGATCTTGTTCACGCCCTCTGCGGTCAATCTGTCCACTTCATCCTGAACCGCAGGCACTGGATCCGAGAAGGTGATATTCGGTCCCGGCGACGCCAGGTCATGTGTGTCTTCCGGCGTCAAACCAATCAGGCCGATCTTCTCACCGCCCACCTCAATCACGGTGGATTTCTTGATCTTGTCGGTCAGAAGTTCTTCGTCCGCTATATCGGCATTTGACATCAGAACCGGGAAATCAACCGAATCGATGAAGCCACGTAACACTTCGGGGCCATCGTCAAACTCGTGGTTGCCTACGGTCATCGCGTTATAGCCCAGTTTGTTCATGAACTCAGCGGCGACTTTGCCCTTGTAGTAGGTATAGAACAAAGAGCCCTGAAACTGGTCACCTCCGTCCACGAGAATCGAGTTTTCGGCCCGTCCACGCGCCTCTTCCACCGCGGTCACCAGACGTGCCGAGCCGCCAAAACACTTACCCTCGGCATTGTCTTCATCACCACAAGCGCTGTCGTACTTGTTGATCGGTTCAATGCGCGAGTGAAAGTCATTGGTGTGCAAAATCGTAAGCTTGTATTCGGCAGCCGCCATACCGGCTGTCAGGCCCAATACAGCCACCGAAGTTAAAAATCGGGTGAACATCTCAAAACTCCCTATCGTTGTTTTGTCGTGATCGTGCGCGTTGCGCGGCGAAGAGTCAAAGGGGGAAATCCGGCTTGATTCTACCCGACGCGCAAGGCATCAGACCGATATGCTGATTTACAAGATTTTCCGGGCCGACGAGTGGGCCGACTTGCAGGCACACGGAGCCTCGAACGGGGCTCCGATTGATGTGACAGATGGGTTCGTCCATTTCTCAACCGCCGAACAGGCTGCAGAGACAGCCGCCAAGCACTTCGCTGGTGTCGCGGGGTTAACACTTCTGGCATGTGATGCGGATGCCATGGGCGACGATCTGAAATGGGAGGTCTCGCGCGGCGGTGCGCTGTTTCCTCACCTTTATCGTCAAATTCGAATGTCGGACGTGATTTGGTCGCAAGACCTGCCCTTTGATGGTCAAGCCCACCGGTTCCCGGAGGGGATGGAATGACCCGCTTCATCGACCCGGATCGGGAACAGTTTGAGGCATTCAAAGACCTCAACCGTGACCATCCGATCGAGATGCTCAACTTGGTGAAGTTCCGCGACACAGCGCAGTATCCGTCGGATCATCCGCTGGCCAATGCTGGGTTGACCGGAGCGCAAGCCTACCGCAATTACGGGGCAGAGACTACCCCAATCATCGCCCGCATAGGTGCAACGATCCTTTGGCGCGGTACGTTTCAGACCACGCTAATCGGGCCGCAGGATGAAGAATGGGACGAAGTGTTTATCGCCCGCTATCCCACCACCCATGCGTTTCTTGAGATGGTGACCGACCCAGCTTATCGCACTGCCGTGATGCACCGGCAAGCCGCCGTTGAAACCTCGCGCCTGATCCGCTGCGCGCCAACAGAGGGTGGAGCTTCCTTCGGATGAAACTGACTGAGAAACTGGGGCTGGCCGCCCTGCACCGCCTTGACCCTGAAACTGCACACGGGCTTTCGATCAAGGCCCTGACCTCGGGGCTGGCACCGACGCCCGGGCCGGTCACATCGGATCGTCTTAAAACCCGTGTTGCAGGCCTGGATTTGCCAAACCCCGTTGGACTGGCTGCGGGGTTTGACAAAAATGGTGAGGCGCTGACACCGCTCTCGCGCGCCGGATTCGGGTTTATCGAAGTGGGCGCGGTGACACCCCGCCCACAGCCCGGCAATCCAAAACCACGCCTCTTCCGCCTGACCGAAGACCACGCGGCGATCAACCGCTTTGGTTTCAACAATGAAGGTATGGAGGTCATGGCCGCGCGTCTGGCGCAGCGCCCAAAGGATGCAGTGATCGGGTTGAACCTTGGGGCCAACAAGGACAGTGACGATAGGCCTGGAGACTTCGCCAAAGTGCTTGCCCATTGCGCTGCGCATCTGGACTTTGCCACCGTCAACGTGTCCTCGCCCAATACCGAAAGACTACGAGATTTGCAGGGCAAAGCGGCGCTAACTGCGCTGCTCAGCGGTGTGATCGAAACCCGAAACGCCCTGCCCCGCCCGATCCCGATCTTCCTGAAAATCGCCCCTGACCTGACCGAGGCCGAATTGCAGGACATCGCCGATGTCGCCGGTGAAACCAGTGTGGACGCGGTGATCGCAACCAACACCACACTGTCGCGCGATGGCCTGCGCAGTGCACACAAGGATCAGGCTGGTGGCCTATCCGGCGCGCCCCTGTTCGAGAAATCGACACGTGTGCTGGCGCAGCTCAGCCAGTTGACGGGCGCAGATATCCCGCTGATCGGGGTTGGCGGCATCAGCTCAGCAGAACAGGCCTATGCCAAGATCTGCGCCGGTGCTTCCGCAGTGCAGTTCTACACGGCGATGGTTTATGGAGGGATTTCTCTGGCCGCTGAAATCGCGCAGGGGTTGGATGACCTGCTGGCACGCGACGGATACACCTCGGTCGCGCAGGCGGTGGGCAGCAAACGAGAGGACTGGCTATGATCGAATATTGGCACAACCCGCGCTGCTCCAAGTCCCGCGCGGGTTTGGCATTGTTGCAGGAAAACGGTGCACAGCCTGAGGTGCGCAAATATCTTGAAGACGCGCCCTCGGCTGATGAAATCCGGACAGTTCTGGCCAAGCTGAATATCCCGGCGATCAGCATGATGCGCAACGGAGAGAAGACGTTCAAAGAGCTGGGTCTGACCAAGACCTCACCCGATGAGGTGCTTATTCAGGCCATGGTCGACCACCCAATCCTGATCGAGCGCCCGTTGGCCATCGCGGGCGACAAAGCCGCTATCGGACGCCCGCCGGAAAACCTGCTGGACTTGCTTTAGGCGATCTGTGCCTCAAGTCGAGGATAGCGCCAGCCAAGCGTAAGCCCACGCGCGATGTTCAAGACCATCAGCGCGGCCCAGAGGCCATGATTACCCATCGTCGGCACCAGCACGAACAGCGCGACCACGTACAGTGCGACCGACTGGATCATCGCATTGCGCATATCGCGGGTCCAGGTGGCACCGATATAGATACCGTCGAACATCCAGCTTGCCACCCCGATGACCGGTGCCAGAGCAGCCCAGAACAGATATTCGCGTGCCGTCGCCCGAACCTCGGGCGATGTTGACATCAGATCGATGAGCGCCGGCCCTGCCAAATAAAACATCAGCCCAAGCCCGACGGCCCCGCCAACGCCCCATTGCGAAGCCATGACCGATGCGCGCCGGACTTTCCGGCGGTCGCGCGCGCCGACGGCTCCACCGACAAGCGCTTCAGCCGAAAAGGCAAAGCCGTCCAAAGCAAAGGCAGTGATTTCGAGAAACTGCAACAGCACCTGATTGGCCGCCAAATTCACGTCGCCCAGATCGGAACCGACAAACAGAAACGTTGTGAATGCCCCGGTCAACAAAACCGAGCGCACCATAATATCACCGTTTACCTGCATCATCCGGCGCAAACGCATTGGGTCAAAAATTCGCGGCCAATCCCGCCACTGGTTGCCGCCAAACGCCTCTCGACACAGGCATAAGCCCAACGCAAGGCCTGTCCATTCGGCGATCAGAGTGGCAATGGCAACGCCTTCGACACCCCATCCAAGGCCAAGCACGAACCATAGATCCAGCACGATATTCAGCCCGTTCATCCATATCTGCAGGATGAATACGCCTCGCGTGCGTTCGACTGCGATCAGCCAGCCTGTCACCGCATAAAGGGCAATCGTGGCCGGAGCGCCCCAGATGCGAATTTCCAGATAGGCGCGCGTCAGAGACTCGACCTCGGCGCTGGCTGGAGACAGTGCAAAAGCCCCAAGGAATACCCAAACTTGTGCAGCGATAAAGACCAAACCGGCCGTTGCGCCCAGCAGCAAGCCGCGCATGAGCAACGCTCCGGTTTCTGCTGTATCGCCCGCACCGCGCGCCTGTGCGGCCAGCCCGGTGGTCCCCATCCGCAGAAAGCCGAAAATCCAGTAGATCGCCGACAGGATCACCGCACCCATGCCCACTGCCCCGATAGGTGCTGCCAGCCCCATCTGACCGACAACGCCGGTATCGACCGCGCCAAGGATCGGCACGGTCGCGTTCGACAGCACGATCGGCATCGCGATTTTCAGGACGCGCCGATGGGTGATGGGCGCGTTGGCCTCCTCCAAGCTCACGGCTTTGTCGGAGGCTGCGGCATTAAGAAATGCCCGGTGCCTTGCGCAAAGAGTTTGGCGTGGTTGTCCTGCCAAGCCTCGACCCGGACAGAAGCATAACGTCGACCCGATCGGTTGATGAATGCGCGTGCATAAGCGTCTCGCGGCAAACCAGACCGCAGGTAATCGACCGTGAAGTCGATGGTTTTGGGAAAGCGGATATTCTCGTCGGTCAAGATATCTTCGGCACCGATCTCACCGCTTTCAATCCTGGGGAACATATGCTCCCAACTCAGCGTGATAACGGCAGTGACTTCCAGGAACGCCGCCGTCACACCGCCGTGGATGGCAGGCAGAAAGGGATTGCCGATCAACTTCTCATCGAAATTCAGTACACCTGTCAGTTCGTCCCCACGCCGGTCGAATGTAATGTTGAGGAACCGAATATACGGCACACCTTCGACCAAAGCGGTCAGAGCGGCATCACGGCGTTGCTTGACTACCTGCATGGGTTCGGGGCGAGGTCTTGCCATCTCAGCGCCCCTCCACGGTGAATGCGCCCGAGGCAGTAGCAACCGGTCGGTCGCTGTCATCATCCGTCGCCGTCGCACGAACAAAGGCCACATTGCGCGTGATGTGATAGCAGGTCGCCCGTGTCCGGATACTTTGACCGGGCGTCGCGGCCCGCATGTAGTCAATACGAAGATCGATTGTAGCGGTTCCTCCGGGGGCCGATGGGTGGCTCATCACCGCAGCACCACAGCAAGTATCAAGCATGGCAGAAACCGCGCCACCATGGATTACTCCGGTTCTGGGGTCGCCGATTAGTTGCTCGTTGTAGGGCATCGAGATTTCGGCCTCACCCTCTCCGATATGGGTCAAATCAAGCCCCAGGGCTTTTGCATGCGGAATCGCCTCGATGAACTGCCGCGCTAAAACTGTCTTATCGACCATGGGGTTGGGTCCTATCCTTATAGCCACCCCTTTATGGGCCTGCGTTTACGCCAAGGGCAAGCCCACCTGTTGCGCTTGCCGCAACGACGCCCTAGGTTGCAGCCGAGGAGACCCAGAATGTCCGACACCCGTTTGTCATTCAAAGAGATGTGCGCCGAGTTCGACGTGACCCCGCGCACCCTGCGCTATTACGAGTATATCGAGTTGCTGCAACCGGACCGCGAAGGTCGGTCGCGGTTCTATGGTGCTCGTGAATGCGCAAGAATGAAACTGATCCTACGTGGTCGCAAGTTTGGATTTCCTCTGGAAGAGATTCGCCAGTGGTTGCTGATCTACGAAGATCAGGGCGATCAGGCCCAGATGGCGACCTTCATCGAGATGGCAGATCGGCAAATGGAAGAGCTGCGTCAGCAACGCGCGCAGCTGGATGAGGCGATGGATGCGCTGCAGCAATTGCGCGACCAGACCGTCAATCTGTTGAAGTAATCGCCCTTCCCTTACGGCAACAAAATTGCCGAAACCCCTGCTTACGCGACCGGATGTTACGTCAACTTATTTGTGACGTAGCGTCCGCATTACGTAAACGTCACTTGTGTGTTGTAAAACGCTCATCGACTGCGCAACTCAGGTTGCATGACGCCAGTGATGAGAGTTTGAACCTTGACCGAAGATCTGCTGACCATCCGCGAAATGTGCGAGACATATGATGTCACGCCCCGCACATTGCGGTTCTACGAGGCCAAAGAGCTTTTGTTTCCGATCCGCGAGGGCCAAAAACGCCTGTTCACCAAACGGGATCGTGCACGCCTGAAACTGATCCTGCGCGGCAAGCGCTTTGGCTTCAGCCTCGAAGAAATCCGCCAGCTTCTGGACCTGTATCACGTCGGTGACCAACAGCTGACACAGATGTCCCGCACATATGAAATCGCGTGCGAGCGCCTTGCTGACATGGAATCGCGCCGCGAAGAGCTGACACAGGCCATCGACGAGTTGAAAGAGCAGTTGCGCTGGGGCGAGAAGGTGATCGCCTCGATGAAACAGGAAAAGAAGGCGGCTGAATAAACCCGCCTCCGGACATATGAATTAAGGGAGCTTCACATGCCCGTCTACAACGCGCCAACCAAAGACACGCAGTTCATCCTGCACGACGTTTTGAAAATCTCACAGTCGGATATCCCCGGCTATGACGAACTGGAAGCCGAGTTTACCGGCGCGGTTCTGGAAGAGGCTGGCAAGGTTGCCTCCAACGTATTGCACCCGCTGAACGTGGTGGGCGACACCGAAGGGTGCCGGTTGGAAAACGGTATTGTGTACACCCCCACAGGTTTCAAAGACGCCTTTGAGCAGATGAAAGAAGGTGGCTGGACGGGCCTCGACATGCCGGGAGAGTATGGCGGCCAGAACATGCCCTATGTGATGGGCACAGCGGTGGGTGAGATGTTCTCGGGCGCGAACCAGGCATTTGTGATGTATCAGGGCCTGACCCACGGCGCGGCCTCAGCCATTCTAGCGCACGGCACTGACGAGCAGAAGAACACCTACCTGCCGAACATGGTCAGCTGCGAATGGACCGGTACCATGAACCTGACGGAACCGCATTGCGGCACCGATCTTGGGCTTATGCGTACCAAAGCCGAACCGCAGGACGACGGCAGCTACAAGATTTCCGGTCAGAAGATCTTTATCTCGGCTGGCGATCACGACATGGCCGACAACATCATCCATCTGGTGCTGGCCAAAATCCCTGGCGGCCCCGAGGGCATCAAGGGCGTATCGCTATTCATCGTCCCCAAATTCATCGTGAACGAAGACGGTTCGCTGGGCGAGCGCAACGGTGTTTCGGTCGGCAAAATCGAAGAGAAGATGGGCATCCACGGCAACTCGACCTGCGTCATGAATTATGACGAGGCAACCGGCTGGCTGCTGGGCGAAGAGCACAAAGGTATGCGCGCCATGTTCACCATGATGAACGAAGCGCGTCTAGGTGTGGGCATGCAAGGCCTGTCTCAGGCCGAAGCGGCCTATCAAAACGCCTTGGAATACGCAAAAGATCGCCTGCAAGGCCGCGATGTAACAGGCGTAAAAAACCCGGACGGCCCCGCCGATCCGCTGATCGTACACCCCGACATTCGCCGCAACCTGATGGATCAGAAAAGCTTCACCGAGGGTGCGCGTGCGTTCATCCTGTGGGGCGCGACCATGATCGACAAGGCGCACCGCTCGGGAGACAAAGACGCGGACGGGCTGATCTCACTGCTGACGCCAGTCATCAAAGGCTTCCTGACTGACGAAGGCTACGACATGACTGTTCAGGCGCAGCAGGTCTATGGCGGCCATGGCTACATTGAAGAATGGGGCATGTCGCAATACACCCGCGATGCCCGGATTGCGATGATCTACGAAGGTGCAAATGGCGTTCAAGCGCTGGATCTTGTGGGTCGGAAGCTGGCCCAGGACGGCGGCAAGCATGTCATGGCCTTCTTCGAGATGGTCAAAAGCTTCTGCAAGGAGAACGGTGGCAAGGACGAAGCTTATGATAAAGCCTTCATCGAACCACTGAAGGCCGCCTCCAAGGACCTGCAGGCCGCCGGCATGTATTTCATGCAGGAAGGTATGAAGAATCCAAACAACGCTCTGTCCGGGTCATACGACTTCATGCACATGTTCGGCCATGTCTGTCTGGGCCTGATGTGGGCGCAGATGGCAAAGGCCGCTCAGGACGCACTGGACGGTGGTGCCTCGGATAAAGAGTTCTACGAGACCAAGATCAATACCGGCCGCTTCTACATGGCCCGTCGCCTACCCGCGACGGCCATGCATCTGGCCCGCATCCAGACCGGAGCGGACACGGTAATGGCGCTGGACGCGGCGAACTTCTGATCTCAGTGTGGGCTCGGGCGTCGTAACCCGAACCCACCCCTGGAGGAGACAAGATGCCAAAACGCTTTCGCCTGACCCGCCGATTTCCGGTCGCGATGACCGAGGACGGCTACCGTAAGCTCCGCGGTTTCGCACGAGAGGCGGGATTGGATGAAGGTGAGGCTTTGTCGTTCCTTTTTGAGAATTTCAACAGCGTGATCGATGACGAAAACCTGACGCATAGGCTGCGCATATTTAATTCAGAGCTGGAAGCTCGAAAACGTTAAAACTTCGTGCTGGCCACTGAAGGTCGCACAGAAAACATATCTTTATGCCTTGGGAGGCGCGCGCTCATGACCATTCAACTGCATTGCTTTGGTGAAAGCGGAAACAGCTACAAAGCCGCGCTTGCGTTGGAAATGTCCGGTCTGGACTGGGAGCCGGTCTTTGTTGATTTCTTCGGGGGTGTGACGCGCACCCCTGAATTTCGGGCAGAAGTGAATGAGATGGGTGAAGCCCCCGTGATGGTGGACGGTGATTTTCGCACCAGTCAGTCCGGCGCGATTCAGGCTTATGTGACGGAAAAATCCGGAAAATTCGGCGGCAAAGATCGTGATGAAAATTACGAGATCTTCAGATGGGTTCTGTGGGACAACCACAAGCTTAGCTCGATGGCCGGGCTGACCCGTTTCCTGATCAACTTCTTGCCCGAGAAGCACCGCAACCCGGATGTTATCGCGTTTAATCAGGGTCGCCTCAAGGCAGCTTATCAGACGCTGAACGCCCATCTTGACGGCCGTGACTGGATCGTTGGCAACGGCGTGACCAATGCTGACATCAGCTGCTGCGGCTACCTCTATTACCCCGAACCATTCGGCTTTGATCGCGCCGACTGGCCCAATATTGACGCCTGGCTGACGCGCCTCAGCGAACAGCCCGGCTGGAAACACCCCTACGACCTGATGCCCGGCAACCCGTCGGATCGAGCTTAAGGAGAAGACCCCATGACCGAAGCCTATATCTATGACGCCCTGCGTACTCCGCGCGGCAAGGGCCGCAAGGATGGCAGCCTGCACGAGGTAACCTCGGTACGCCTGTCGGCCCTGACCCTGAACGCAATGAAAGAGCGCAACAATCTGCAAGGTCACGCCGTCGAGGATGTGATCTGGGGCAACGTCACGCAGGTGATGGAGCAAGGTGGCTGTCTGGCACGCTCGGCAGTTCTGGCTTCGGATCTGGATGAATCGATCCCCGGCCTGGCGATCAACCGTTTCTGTGCCTCGGGCATGGAGGCCGTGAACTTGGCCGCAAATCAGGTCAAAGGCGGCGCAGGTGAAGCCTATATCGCAGGCGGTGTCGAGATGATGGGCCGGGTGGCCATGGGCAGCGATGGTGCGGCGATTGCCGTTGACCCGTCTTTGGCGATGGAAACCTATTTTGTGCCGCAAGGTATCTCGGCCGACATTATCGCAACCGAATATGGGTTCAGCCGCGACGATGCGGATGCGCTGGCCGTTGAATCTCAGAAACGAGCGGCTGCTGCGTGGGAAGACAACCGCTTTGATAAGTCGGTGATCTCGATCAAGGATCAGAACGGCCTGACCATTCTGGACCACGATGAGTACATGCGCCCCGGCACAGACATGCAGAGCCTCGGCGCGCTGAACCCATCCTTCCAGATGATGGGCGAGCAAATGCCGGGCTTCGACAAGGTTGCGATGATCAAGTACCCGCATCTTGAGCGCATCAATCACATCCACCACGCCGGCAACAGCTCGGGCATCGTGGATGGAGCGGCGGCTGTACTGATCGGCAACAAGGAGTTCGGCGAGAAATACGGCCTGAAGCCGCGCGCGCGCATCAAGGCGACCGCAAAAATCGGCACCGACCCGACCATCATGCTGACCGGCCCGGTTCCTGTGACCGAAAAGATTCTGGCCGACAATGGCATGAAGATCGGCGATCTGGACCTTTTCGAAGTGAACGAAGCCTTCGCCTCGGTCGTGCTGCGGTTCCAGCAGGCGTTTGATGTCGATCCTGCGCTGGTGAACGTCAATGGCGGCTCGATCGCGATGGGTCACCCGCTGGGTGCGACTGGTGCAATGATCATAGGTACGCTGCTGGACGAGCTGGAGCGCCAGGACAAAGAAACCGGTCTGGCCACACTCTGCATCGCGTCCGGTATGGGTGCGGCAACCATTATCGAGCGTGTCTGATGCCTAAAATTGATCTTTCCAAAATCCCGTTTCGGAACGGCTCGGGCTATCCTGGCAAACTGGCCAGAGCAGGTGGCGACCGCTACGTCCAACCCTTGGGGGATGCGAACGGTTTGACGCAATTTGGGGTCAACATCGTACGGCTGGAACCGGGCGGTCTATCCTCGCTGCGCCATTACCATATGGAGCAGGACGAGTTTGCCATCATGCTCAGCGGCAAATGTGTGCTGATCGATGATGATGGCGAGCATGAGATGCTGCCCGGTGACTGCGCCGCCTGGCCTGCAGGTGACGCCAATGGCCATCACCTTGTGAACAAAACCGACGCGCCCGCGAGTTTTCTGGTGGTGGGCACACGGACCCCGACCGAGACCGGCTATTACAGCGACATAGACATGATGGTGAAGTTCGAGGGCGACGACTTTCGCTTTACCCGCAAGGATGGCAGCCCACTGACGGCTGACCAGATTGGAGATGACAATGACTGATTTCACCCTCAGCAAAGACGCCGACGGCGTTGCCTTCATCACCTGGGACGTTCCGGGCAAATCCATGAATGTCCTGAGCCGCGAGGCTTTCACTTTGGTCGGTGAACTGATCGATCAGGCGCTGGCAGATGATGAGATCAAAGGGATTGTTATCACCAGCGGCAAGGAAGGGTCGTTTGCGGGCGGCATGGATCTGAGCACCCTCGCCACGATCCGTCAGGAAGCCGGAGACGAGCCGGCTCAGGCTTTGTTCGACTTTGTCATGAGCGGCCACAACATCCTGCGTCGGTTGGAGCTGGCAGGTATGGACCCCAAGTCCAAAAAGGGCGGCAAACCAGTGGCTTGCGCCATCAACGGCACCTGTGCCGGGATCGGGACCGAGATCGCATTAGCCTGCCACCACCGGGTAATGACCAACAATCCAAAGGCTAAGATCGGCCTGCCCGAGATTTTGCTCGGCATCTTCCCCGGCGGCGGCGGCACCATGCGCTACAGCCGGATGGTTGGTGCAATGGCGGCAGCTCCGGTGCTGCTGGAAGGTAAGATGATGGACTCGAAGAAGGCCAAAGGCGCGCAACTGATCGACGCCGTGGCGGACGATCCGGTTGCCGCGGCCAAGGAATGGGTTCTGAACGCCAAGGATTCCGATCTGGTCAAACCATGGGATGCGAAAGGCTACAAAATGCCCGGCGGCGCACCCTACCACCCAGCTGGCTTCATGACGTTCGTCGGCGCAAGCGCGATGGTGAATGGCAAGACACAAGGTGCATTCCCGGCGGCCAAGGCTCTGTTGAGTTCCATCTACGAAGGCGCGCTGGTTGACTTCGACACCGCCCTGAAGATCGAAGCCCGTTGGTTCACCAACGTGCTGATGAACCCTTCGTCTTCGGCGATGATCCGCTCGCTGTTCCTGAACAAGGAGGCGCTAGAAAAAGGCGCTGTGCGGCCCAAGGATGTGCCCGATCAGCGGGTCAAAAAGATCGGCGTCCTGGGTGCTGGCATGATGGGCGCAGGCATTGCTCTGGTCTCGGCTCAAGCGGGCATGGAAGTTGTTCTGATCGACCGTGATCAGGAAGCTGCCGACAAAGGCAAAGCCTATTCCGAGACCTATCTGGACAAGGGCATCAAGCGCGGCAAGGTTACGGCTGAGAAGAAAGAGGCCATGCTGGGCCAGATCACCGCGACCCCCGACCTAGAGAACCTAAGAGGCTGTGATCTGATCATCGAAGCCGTGTTCGAAGACCCGTGCGTCAAGGCTGAGATGACCAAGAAGGTCGAAGCGATCATCCCCGAAGATTGCATCTTTGCCTCGAACACTTCGACCCTGCCGATCACCGATCTGGCTAAAGCTTCGGTGCGGCCCGAGCAGTTCATCGGCATCCACTTCTTCTCGCCCGTAGAGAAGATGTTCCTGGTCGAAATCATCAAAGGCAAGGAAACTGGCGATCGCGCGGTGGCCAAAGCGCTAGATTACGTGCGCCAGATCCGCAAAACGCCGATCGTGGTCAATGACGCACGCTTCTTCTACGCCAACCGCTGCATCATCCCCTATATCAACGAGGGTGCTCGGATGATCACCGAGGGCGTCAGTCCGATCTTGATAGACAATGCCGCGCGGCAGTTGGGTTTCCCGGTAGGACCGATCCAGTTGACGGACGAAACCTCAATCGATCTCGGGGCCAAGATAGCACGGGCAACGAAAGCAGCGATGGGCGATGCCTATCCTGATAGCCCCTCGGACGATCTGATCTTCTGGATGGAGGAACAGGGGCGTCTGGGCCGCAAGGCCAATGCCGGATTCTTCGACTATGACGACAAGGGTAAACGCGTCGAATACTGGAAGGGTTTGCAGGACAAATACCCGCTGGCTGCCGAACAACCCGACCTGATCGAAGTGCAGGAACGCCTGATGTTCGCGCAGGTTTTGGAAGCGGTTCGTGCGTTGGAAGAAGGTGTTCTTGAGGACATCCGCGAAGGCGACGTGGGTGCAATCCTTGGATGGGGTTTTGCCCCTTGGTCGGGTGGTCCGCTCAGTTGGCTGGACATCATCGGCACGCCCTATGCATCTGAGCGTTGCGACCAACTGACCGAGGCCTATGGCGAGCGTTTTGCGTGCCCACCGCTCCTGCGCGAAATGGCCGAGAAAGGTCAGAGTTTCTATGGTCGCTTCAACCCAGAGGCCGAAGCTGCCTGATATTGAGCTGCTGGCGCAATCTGTTTTGCGCCAGCAGATTACGTTCAGATGCGCCAGTCCGATCGCAGAAACAAGATCGGGGCATTAGGCCGCCCTGGCCGCCCTGGCCGACGCATGCCCTTGGGGGGGCGAATAGGGAATATTGGTTCCTGCGGGATGGGCGCAGGCAGCGCACCCAATGGGTTTGCAAAAACCGATATGTCGCCTTTCATGGCCACCGCTTCGATCAACAGATCAGCATCTTCTTGGTCGGCAACTTCGTATGTGCAGACCGGTCCCATACCTCCCGCAGGACAGTAGGCTTGGAATCCCCCCTCGATAAAGACAATCTCATCCTGATCAAAATACAACGACGTCACATCAAAGGTTTGCGCCGGAGTATTTGATCTGAGATTGCCAACACCGCTTAGCATACGCGCAGGGACAATTGAGAGCCCCTCAATTCCCAGATCCAGTTTAGTCTGATCCAGCGCCATTCCCTGCTCTGGCATCAGCCAGACCGGCCGCCCATTATACGCGGCGCGAGCCGGGACAAGGACCGGCAGATACTCTGGCCTGCGTTCCCCCCCTGGAACCACAACGCTATCGGCGCAGACACGGCGCAATTCTCTAAACCCGTGATCCAGCGTTCGCACCAGTTCGCCAGTAACCAGATTTTCAACCGGCTTCCAGCCACTGGTTGTTGCAACCCTGGTCCCATGCAGCAATCCACCGCGGCGCACTGAAACGGCTGACTCTTGAACAGGTTGCGGGCCTTGACCCTCACGTTTCGAATACCCCGAAACACTCACTAACTCTAACACTTGCGCCCCCCTCTTGGCACTTCGACATAGTTCAGATTGACCATGCGAATGTGCCACGAGCTGGCTAAGTTTTGCCACAATTGCGGCGAAACAAGGACCTTTTGGCCATATTTCACGTGACGTTCCGGAACAATATGGGCGGCGAAGATCGCTTTGCACGACACCTGGAAACTATAAGCGATGTGCAAGTAACTTTGCTTTATCTACACACGTCCTCAATTTGGCAGAGCTTTGGGCAGCTTTCCGGCAGTGCGCTTCTCTCTCCATGCCAATAAAATTCCTGCAGTTGCGATCATGCCAATACCGACGACCTGCATTAATCCTACCGATTGTCCAAAGGCGATCCATGCAAAGAAGGGTCCGAATATCATGACCGAATACTCGAATACGGCGACGTAGGAAGGCTCTCCTAATTGGTAAGCTTTGATCAGCATGAAAACGGCGATCGTAGACCCAATCGCCTGCAGCACCACCCAAGGCAGGGCTTCATGTATCGGCCAGACCCAACCGCGCATGGCAAACCCCTCTGGGCCTTCAGGCACGTCAACCGGAAACACAGCCAGCCATATCAGACCAATCAACCCTGCCAATCCCAGAGTTACCACCATCGCGGCCAGCAGGGCGACGGTGCTTTCATCACGGCAATGCGTGCGGGTTACAACGGCGCTGAGAGCATAGAAAAAACCTCCAGCTACTGGGATCAGCGTCTTGAGATCAAATGAATTGGGGTCAGGCTGCAAAACACTGAGTATTCCGGCAAAGCCCAAAAGAACGGCCACGATCCGCCAGGGGCCGATATGCTGCTTCAGAAAAAGCGCGGAAATCAGCAGCACAAAAATCGGTGAGGTAAACAGCCCTGCCAACGCCTGCGCAATCGGCATCAGAGCCAGAGCTGTAAAATAAAAAAGCATCGCCATGGTTATCAATACGCTACGCACCGCGACGATGCCGTACCGGCGCGGTTTCAAACCGCCCAAGCCAAGAACCGAAAGAAGCGCAATCAGGGGTAACATCAACGTCGCGCGGCTTAGATGAAACTGCCAAAGCCCAATGCTTTCGGCGACCCGGATCACAAAGTTATCGATGACGCCGATAATGGCCATCGAGGCGACCATCAGTAAAGAGGCCAGCATCGAATGGGATTGTTGTTGTGACTGCATTCCCGCCTCTGCGCTTGATTAGCCAGTGCTGGCCAGAAAACTACCCGCTACAATCAGCACATTTCACAAACCTGACGCAACAGGTTTGCGCCGCTGGTTTTTGCCATGCTAAGCTTAGTGCAAAATAATACTCGAGCAGCATTAACCGATGACCGCACTCAAACAGTACCAGCGGATCGAAGCCACCGGTTTGTGGCGCCCTTCGCCCGATGAACAGCGGCGTGAGGTTGTGGTTTCGATTGGCGAAGCCACTCTGACGATCTCGGATTTCAATGACAGCGCGCTCACGCATTGGTCTTTGGCTGCGTTAGAGCGTCAAAACCCGGGTGCGTATCCCGCCATCTATTGTCCCGACGGCGATCCCGGCGAAACGCTGGAGCTTGCAGAAACGGAAACCACGATGATCGAGGCCATCGATCGTCTGCAACGTGCTATCGACCGCGCCAGACCGCACCCCGGCCGTCTGCGCTGGCTCAGCGTTGCGGGGGTGGCGCTGGCCGTTGTGGCAGTTCTTTTGCTGTGGTTGCCCAGCGCTTTGCAGCGTCATGTCGTTTCAGTCGTGCCAGAGATCAAACAGCAAGAGATCGGTGATACGATCCTGCAGCGCATTGAAAGGGTCTCAGGCAAGGCATGCAATTCACCCGAAGCGCAGGACTCGTTGGACCGGCTTGCAAAACGAACTGGTGTTCGACAGATCGTAATTCTGCCCGCAGGTTTGTCCAACAGCCTAAGCCTGCCGGGGGGGACTGTATTGCTGAATCGCGCGCTGGTGGAGGATCATGAAGACCCCGCCGTTGCCGCGGGGTATGTTATCGCCGCGCGCGCTCGCGCGGCACAACAGGCACCGTTGGACGACCTGTTAGATCGTACCGGCCCAACAACCGCGTTTCGGCTGTTGACGACTGGCGAGTTGACCACTGAAGTAGTCGATACCTACACCGAAGAAATCCTGGCTGAACCTCAACCACAAATTAGCGATGATGATCTGCTGGCAGTGTTCGCTCAGGCCGCCCTTCCCTCAACACCGTACGCTTATGCTGTTGACATCACAGGCGAGTCCGTTCTCGGGTTGATAGAGGCGGACCCCATGGCAGGTCGAACTTTGGAACAGGTATTGCCGGACCGCGATTGGGTCCGGCTGCAGAATATCTGCGGGCAATAGCGCCTATTTGGTGCCGAACATCCGATCCCCGGCATCGCCCAGGCCCGGCATGATGTAGCCCTTGGAGTTCAACTCACGATCCAGCGCCGCAGTCACGATTTTGACATCCGGATGCGCCTCTTTCATGCGAGCCACGCCTTCGGGTGCAGCCAGAAGACAAAGGAAACGGATATCTGCGGCCCCCTGCTCTTTCAGCAGATCGATCGCTGCGGCCGAGCTGTTGCCAGTTGCCAGCATCGGATCAACAGCAATGACCAGACGGTCCTTCAGCCCTTCGGGGGCTTTGAAATAATACTGAACAGGTTTGAGCGTCTCTTCATCGCGATAGAGACCCACAAAGCCGACCCGTGCCGAGGGGATCAGCTCCAACACCCCGTCCAGCATCCCGTTTCCGGCCCTCAGGATCGAAACCAACGCAAGCTTCTTGCCCGCCAATATGGGTGCGTCCATCTCTTCCATCGGGGTTTCGATGTGGCGCGTCGTCAGCGACATCTCGCGGGTGACCTCATAGGCCAACAGCAACGTGATCTCGCGCAACAACTGCCGGAACACGGCGGTCGAGGTGCCCTTGTCCCGCATGAGCGTCAGTTTGTGCTGCACCAGCGGGTGGTCGACGACGGTCAGGTGATCGCTCATGATGTCTCCAGTCTTTTCTTGACCCGCGCGCGGGTCTCTTCATCACAAAAGGCCGCATTAAGGGCCGTTACATTAAGGGCTGCAAAATCTTCGGCTTGCCAGCCGAATGCTGCACCCAACATCTCATATTCGCGCCGCATCGTGGTATGGAAAAACGGCGGATCATCAGTAGATACGGTGACATTGACACCTGCATCGCGCAGTTTCGCAATGGGATGCGCCGCGAAATCGGGGAATAGGCCAAGAACCACGTTCGAGCCCGGACACACTTCCAACGTGATATCTCGGTCGATCAGTTCATGCACAAGGTCCGGGTCTTCGATGGCACGGACACCATGGCCCACACGCTCGACCCCCAGATCGCGAATTGCGTCCCGCACACTATCGGGACCGCCAAATTCGCCAGCATGTGTGGTCAACTGCAGCCCTGCCTCGCGCGCGCACTCAAAGGACCATTTGAAATCACCCTGCGTTCCGACGGATTCATTGCCGCCCATGCCAAATCCGGTGATCCAGTTACCAGCAGTTTCGGCTGCACAATGTGCACTGCGCTTGGCTTGCTCGGGTCCGAAATGGCGCACACAGGTCACGACACCGCGCAGCGTAATCCCGAATTTGCGCTCGGCCTCATCAGCGGCATCCTGGATCGCGGTCAAATAGTCCTTCCATGCATGCAAATCTCCTCCGCCGCAAAAATCGGGGCTAAGGAAAGTTTCAGAATACGCCACCCCGTTGGCTGCGCTTTCTTCGAGAATGGCCAACGTCAATCGGCGAAAATCCTCTGGCGATTTCAGAACCTCGCAGGCAGCCTCGTAGACACTGAGGAAATGTGCAAAGTCGCGAAAATCATACGAACCATCTGGCTTGAAGATCCCGCTCAGATCCACGCGTTTTTCATGCGCCAACTGGCGAATAAAGGCGGGCGGTGCTGCACCTTCGTGATGCAGGTGAAGTTCGATCTTGGGTTGGTCAGCCACAGTCATAGAAAACTCCGCCCCGGTCCTTGCGCCGGGATATTCAGGTGATGCGCGATACTGGCAGCGACATCGGCAAAGTTGATCCGGCCGATTTCACCTGTGCCATGTCCGGCAATCAATACCGGCACTTGTTCGCGCGTGTGATCGGTTCCGATCCAACTGGGATCATTGCCATGATCGGCGGTTAGCAGCATCAGGTCGCCGGGGAGCAGTTTTTGAAGAATGGCACCCAACTCGCGGTCAAACCACTCCAACGCGCGGGCATAGCCGCTGATATCCCTACGGTGGCCATAGATGCTGTCGAACTCGACAAAGTTGGCAAATGTCAGGCTGCCATCTTCGGCTTCGTCCACCAGATCAGAAAGATGGGTCATCAGTTCGGCATCCGAACCTTTGCGCAACGTATCGATCCCCTGCATCGAGAAGATGTCGCCGATCTTGCCAACTGCATACACGTGCTGACCCGCGTCCTGCGCCCAGTTTGTCAGCACCGGGCTTGGGGGTACGATGGCAAAATCCTTGCGGTTGGTGGTGCGGGTAAATCCAGTTTCCGGTGTTCCGATGAATGGCCGAGCTATCACACGGCCAACTTTCATTTTGTGAAGCTGCGGCGCGAGCACCTTGCACAAATCCAGCAAACGGTCGAGGCCAAAGCTCTCCTCATGTGCGGCAATCTGGAACACACTGTCGGCAGATGTATAGCAGATCGGCCAGCCGGTTCGCATATGCTCAGCCCCCAATTCAGCGATGATCGCCGTGCCAGAAGCGTGGCAATCGCCCAGAATGCCCTCGGTACCTGCAGCCTGGGCCGCTGCCCGGCTCAGCTCGGCGGGAAAGGCAGGTGTCGTATCCGGGAAATAGTGCCAGTCCCACGGCACCGGAACGCCTGCCAATTCCCAATGGCCAGAGGGCGTGTCCTTGCCCGGCGAATACTCTCGCGCACATCCCCAGAGACCTGCTGGTGTGGCTTCTAACCCCGGCGTGAAATCATTTGAGGCCAGTCGCGTTGCAGCGCCCAGTCCCAGAGCGTCGAGATTTGGCAAATGCAATGGGCCGGAGCGTCCTTCTTCTGCGCGCCCTTCGGCACAGGCCTGCGCAATATGAGCCACCGTGTTCGCACCCGTATCGGGCGTGGCGCCGTTGTAGAACTGATTGGCATCTGGCGCGCCGCCGATACCAACCGAATCCATAACAACAAGGAAAGCGCGGCTCATGCGCTGATCCTTTCGTGTATATGCGGAGGTTGTTCTACTGGCGCATCGCCAAGCGCTACGGCATTCAATACCGCCTCGGACGCAAGTCGCGCTGCATCTTCTCGGGCTGCGTGGACCACGGCCAATGGCGCGCCCTTCTGAACGTGCTGACCCAACCGCAAGATATCCGACAATCCAACCGCCGGGTCGATCTCATCACTCTCAACCTGGCGTCCACCACCCAGGGCAACCACCGCCAGTCCTAGTGCCTCACCATCTATCGCAGAGATGTAGCCATCGCGGGGCGCAGGCACCTCTTGGATCACGTTTGCTTCGGGCAGGAATCGCGCCCAGGTATCGACGAAGTGCACAGGTCCTCCGACAGCGGCCATCATGCGGCCAAACCGTTCGGCGGCGCGCCCGTCACGTATTACTTCTGCGATCCGCGCCCGGCCTTCTTCCGCCGATGCGCACATGCCCGCATCTGCCATCAACACGCCACCCAGTTCAGCAGATATTTCGGCCAAAGGTGAGGATTGACCACTGGTCATGACCTTCATCACTTCGGCAACTTCCAGCGCGTTGCCAAGCGCTGGCGCAAGCGGTTGATTCATGTCGGTGATCACCGCTGAGGTCCGGCACCCAGCGGTATTTGCAGTTTCGGTCAGCGCCCGAGCAAGCTTGCGCGCCTCATCCAACGTCTTCATGAACGCCCCGCTGCCCACCTTGACGTCCAGCACCAGCGCATCCGGGCTGGCGGCCAGCTTCTTTGACAGGATCGACGCAGTGATCAGATCAAGGCTTTCCACCGTCGCCGTCACATCGCGGATCGCGTACAGCCGTTTATCCGCCGGTGCGATCTGCCCCGTAGCGCCGACAATCGCAGCGCCGGTCTCATTCAGTATCTGCGCCAGCCTTGTCTGGCCGATCTGTGTTGTCACGCCGGGGATTGCTTCGAGTTTGTCCAAAGTGCCGCCGGTGTGGCCCAGCCCCCTGCCCGAGATCATTGGTACATAGGCCCCGCATTCGGCCAGGGCCGGTGCGAGAACCAGGCTGACGCAATCCCCGACTCCACCAGTCGAGTGTTTGTCGATCACCGGGCCATCAACATCCCAGTTCAGCACCTCACCGCTGTCACGCATGGCAACCGTCAAATCAGCCCTGCCCTGAGCCCCCAGCCCACCCATGCAGACCGCCATGGCAAAGGCTCCCGCCTGCGCGTCACTTACGCCACCATCAGCCAACCCCTGTGCGAACCAATGCAATTCGGCTGATGTCGGTATCTCGTTACGGCGAAGCTTGGCGATAATCGAACGCGCATCCATCTGATCAGGTGTCCCTCATATGCGCGGCACCAAATGCACCCGGCAACAGATCAGCTATTGTGGTTTTGGTTTCAAGACCATCGGCAGTCGCCATAGTGACCACCACATCGCCTTTTCCGAATTCAGCCAGTTTCTGACGGCAGCCGCCGCAAGGTGGCACCGGATGCGGACTGCTGGCAACCACGTAAACTTCGGTCAGTTCTTTGTCGCCTGCGGCGATCATCGCGGCAATCGCCCCTGCCTCGGCGCAGGTGCCTTCTGGGTAGGCTACGTTTTCGACATTGCAGCCGATGTAAACCGTGCCTGAACCTGCCCGGATCGCCGCCCCGACCTTGAAATTCGAATAAGGCGCGTGCGCATTTTCACGAGCAGCCAAAGCAGCATCTTTCAAAGACATGACGATTCCCAATTTTTGATCACTTGGTCAGAATGTCATACCCTAAATGAAAGCGCCGGGGAATTTGAAGCCCCCGAGCGCGGATAATCACAAGCATTTAGCCCAGAGTCGTGTTGAATGTGCCGGGCAGCGTTACTTCCAACAATTCGACATCGTCAGTTGGATCAGACAAACGAGTTCTCATGCCAGGTGGAATGACGAAGGCGTCGCCCTGTTCCAGCCGATAGGGTTCGCGCCCCTCACCCTCAAGTGTGACCTCGCCATCCATCACAAAGGTAAAGTGGATATCAGTATCGTGGCTGGCCCACTCTGGCTGACCTTGCCCGCGACGGAAGACCTGCACACCCGCGACACCCTTGGTGTTTTCGGCAATGGTTGTGTCGCGACAGACATATCCGGGCAGACGGAAAGGTATCCACTCCGCGTCTTTGGCCTGATTATAAACAAACCGTTGGCCCTGCCATTCCCGGTCCGGTCGGAAGTGTGGTGTTGGCAGGTCCATCTCGTGGTCGATCTCGGTCACATGTTCAGCCGGTACACCAATCTCGATCACCTGCACGTTGTCCGATGCCTCAAGCACTCGGTGACGGATTTCGGGCGGTTGAATAAAGCAATCACCCGCTGTCAGGCGCATTTTCTCACCCTGATCCTCGTAAACCACATCCACCCAACCGTGGATGCAGAAGATAAGCTGAAACCCGACCTTGTGAAAATGCACCATGTCCGGCACCGGGCCGCCATCGGGAATGCGGATATGACTGGCGATGATCGAACCGCCCAACCTGTCAGGCACCAGATCGCGATAATGCATCCCTGCCCGCCCTATGATCCAAGGTGCCTGATCTTTGAGGCGGCGAACAACAAATGAATGAACCGTTTCCGGCATAACCAGCGGTGGATCCAGTTCCTCTATTTCGATCCGGGTGCCATTTGGTGCGACAAGACTGCGCTGGCCGTCAGCGAACCTGTCGGGGTCAGACGTCAAAATGCGCAAGGTCCCAGGAGACCCGGATGCGTCTTTCTCGATCCGCAAACGTAAACCATGTCCGGAAAACACAGCGGTATTTGGATCGTCGGCTGGATAGATCATGTCCATCCGCATCCCCAGCACCTTGGTGTAGAACGGAATATCGTTGCGGAGTTCCTGCGTCGGCAGGCGGATTTCAGCGCGCGTCTGGAAGTCTTTCGGATCGCTTGTCATTCTGTATCTCTTCGGATCTGATTTTTGGCCATCCGATCAGAACAGCGGCCAAAATGCCAATTGAAAAGTACATTTCAAGCATTTCTTCAAGCACGAACAGGCGCGTAGCCATCGTGACCGAAAGGCTTTCCGAGAAAAATCCACTGACTTCTTCGAGTATCTGCGCCAGTACAGCAACACTTCCGGCTAGGACAAATACCGTCAGAAATGGTGCGCGGATCCTAAGTGCGCGTACTCCGTTTGGTATCCCGTGCCAAAGCAAACCACCAATGACAATCACGCCCAAAGCGATCCGGACTGTGGTCGCATCAAGCAGTAAATCCAGCCATTCTAGCACGACGAAAAGTACGCTGCCTTCGGTGTAGACCTCTGCTTCCAGCTCGCGCTCGGCCAACAGTAGGCAGACAAGTGCAATATATAAGCGCGAGAGGCCTGGAAAACGCACCAGCGCGACCAGCCCGGCAGTCAGCAACGCAGTGGCTGAAATTGTCTCGATCAAGCCGCCCTCTTGGTTGAATGCTGCGGCCTGCAAAGGCCAGATCATGATCACGCAAAGCAGAACAGCAGCCAAAGAAAGCGAACCAACCAAGGCACCCCCTTTGGTGCCAAGCCTGTCAAAAGCGGTGGCCATTTGCGCGTCAGCACAAGCTTTGTTTTTATTGCGCATGATCAGATCCATCGCTTCTGAGGCCCGTTAGATTGTCGGGAATTGACTGTACATAGAAGCAAAGCATCAAATCTCAACCAGCAACCCCTTAACGTATCCGTGAGACCTTATTTCGACAGCAATCCGAGGCGACATAGCCAAGCGTTGAGAAATGGTTTAACCATCAAACGAATATTGGAACGGAGTTGAATTGCCGATGTCTGACACACCGAACCTGCGACAGGCTGCGCTTGAATATCATGCCCATCCGAAGCCCGGAAAGCTTGAGATCAAGGCCACGAAGCCGATGGCAAACGGCCGGGACCTTGCACGCGCTTATTCGCCTGGAGTGGCCGAAGCCAGCCTCGAGATCAAAAGCGACGCAGCCAATGCAGAAAAATATACTGCGCGCGGCAATCTGGTGGCTGTTGTTTCGAACGGCACTGCGGTTCTGGGGCTCGGCGACATCGGTGCTCTGGCATCAAAGCCGGTGATGGAAGGCAAGGCGGTCCTATTCAAAAAATTCGCTGGCATCGACTGTTTTGACATCGAGGTGGATCAGCCTGACCCCGAAAAACTGGCAGATATCGTCTGCGCGTTGGAACCGACTTTTGGCGCGATCAACCTTGAAGACATCAAGGCACCGGATTGTTTCATCGTTGAAAAACTGTGCCGAGAGCGGATGAATATCCCCGTCTTTCACGACGACCAGCACGGCACCGCGATCGTTGTTGGGGCCGCTGCCAAGAACGCCCTGCATGTGGCAGGCAAGAAGTTTGAGGATATCAAAGTTGTCTCAACCGGTGGTGGCGCCGCGGGGATCGCCTGCCTCAGCATGTTGGTGAAGCTTGGGGTCAAACGCGAGAATATCTGGCTGTGTGACATTCACGGTCTGGTCTATGAGGGCCGCGCCGAGGATATGAACCCGCACAAGGACCAGTTTGCCCAAAAAACCGATCTACGCACTCTGGACGATGTGATCCCGGATGCCGATCTGTTCCTGGGGCTGAGTGGACCGAACGTGTTGAAGCCCGAGATGGTTGAAAAGATGGCTAAAACCCCGATCATCTTTGCATTGGCCAACCCAACTCCGGAAATCCTGCCACAAGCGGCACGCGAAGTTGCGCCAGATGCAATCATTGCAACCGGCCGCAGCGATTTCCCGAACCAAGTGAACAATGTCTTGTGTTTCCCGTTCATCTTCCGGGGTGCCCTGGATGTTGGTGCGACTGAAATCAATGACGAGATGCAAATCGCCTGCGTCGACGGAATTGCCGACATGGCCCGTGCGACAACCAGCGCTGAAGCTGCGGCAGCCTACAAGGGAGAGCAGTTGACCTTTGGGCCGGATTATCTGATCCCCAAACCTTTCGACCCGCGCCTCGTCGGAGTCGTTTCGTCATCTGTTGCGCAAGCAGCCATGAAAAGTGGGGTCGCAAAACGGCCCATTGATGACCTAGAAGCCTATAAGGAACGGCTAAATCAGACTGTGTTCAAATCGGCTCTTCTGATGCGACCAGTATTTGAAGCCGCAGCAGTTGCTTCCCGGCGGATCGTTTTTGCGGAAGGCGAGGACGAGCGGGTATTGCGTGCAGCACAGGCTATTTTGGAAGAAACCACAGAAACCCCGATCCTGATTGGTCGCCCGGACGTAATCGACGCACGATGCGAACGACTGGGGCTGACAGTTCGTCCGGGGCAGGATTTCCAGATTGTGAACCCGCAGGACGATCCGCGCTACTACGACTACTGGAACTCATATCACCAGATCATGCAGCGGCGGGGGGTCACTCCGGACCTCGCAAAAGCCATCATGCGCACCAACAATACTGCAATTGCGGCGATCATGGTGCATCGCGGCGAAGCTGACAGCATGATCTGCGGTACATTCGGCGAATACCGCTGGCATCTCAATTATGTTGAGCAAGTTCTGGATGATGGCGATTTACGCCCGCACGGCGCGCTGTCACTTATGATTCTGGAAGACGGCCCCCTATTCATCGCCGACACGCATGTACGGCAACTGCCCACCCCCGAGGAACTCGCCGAAACAACCATCGGCGCAGCCCGTCACGTGCGGCGGTTCGGACTGGAGCCGAAGATTGCATTCTGTTCGCAATCGCAGTTCGGCAATCAGGCAGAGGGATCGGGCAAGCGCCTTCGGGCGGGCCTTGAGATACTCGATTCTGAGCCGCGCGATTTCAGCTATGAGGGCGAGATGAACTTGGACCTGGCCCTTGATCCTGAATTGCGTGCACGTATTTTCCCGAACTCGCGTATGGAAGGCGCTGCGAATGTCCTGATTTTCGCACACGCGGATGCAGCAAGCGGGGTGCGTAACATCCTCAAGATGAAAGCGGACGGGCTAGAGGTGGGACCGATCTTGATGGGAATGGGAAACAAAGCCCATATCGTAACGCCATCAATCACTGCCCGGGGGCTGTTGAACATGGCGGCCATCGCCGGAACGCCAGTGGCACATTACGGGTAAACTGGGCGCGGCGGTAAGAGGATACTCACGAACGGGCTCCGGACCAGTTGCCCAAGTTGATTCTATTGGCACAGTCGCTTTTGCAGCGGTGAGTTAGCAAATTTGCAAAACCTTAGATGGATCAACTAGAGGGTCATAAATATCAGAGAATTTGCAAAACTTTGCAGTCCAATCTGAAAGGTTCTGCAAAGATTTTGCGATAAACTGACGCGCCGCATTCCGCGTCGCTTGCCCGAGGCACCTTCGGCGCCTAACACAAAACGCGAGGAATTTGGGAGGAGGCCATCATGGCATATCAGGACGTCTACGAGAGCTGGAAGAACGACCCCGAAGCATTCTGGATGGATGCGGCAAAAGGGATCGACTGGGTTCAAGAGCCCAGCAAAGCTCTGTTCGACGACAATGCGCCTCTCTATGAATGGTTCAGCGATGCCAAGGTAAATACGTGCTGGAACGCAGTCGACCGGCATGTGGAAAACGGTCGTGGCGAGCAGACCGCGATCATCTATGACAGTCCCATCACACATACCAAACGCGAAATCTCCTACGTCGAGCTGCGCAACAGGGTCGCTAATCTGGCCGGTGCGCTCCGCGCGAAAGGCGTTGAGAAAGGGGACCGGGTCATCATCTATATGCCGATGATCCCTGAAGCGTTGGAGGCCATGCTGGCCTGCGCCCGCCTTGGAGCGGTGCACTCGGTGGTGTTCGGCGGCTTTGCCAGCAACGAGTTGGCCGTGCGTATCGATGATGCGAAACCCAAGGCGATCATCGCCGCTTCATGCGGGATGGAACCGGGTCGTGTCGTGCACTACAAACCGCTGTTGGATGGCGCGATCGATCTTGCCAGCCACAAGCCCGAGTTCTGCGTAATCTTCCAACGTGAACAGGAGGTTGCACAACTTATCGAAGGGCGCGATGTCAATTGGCATGGGTTCCAATACGGAACTGAACCTGCAGAATGCGTGCCTGTAAACGGCAACGATCCGGCGTATATTCTGTATACCTCGGGCACCACCGGGGCTCCAAAAGGTGTCGTGCGCCCGACCGCTGGCCATCTGGTCGCGCTGAATTGGACGATGAAGAACATCTACAACGTTGATCCAGGTGACGTGTTCTGGGCAGCGTCAGATGTGGGCTGGGTCGTGGGGCATTCCTATATCTGCTACGCTCCGCTGATCCATGGCAATACGACCATTGTGTTCGAAGGCAAACCCGTTGGCACGCCAAACGCTGGCACCTTCTGGCGTGTGATCTCCGAACATAAGGTCAAAAGTTTTTTCACGGCCCCGACAGCCATTCGCGCCGTCAAACGCGAAGACCCCGATGGGAAGTTGATGTCGAAATACGACCTCTCCCGCCTGAAGGCGCTATACCTTGCAGGTGAGCGGGCCGACCCGGACACCATCATCTGGGCGCAGGATGCGTTGAATGTCCCGGTCATCGATCATTGGTGGCAAACCGAAACCGGATGGACAATCGCGGGTAATCCACTTGGTATCGAGGAACTTCCGATCAAATTGGGTTCACCTGCAAAGCCCATGCCAGGCTATGACGTTCAAATTCTGGACGAAGGTGGCCATCCCATGAAACCAGGTGAATTGGGAGCTATCGCGGTCAAGCTGCCATTGCCCCCAGGTACGTTGCCGACCCTCTGGAACGCCGAGGCGCGGTTCAAGAAGTCGTATCTGGAGCATTTCCCAGGCTACTACGAGACCGGTGACGCAGGCATGATCGACGAAGACGGTTATCTTTATATCATGGCGCGCACCGATGATGTCATCAACGTTGCTGGCCACCGTTTGTCGACTGGCGGGATGGAAGAGGTGCTGGCTGCGCACCCCGATGTGGCAGAATGTGCCGTGATTGGCGTGTCGGACCAACTAAAAGGGCAAATGCCGGTTGGATTCTTGTGCCTCAATGCCGGATCTGAACGGAACCACCAGGATGTGGTGGCGGATGTGGTCAAGATGGTCCGGGACAAAATCGGGCCTGTCGCTGCGTTTAAGAATGCGGTGGTGGTAGATCGCCTACCCAAGACGCGATCGGGCAAGATCCTGCGAGGCACGATGGTGTCGATTGCGGATGGCGATGAATACAAGATGCCTGCCACCATCGATGATCCAGTTATTCTGGACGAGATCAAATCGGCCCTGCAAACCATCGGTTACGCGCAGTAACTTTGCAATGGAATCCAACAGTGCACCAAAAAGGCGCACTTGATTTGCGCTAAAGCGCGAATGCGAGGCTCTGCCTCGCGCTCCGGGATATTTTCGGCCAGATGAAGGGTGGATCCGTTTTGTCTTACTGGGGCTTGTCATTGGTCGCGCCTCCCCTCAGGTTGAAGTGAGGAGGACGAGCATGACAAACGGCGAGATTTGGCGTCTGAGTGCGACCGAACTGACTGTTCTGACAAAAAAGGGCGATCTGAGCGCGGAGGCAGTCGTCAAGGATGCATTGGTGCGTATGCACCAAGTGAACCCCGAGTTGAATGCAGTTGTGGAAGATCTTGGTGCGGAGGCGATGGAGCGTGCATCCGCTCTTGACCGTGCCCGTCGTGATGGTGCTTTGGCTGGTCCCCTGCATGGTGTTCCGGTTACGATCAAGGTGAATGTGGACCAGAAAGGTCATGCAACCACCAATGGCGTGGTGGCCCTGAAGGATGTCATTGCACCAGATGATGCTCCTGTGGTCTCAAACTTACATAAAGCAGGTGCGATTGTCATCGGGCGGACCAATACCCCCGAATTTTCATTCCGTGCTGATACGGACAACCCGCTTCATGGGCGCACGCATAATCCCTGGGGCCGCCATATTTCACCCGGCGGATCGTCTGGTGGCGCCGGCGCGGCCGTTATGGCGGGAATAGGCGCTCTGGGTCATGGCAACGATATCGGTGGTAGCCTGCGTTTTCCCGCCGCAGCCAATGGTGCGGTCACCGTGAAACCGGGGCTTGGCCGCGTGCCCGCGTGGAACCCAAGCCAAAAGGCCGAGCGGGGAATGCTGGCGCAGTCGATGTCGGTTCAGGGGGTGATTACCCGAACGGCCGCAGATTTACACCTGTCTATGCCAAGCCTGATTGAACCAGACCCTCGGGATCCCTTTCACGTACACCTACCCTGGCGCGGCAATATGCAAGACGGACCGATCAAGGTCGCCTTCACAAAAAACACGTTCGGCTACGCATTGCATCCAGAAGTAGACAAGGCGCTGGATACGGCACGGGACGCCTTAATCGATGCCGGATATCTGGTTGAAGAGATTGATCCGCCAGATGTGTTCGAATGCGGCAGGTTGGGCTACCGCGCGCTGATGGGCGAAGTGCTGACCTTGATGAAAGGTGATATCGAAGCTGCCGGATCGCAAATCATCCGCGACATTTTTGAAGTTTATTTCCAAGAGTTTCCCCCGATTGTCGGAGACGATCTGATTCAGGCCCTTGCGCAGCGCAGCCACCATGCGCGCGAATGGTCATTGTTCCTGCAGGATTATCCGTTAGTCCTGTCTCCATTTCTGCCGCAGCCATTTTTCAAGCCTGATCGAGACACCGAAGGCGCGGAGGGTGTTCATGAGGTGCTGGGCTGTGCAGTATATTCTTATGCGATGAACTTTCTGGGGTTGCCCGCTGCCAGCGTTCCCGCACGCCTTGCGGAATTGCCGAATGGCCCCCAACCGATCAACATTCAGATCGCTGCCCGGTGCTGGCGCGAAGATATGGCCGTAGATGCCGCAGCCGCCATCGAAGAGCGCGTCGGGCAGATGGCCCCGATTTTATGGGAGCAAATGAGCAATTAGGTCCAACTTGTGCCCACGTAGCAGCTTGCCATAGAGAATAGACCCCGGGGTTTTGTGCCCGGGGTCCGCATAATAAAATATGCCCGGATTTTAGAAGACGAGCGTAGCACCACCCACCCTCGCCAGCGCAAAAACTGCGCAATCATTCGAAAACACCGTCAGATGGCCACTCACTTCCACCTTGGCGTGTTCTCCGGGCAAGTTGAAGCTAACAAACCATTATCGGTGTGGATGTGAACTGGTTCACACAAACGACAGGAAATTTATCAATTCGCTCACATTTATGTGAACTGCTCGGAAATCAGTCGCTCCTCCAATCCATGCCCCGGATCAAAAAGTATCCGGTGTTGGATGCTCGTATCAGACCTAATTTCGACCCAGTCGATATCTGGAAAAGAGATTGAATCAGCCGCAACGATAACTGGTCGCTTGTCAGCATCGATCACGTCGAACCTGACCTTTGCCATTTTCGGCAGCAAAGCACCGCGCCACCTTCGCGGGCGAAATGCCGCGATGGGTGTCAGCGCCAACACGTCTGCGCCAATCGGAACAATAGGTCCATGCGCAGAGTAGTTATAAGCCGTTGAACCCGCAGGAGTGGCGAGTAATGCGCCATCACACACAAGCTCGGCCATGCGAACACGCCCATCCACACTAATCCTGAGTTGCGCTGCTTGCGGTCCTGCACGCAACAGCGACACCTCGTTGATCGCCAGCGCTT
Organism: Ruegeria sp. YTSA064; assembly: GCF_059610325.1. NCBI lineage: Bacteria > Pseudomonadati > Pseudomonadota > Alphaproteobacteria > Rhodobacterales > Roseobacteraceae > Ruegeria > Ruegeria sp. YTSA064. The sequence goes on from NZ_JBXWNK010000001.1 coordinate 503,412, forward strand.
CGTGTTTTTGGCCAGACTGATCCATCGCGGTCATTGCCAATGGGTTGACGACCTCTTCCTCTGCCTCGGCAAGCCGAGCCATCAGATCGGTCTCGGCATATTCGTTCATCAGAAACCCGATGGTCCCGCGGTTCATACCGTAGACTGGTGTATTCAGATGCTGGATACCCTGCAGCGTTTGCAGCATGAAGCCATCCCCACCCAGCGCGACAACCACATCCGCATCCCTGGGTGCGGCATTTCCATAGCACGCCACAAGAGAGTCTCGGGCAGTTTGCGCCACTTTGGCATCGCTGGCCAGAAAGGCGATTCTCTTGGTCATGTTTTATGGTTTCCAGTGCTGCACATTTGGTTCCGAAACAAACATACCTTTCCGCAATAGGCCAGACTTGACGCCATAGCGGGCCAATTCGTCGCTTTACAGCCTTTCTGATTTCTACCGTTTCCGATAGGAAATCCGCCAGATAAACCCCAGCCCTGTGGAGCCATTATGAACGCCAATCTTCGTGATACCGGTTTCTTCACCCAATCCCTTGCCGATCGTGACCCCGAGCTATTTGGCTCGATCACATCCGAATTGGGCCGCCAGCGCGATGAAATCGAGCTGATCGCATCGGAAAACATCATCTCTGCCGCTGTCATGGAAGCGCAGGGCTCGGTGATGACCAACAAATACGCCGAAGGTTATCCCGGTCGTCGCTACTATGGCGGTTGCGAGTTCGTTGATATCGCTGAAAACCTGGCCATCGACCGCGCCAGGCAGCTGTTTGGTTGCGGCTTTGCCAACGTGCAGCCGAACTCGGGCAGCCAAGCGAACCAGGGCGTGTTCCAGGCGCTGATCCAACCCGGCGACACCATCTTGGGCATGAGCCTGGATGCCGGCGGTCACCTGACCCACGGCGCGCGCCCCAACCAGTCGGGCAAGTGGTTCAACGCGGTGCAGTACGGCGTCCGCAAGGAAGACAACATGCTGGATTATGATCAGGTCGAGGCGCTTGCGAAAGAACACCAGCCCAAGCTGATCATCGCAGGCGGTTCGGCCATTCCACGTATTATCGATTTTGCCCGCATGCGCGAGATCGCCGATATGGTCGGTGCGTATCTGCACGTGGATATGGCGCATATTGCGGGCCTGATTGCAGCGAGTGAGCACCCGTCGCCCTTCCCGCACGCGCACGTCGCGACAACCACCACGCACAAGACGCTGCGCGGCCCCCGTGGCGGCATGATCCTGACCAACGACGAAGCGATCGCGAAAAAGGTAAACTCGGCAATCTTCCCCGGTATTCAGGGTGGTCCGCTGATGCATGTGATCGCTGGCAAAGCAGTAGCGTTTGGCGAGGCGCTGCGGCCCTCGTTCAAGGACTACATCAAGCAGGTTATTGTGAACGCTCAGGCCCTTTCAGATCAGCTGATCAAGGGCGGTCTCGAC